>CAZYSQ010000005.1:0-64842 GCA_964649865.1 uncultured Acholeplasmataceae bacterium
AAGCGTTCAAAACGCTTTTTATTATTTTTTAATTGTTTGTAAAAATGCTTCAATAGGCTGATTTCCCATAAGTTCACTTGTTTCATTAATTAAGATTTTAGGAACTCCTGATACTTTATACTTATCACCTATTTCCATATTAGTTTGAACTTCAAATATTTCTGCATTAATGTTTTTATTTAATTGTGCTAACCTTAAAGCGTTAATTGCTGCACCTGGGCAGTGCGGGCAAGATGTTGTGACAAATACTTTAATATTAGTAGGCTCTTTAATTAAACTAATTTCATCTAAAATTTTGTTTTCATATAAAGGCACTGCTTTACTTACATCAACTAAAGTAGTTAATAATGTATTAATTTCATGCCCTGCTGGAACTCCATAAAAGACACCTCTTGGTTCTTCGTTATCGCTAAACACAACATATGCTGGAGCTGTAGTAACATTATATTTTAATGCTTCAGACTTGCTTTCGCTTAAGTTATATTTTGTTAATGTTAACATTTTATTTAGTGGTGCAATTTCATCTAATAATTTTTCTGTTATTTGGCTATTTTCACTTTCTTCACTAAAAAATACTACATTAACTTTTTCTTTCATAATACTTAACATTTCTGTTATTTGATTTTGTAAATCATCGTTTAATAATCTTTCCATTTTTATATCTCCTTTTATTTATTTAAATATTTATTAATACTTAATGCTGCAACTGCTCCTTGGCTTGCGGCAGTAATAACTTGTTTATAAGGGAAGTTTGTAACATCTCCAATTGCATATAAACCTTTTAATGATGTTTCTTGGTTAATATTAGTAATTATTTCCTTAAAATTATTTAACTCAACTAAATTAGTAACTAAACTACTATTTGGGATAATTCCTATTTCTACAAAAATTCCTTCAATCTTTTTCTCACTAAGTTTTTCATCATTCTTGATAACGATACTATCAATACCATTATCACCTTTAATTTCTACTACTTCACTATTAAATTGATAAGTAATATTTTTAGTCTCAAATACTTTATCTATTAATACTTTATCTCCAGTAAATCTATCCATTATTTGTACTAAGTGAACACTTTTTGCATATTTAGATAAATCTAAAGCAGCCTCTAAAGCACTATTTCCACCGCCAACTACAATTACTTCTTTTCCTACATAAAAAGGACCATCACAAATTACACAATAAGAAACTCCTCTTCCTGTTAATTCTTTTTCACCTTTTACGCCAAGTTTTCTTGGGTTTCCCCCTGTAGCCATAATAACTGTTTTAGCTTTTATAAGTCTTTCATCAGATAAGCTTGCTTCAAATAATTCATCTACTTTAGAAAGTTTTTCCACAAAATTATAAAAAATAAGATCTACATCAAAATTATTTAAATGATCATAAAAATGGTTACTTAATTCTTCTCCACTAACATCATAAAAACCTAAGTAGTTATCTATAGTTTTAGTATTAAGAAGTTGCCCTCCTTTATCTGCTGTTACTATTAAAACACTTAAACCGTTTCTAGCTCCATAAATAGCGGCATTAACTGCTCCTGGTCCACCACCAATAATTAAGACATCATAAAGTTCTTTTAACTCTTTTTCTTTTTTAATATTATTATCAATTTTAAAATCAAACATTGCCATTCTCCTTGCTTTGAATTTTTTTTCCAGTATAATTATACCATATGGGGTATATTTTAATACTAAAATGCTCTACCCTAAAAAAGGAGATAAATATGAAGTGTAGTTTAACTGTTATTAACAGAATAAAAAGAGCCCAAGGACAATTTAATGGCATTTTAAATATGATTGACGAAAATAGAGGTTGTGATGATTTAACAACCCAACTAAAAGCAATTGAAAGTTCCATTAGAAAGATTATTATACTACTCTCAGTTGAGAACCTTTCTAATAATGTAAAAGAAAAGTATAATATAGATATTAAAGAATTTGAAAAAGAAATAGATCTTATTTTAAATAGATAAATAATTGTATAAGAGGTTGATACTATTAAAATAAATGATAAATTACTCAATATTACTACATCAGGAATTAGAGATTGGCACAACAATAATCACTACCACCGTTATGAACCAACACCATATCAATTATTAGATTTACTATTTGATAATTATAAGTTAAATAAAGAAGACACTTTTGTGGATTTTGGCTCTGGAAGGGGAAGAGTAGTTTTTTATGCTAATTATCTTTTTGACTGCCAAACAAAAGGAATAGAGGCTAATCCCATTACTTATGATGAAGCGATTAATAATCTCCACGACTATTTAAAGATTAAAAAAAACGCACTAGAAAGTGTCAACTTTGAGCTTATTAAAGCTGAAGACTATTTAATTAAAAACACCGATAATGTCTTTTACTTTTTTAATTCATTTTCTGTTGTAGTTTTCAAAAAAGTTATTTCAAAAATTGTAAACTCAGTAAAAGAATTCCCAAGAAAAATAACTTTAATAATGTATTATAGTTTTCAAGATTATTTAGATTTCTTAAACGTTCATACTAACTTTAAAGTTGTTAAAGAAATTACTGATGACACTTCTTCTAACTTACAACAAAACTTTATTATTTATGAATATTAATAATTTAAGGTAAAAAAATGGTAATTTTCAGTTACCATTTTTATTTTTATTTAGTTAAGTTTTGAGCCATTAAAGCAGCTGCTAAAGCTGGATCAACTAATGGAGCGAGTATTTCAATATTTTGATCTAACTCTTTAATTTTTTTATGTAGTAATGTTTTAAAAAGACCGTCTAAATTACCAAGTGATCCTACTACTACTAATTTCTTATTTTTTATATTAGTTTGCTTTAAAACACCACTAACAGCTAAAGCAAGTTCGTCTGTCATATTATTGACAATTACTGAAGCATATTTATTATTAACGTTTGCATACTTATTAACGATTCTTGATAAATCAGCTACATCTGTTCTTTTTAAGTATAGTTCGTCCATAATTTTTACTATATCTTTGGCATCTTTTAGTCCTACTTTATCAGCGATTTCTTGGGCAAAATCATCAATTTCATATCTGCCATCAAAAGCTCTGATCATATATCTAAGTGCTCTTTTACCCATGCTGTATGCACTACCCAAATCACCTTCTTTATAACCCCAACCGCCACATTTAGCAACATTTCCATATAAATCTTTTCCAAAGGCAACCATACCTGTTCCTGCAATTAAAGCAATACCTTCATCAAATAAAAGGCCGCTGTATAAAGCATTATGCATATCGTTTTCTGCTTTTACAACTGTTTTATTAGTTACTCCAGGTAACTTTTTTAATTGCTCTTCAACATTTTCTTTATCTTTATCAAAGATTATACCACCAAGTCCTGCAAAACAAGCTTCAAAAGTTATCTTTTTATCTAAATCTTTAATACTATCTTTAAACGCTTTAAGTGTTTCATCAAGTGAAACAGTATCAACACTAGATGGTCCTACTATATTTTCAAAAACAACTTCTTTTAATTCATTAATAACGATAACTTTTGTTTTAGTACCGCCGCCATCAATTCCTAAATAATATTTCATCTTATCATCTCCAAACATATATCAACGTTATTATATCAAAAATACAAACTCTTTAACACCTTGACTTATGATATAATTGATTTAGCAATTATTAAGGAGTTTGTAATGAAAGAAAATGTTTTATTATTTAATGTTAATTTAAAAGAAAGAATTTGGGGAGGTTCTTATTTAAACGAACTTTATAACCAAAACCAAACTAGTCCGGTTGGTGAAGCTTGGGTTTTATCAGGTCATTTGAATGGTGCTTCAATTATTAAAAATGGCAAATATAAAGATAAGCCTTTGAATGTTTTATATTTAGAAAATAAAAGTCTGTTTGGTAAAAGTAATCACGATAGATTTCCTTTATTAATAAAAGTTTTAGATGCTAAAGATGATCTTAGTGTTCAAGTTCATCCAGATGATGAATATGCTTTAAAACATCATAATGATTTAGGGAAAAATGAATGCTGGTATATTTTAGATGCATTAGAAGATGCAAGTATTATTTATGGACAAAACGCTAAAAACAAAGAGGACTTTAAAAAATATATTGATAATAACGATTGGAATAATGTTTTAAAAAGTGTTAAAGTCAAAAAGGGTGATTTCTATAACATCCCTACTGGAACTGTACACGCTATTGGCAAAGGAATTAAAATTTTAGAAATACAACAATCTTCTGACACTACATATCGTTTATACGACTATGACAGAAAAGATAATACCGGTAAACTAAGAGATTTACACATTGAAGATGCTTTAAAAGTAATTAACTATAATCAAACTAATAAACCTTTAAAAACTGATACCTTTGGACCAGTAACTAGATTAGTTTCTAATAACTACTTTACAGTAGATAAAATAACTTTAAATGGTTCAATTGATGTAACTCAAAACAATGATTATACAATTTTATTTGCGAATAATGAACCAGTTGAAATTAATGTGTTTGATCAAACATATATTGTTGAAGCTTTTCATTCAGCATTAATTACTTCTAATGTTACAAAGTTTACACTAAAGTCAAAAAATGAAGTTTTCTTAATTAGGGAAAACAAATTTAATCTTAAAAAAACCTATCTTTATTAAAATAACTTAAATTTACTCAACTATATTAAATCAACAGAATACCAACTAATTAAAGTTGGTTTTTTCTTTCATTTATCTTAAGTTTGTATATTTCTTCTACTGCAAATTGAAGTTTTGTGACAACATTCTTTTTTGTTAAAGGGTATATATAATAAGTATCGTCTGTTGTTGATAAGTCAAGGCAATCACCTTTTTTAAAGTAATCATACTCTACATGTAACGAATATAAAGATAACGGCTCTTTTATAAGGTTAACAGGGTTTTCTTTGTTATCGTTTGTAAGCACAAAACCTTCTTTATTATGAACTAAATACCCTTCTTTTAAATCAATATAACCTTTGGCATTCGGTAAAGAATCAATTCTAACTTTATCCTCAAAAAGATAAGTGTTGTTTAATAGTTGTTTTTTAACTTCTGCTCTTTCAAATTCATACCAATCAGGAATATGAGAAAATTTAGTTTCTACGTTTGTGCCTTTTAATTTACCGTACTCGTCCATTTGGTAATTAGCGCCACATGATTCGCAGTACAAATTTATTCCCTTAGAATTCATTTTATGTTCAGTCAAACAATGAGGACACTGATATAAAACTTTATGTAATCCTTCAGCTCTTTTTTTATAATCTATTTTAATTTTATTATCACTTTGCCATTTATATTCGTCATAAATGAAGGCTTTATTTATTATTTTATTAATCTCAGTTATTTCTAAAGTTTCAATTGCTTCTTTAGTTAATATTCTAGTCATATCAGCTTTTAAATTAACTTTGCGTTTTTTTAAATTCCATACCGGTTGTGATAAATGGTTCCCGTGCATATTAAGTACTACTACATCTTGTTTCATCATTTTTACTATTTTACCTAACGAATCAGGTAAAATTGCATTTGTTCCAACTAAAGAGTATCTTGCCTCAGGAAATATTGCAACAATAGTTTTTAACTCCTCTAAACTATATTTAATTTGTTTAATTAGCTTAATATCATTAACAAACTTTCTTTTACAAATTCCTCCTACATTTCTAAGTAACCATTCTCTTCCAATATAACCATCAATGGCAACTATATAATTAGCGGGATGAGGAAAAATTGCTTTCGTTAATACTTTAAAATCAACAAAAGCATGATGTGTACATAAAATAATATAAGGAGGTTTTAATCCTTTAACATTAGTTTTAGTAATTATTGTTTTTCTTAACCATACTTCAGGCATAGCTAGCAAGTATTTAATCGGAGTTAAAAACCATTTTTCTTTTACTGGTTTCTTATCAAAATCAAAACGTTTTATTTGAGACATAATGTACCTCGTTACAAATAAATTTAAAAGTATCATTAATTTACTTGATAAGTTATTATATCACGATAACTAAATACAACTTATATTAACGTGTTTATGTTTATTTAAAAAAAAAATTTTAATTTGTTTTATTTTATTTTAAATACTCTTCAATGATATTGTTTACTTCTTTAGCTTTGTTTATTAAAGAAAAATGATTACCGTTTTCAATAATTGTTAAAGAAGCATTTAATTTGTTTGAAAGCTTTTTTGTATGGCTTAATTTAATAACATCTTGAGCTCCTGCGATTACTAAAAAATCATTGTTTATTTTATTTAATTGTTTAAACTTTAGTTTTGGTTGACTACCCATTAAATAATAAAAATAATATTTTGTGTTTCTTGTTAGTAAATATTTATATTCTAATAGCTTAGTTGATAAGTATGTTTTAAATTTTAATCCTCTTGGGTTAATGTTTCCGCTTATTAAAACTGCTTTATTTACGATGTCTTTATTAAGTAAAGATAAATGAAGTAATATGTTGGCACCATCAGAAAATCCAACAAAATTTGCTTTGTCAATTTTTTCTTTTTTAAGTACATTTATGACTAATATAGCAAGCTCATAAAAATTATATTTCCTGTAACTATAATTTGATTTGCCATGCATAATTGTATCAATTAAAATAAGCTGATATTTATCTTTAAAGTAGTTTATTTGGTTATTAAAGATATTATGATCTTCACCGTTTCCGTGTAAAAATACTAAAGGATATCCAGTTCCAACCACTTCATAATAAAGGCCTTTTGGCATATGTTTTATCTCCCTTAATAGCTATATATTAGCTTATTGGTGTAGGAATTTCATTTATAAATTCCCATTCTCCTTTTTTATAAACTGTCATTCCGTTATATACATTAAATGCATATTCATCATCATCTAAAAAAACATTGCCACTATAATCTTTAAAAGCATAAGTGTCAATAAGTGCCTCTTTATTTATAACAACATTTAAAATGTTTGAAAAAGAAAAAGCATCAGCATAAACGTTATAAGCATTTTCGATAATAACTGTTTTTAAGTTTTGGTTGTATGAAAAAGCATTTCTCCCAATTTCTTCAACATCAGTTTTAAAAGTATCTCCTTTTTTATTCATTGGATAAAAAACAAGACTACTTGGGTTTCTATAAAGCACACCGTCTACTGTTTTATAAACCATATTTAAACTATGTACTTCTATTTCTTCTAGATCTTTTGAAGCATAAAAGAATTTAGGAATAATATTGTGAACATTCATTGGGATAATAACTTTCTTAACATTGTTTGCTTCACCCATCTGGTAAAGCTCATATATTTCGGTACCCAAATAAAAAGATGGAATAGTAACTATTTCAGAGGCATACTTAGTCATGTAAACTTCATAATATAAAATACGGTCTATAACAAAATCTCGGTAATATAAATCAGCTTTTGCATCTTCCCATTTAGCATATATTGTAATGTGCTGGACATAGTCATAAACTTTATCAAAATTAAAAGGGATCGTTGTTTGATAATCTTCATACCAACCTGCAAAAAGATAATTTGCTTTTTCTGGATCTCTTTTAGGTTTTTTTACTTTTTCTCCTGGAAAGACATATTCATCTTCTAATCTTGTATTCGCAAAACCAACAATATTAGCAAATTCAAAAACAGGAGTTAGAGTTAAATTTCTATCAATTCTTGTTGTTTCATCAAACTTTTCAGTGCTTCCTTTTAAAGTCCAATATAATACTCTACTATAACGGTCATTAATTTTAGGAAAATCAATCAAATCTCCTTCTTTCACTTCTAGTTCATCAATTTTAAAATTATTATTTTCAAAAATAACTCTAAAATATCTAACATTAGGATTAACTTCTTCTTTATTACAAGCATTTATTGTGAAAACAAATAAACTCATTAACAAAATTAAAAACACTTTTTTCATATTACTAAATCTCCTCTATCTTGATACACCTTAACCATTTTATCTTAATTGTTATTAATAATCTATCTTAAATCCTATATTATTATAAGCAATGGTCTGTTAAAGAAATGTATGCAAGTTTTTAATTAACAATGTTTTAAAGATAAATTTAAGCAGTTTTTTATTGAAAGTTATTTAATATTATAAATATAACTTATAAAATTTTTATCTGCTTCTTCTTTTTTAAATCCTGCTCTTTCAAGAAGTTTTAGAGAAACAATATTTTTCTTTTCGCTTAATGCTTTAATATAATTAACTTCCCCGCCACATATAATTTTTGAGTTTTTAATTATTTGATTTAATATAGATTTTCCAATGCCACGATTCATCATATCGGGATTAACAACAAGTGGATTTATACCCAAATAAAACTTATCATTATCATTATAGTAGTGAAAAACTACTACTCCGACTATTGTTTTATCAGATTTAAAGACTTTAATAAATGATTTAATATTAGCCATTTCGTAAGGGTTATTTAAAATATAATTATAGTTTGTAGAAATGGGTTCGTTAAAAAAAGCAAATTCATTTATTTGTTTAGCATTAATATATTTATCCTCTAAAATCCAACTATCAACAATTTCATGTTTTATTGGATCATAACTTTCTATTAAATATGTCATTTTGGTCTCTCAACACAAACCGCTCCAAAGATATCTAAATACTTTTCTAACTGGGAATCAACAATTCTTGGCTTATACTCTCTAGGTTTTAACTTCATAACTTACCACCTCTAATTAGATTAAATGACAACCTAGTGATTTTGTCAAATATAAACTAGTTATTTTGTCAAATGCAACCTATCAATTTTGTCATCATTTTTGTTTTGTTTCTATTAAAGTCATTTTCATTAATAGTATAAAGAAAAATGCCACACCAAAGTGTAGTATTTTAAAATTCAATCGTGTCTAGTTGTGAGCAAAATGCTAGCATTTTTTCAGTGTTATGAATGAAATGCACCCAACTAGGTCACGGTCTGTGAATGAAATGCATGCTCTTTTTTTAGTGTTGTGAATGAAATGCATGCAGTTATTTAGGTTTAAATATAATTTCATAATTAAAGAATCATAATTGTATTATCGTTAACGTTAATCTTTCTTTAGTGTATGATAATTAAATTTATACTTAGACATCTTTATATTATTAATCGTTTTATACCTTCCATCGTCTTTTTTAAAATCGTCATTTGGTGTAACCTTATTAGATATTGCATCACTTAATATCTTTCTAAGATAACTATAATTGCTATATTCACCAATGGAAGCCATTACTAATGCATTCCTAAAATATTTAGAGTTATCTTTAATTAAATTCACATTAAGAGAAATATTGTTTTGTTTAGTTAGAAAATATAAATATGTTACAACAGTCCTTGTATTACCTTCTCTAAAAGGATGTATCTTCCAAAGTCTTGATATAAATTCTACTAAGTCATCTATTAAATTATTAAAGTCTTTCCAATTGATACTATTTAGTAATTTATCTAATTCATTAATTTTTTTATTAATTAAATTATAATGTTCATATTCAACACTTTTATAATTTATTACCATTTCTTCTTTGTAAATATCTAATTCCCTAGGTTTACCTGCCCAACTATATACTTCTTTAAATAAGATCTCATGAATGTCAAATATATTTGACGTTTTATTTATAATGAAACCATCTTCATAAAGTTTAATTAATGAAAGATCAACCATTGCACTTTCAAAATTTTCAAGTTTTTCTTGATCCTTTATATTAGCTTTATTAATCAAAACATTAGTGTTTGAATATAAATATTTATCAATCATTTATAACTTCCTGCTTAATAGCAAAAACAGCAACATCATAACTAATATCCCCTTTTGCATATAAATCAATAATCTTTGATAGTTCCGGTGTAATATCAACACCTCCTAAAGCATTAATTGCCTTAGCAAATTCTACTTTTCTATTTGCTTCTTCTTCACTAGGAAGTATAACATCAAATGGAATACCTCGCTTGTTTACCACTTGTACTAAAAACAAGTCTATTGCTGATGATAGGCTTAATCCCAAATTATTTAATATTTGTTCAGATTCATTTTTCAAATTTTCTTTGACTCTCATATTAATATATGCATTTTTTACCATATCATTCACCTCTATGTAAATTGTATCACATTGTCAATACAATATCAACAGATTAAATAAAAAAACTTTCTCCCCCGATCAACTAGTCCAAAAGGGTTCAAAAGTCTTACTATATTCATTTTTTTAGTGTTGTGAATGAAATACTACAATTTTTAAAAATCTTTTATTGCTTTTTCTAATCATTTATAAATATATAATTTTTTCTAAGAAATTTCTCTATAACATACCTTAATACTAGGATTCTTAATTTTTAATTGTTCTAAAATTTCTATATCAAAAACAATTTTTATTGGCATATATTTTCTAATCGGAACTAAATATGAATAAATATTTGAAATATTTCTGTCACCCCGTTCATCTTGAATTAGTATCCATTTATCAGGTATCTTTTTAGGCATCTTATACGATTCTCTTAACCCGTACAGTCGTTCTCCTTTTTTCATTTGCGGAAATTTTGTAAAAGTAACTACTGTCAGTTCAACAATATCATCATATTTTGTATGGGAATATCTAATATTTCCTCTATTGATTGTAATACCATTTTTTTTAAACTTGATAACTTGAACATAGCTATCTGCAATAATCCATAAAAACAGGAAAGTTAATGTGGAGGAAAATCCTAATGCAAGAAAATTATCAAAATTCCAATTTAATAACATATCAATAATGATTAGTAGTGTAATACTTAAAAAAATAAACATAATTATACTCGTTAACACTAATCCTTTTCTAATAATAACTTTTTTCATTTAGTTCATTCCCTTCAATAATGGTTTAATTCCAAAATGTAATCCAATCAATAAAATTTGTTAAATGCCCCCTCAATAGTATCACCAAATAATTAAACCTCTGTAGTTATCCATATTACTCCATTTTCAACTGCAAACCATACTGTTACAATACGCACATAAAACAGATTTTTATAGTTAGTTACATTCTTTTCTAAAGCTGAAGATAATATTTATTTCGAACAGATACCTTTATAACATAATGTTATATTTTTATAAAAATATATTTTTATCTCTATTGTTTAATCTTTTTGGTTAAACAATTTATATAAAAATGTCGAGTTCCTCCAAATGAAAACTGCTTTTTTCACTGCTTTACTCTTTGTGGATTTTTGTACTCAACAACCACCTGTTTTAGGAAAGATTCGAAAAACGGATAAAAACAAGCCAAAAACTATAAAAAAATGCCACATTTTGATATGTAACATTTTAAAATTCAATCATGGTGACCCGTACGGGATTCGAACCCGTGAATGCATGCGTGAAAGGCATGTGAGTTAACCGTTTCTCCAACGGGCCTTTAAATGGCGGAGCAGGAGGGATTTGAACCCTCGCGCCGATTTTCACCGACCTATACCCTTAGCAGGGGCACCTCTTCAGCCTCTTGAGTACTGCTCCAAATGCGCTTATATATGATAACTTATTATTGTTAAGTTGTCAATATATTAAACGCTATATTTTATTTAGGTGGGATCATTGATAAAGAAACTTTGCCTTTTACTTTATCAACACCAATAACCCATACTTTAACTATATCACCAACTGATACTACTTCGTTAGGATCTTTTACAAACCTTGAAGCCATTTTAGAAATATGGACTAAACCATCTTCTTTTAAACCACAATCAACAAAGGCACCAAACTGAACTACGTTTCTAACTGTTCCTTCTAATTCCATTCCTTCTTGTAAGTCTTCTAAATTTAAAATGTCGCTTCTTAGTTTAGGCGCACTAAATTCATCTCTAGGGTCTCTTAGTGGTTGTGCTAAAGCATCTAAAATATCATTAAATGTGTAGTCATCGATTTCAACTGAACTCTTAAGTTTTGATCTATCCATAAAGTCAATAAAAAGTCTTACTGATGGACTACCAATCATACTTGGAGTTAAGTTACTTAGTCTAATAATTTCTTTAGCAACTTCATAACTTTCTGGGTGAATTGAAGTCATATCAAGTGTTTCTAATCCGCCTACTATTCTTAAAAAACCTGCTGCTTGTTCATAAGCTTTTGGCCCAAGTCTAGGAACGTTTAACACTTCTTCTCTAGTTTTAAAAGGACCATGTTTATCACGGTATTTAACTAAGTTTTCACTTATTTTTTTATCTAATCCTGAAACATAATAAAGTAGCGCTTCTGAAGCCGTATTAACATTAACACCAACTTGGTTAACTGCATTAGATACTACAAAATCTAAAGTTTCTGATAATTTCTTTTGATTAACGTCGTGTTGATATTGACCAACACCGATACTTTTTGGATCAATTTTAACTAATTCTGATAGTGGGTCTTGTAATCTTCTAGCGATTGATACTGAACTTCTTTCTTCAACAGAATAGTCAGGAAATTCTTTTCTAGCTAATTCACTAGCACTATAAACAGAAGCCCCTGCTTCATCAACAATAACGTATTTTGTAGGTAGTTTATATTCTCTTAACATATTTGCTACAAAGCTTTCAGTTTCTCTTGATGCGGTTCCATTACCAATAGCAATAATATCAACGTGATGTTTTTTAATAAGTTGAACTACAGTTCTTTGTGAAACTGGTATTCTTTTTTCTGCGTCTTTTTCACCAACATATTTTTCATGAGGATAAATAACATCTTTTTCTAAAACTGTACCTTGAGCATTTACTACTGAAATTTTACAACCTGTTCTATAAGCAGGGTCAATCCCCATTACTATTTGTTCTTTCATTGGTGCTTGAAGTAAAAGGTTTTTTAAATTAATCGCAAAAAGTTCAATTGCTTTATCTTCAGCTTTTTCAGTAAGCTCACTTCTTACTTCTCTTTCAATTGATGGATAAATTAATCTTTTTAATGAATCTGCAATTGCTTCTTTAATTTCATTATTAACGATAGATGTTTTTTTACCAATAATTTTATTTTCTAAATAACTTTGCATCTTATCTTTATTAGCTTCTAAACTTACTGAGACAACTTTTAAGTTATCAGCTCTATTCATCGCTAAAACACGGTGGGATGGAACTGTTTTAATTGCTTCTTCATATTCATAATAGTTTTGGTATAAGCCTTTTTCATCAAGCTTTGTTGCGTCTTTTCTTGCTTTTGAAACTATTAAACCATCATTAGTCATTTCTAATCTTAAAGCTTTTCTATAATCAGCATTATCACTTACCATTTCAGCAATAATATATTTAGCCCCTAAAATTGCTTCATCTTCGTTTTTAACATTTTCATTTAAGTATTTAGCTGCTTCAACTAATAAAGAGCCACTTTCTGGAAGTGTTAAAATCCATTTTGCAAGTGGTTCTAAACCATTTTTTATAGCTTCTGTTGCTTTAGTCTTTTTCTTTTCTTTAAATGGTCTATATAAGTCTTCTACTTCTACAAGTTTAGTTGCCTTTAAAATTTCTTTTTTTAATTCTTCGGTCATCAAATCTTTTTCTTCAATTAATCTAATAACGTCTTCTTTTCTTTTTAAAAGGTTAGAAGCATAACTCCATTCTTTATGAATTTCATTAATTTGTTCTTCGTCTAGTCCACCTGTAACTTCTTTACGGTACCTTGCAATAAAAGGAATTGTTGAACCTTCTTCAAGTAATTCTAAAACTTTAACTACTTGGTCTTGTTTAATTCCTAATGCTTTACTCACTTCTAAAATAATATTATTTTCCATGTTTTTTGCCTCCTAACATATTAAAAGGGATTATTTTCCCCTTTAATCTAAATAAGCTAATGCTGTTTGAATTTGTTTCATATTTAAGTAAACTGAATCGTTTGTTGCTTCATCTAAATGAATGTGAATTAATCCTGGAACTTCAGGAAGTCTTAATTTAGAAAAGAGTTCACTTATTCCTTGGTTTTCTTGATAGTTCATTACTAAAATATTATGTTTGTAATTATTTGCATATCTGTTAATTAAATCTTCTAATTCTTCGTTATCAAAATCAGGGTTATACACAAACACAAATAAATCAATTTGCGCTAAATAATCTAAATCTAAATCACCGTAATCATCATCTGATTCACTATTACCAGTTAAAGCGTTAAATTGTTTTAAAGTAATGTGAGTAATTTCTTCAAATCTTTTTACTTCACCGTTCTCACCTTTGTTTTTAGTAAGTAACACAATACCAACTATTGCCATTGCTATAACTATTACAGATACAAATGCGTATGAATATTGTTTAATTTTATTTTTTGCTTTTTCATTTTTAGCTTGTTTTGTTTGTTTATTTACGATCTTTTTTGCCATTTCTTTCTCCTTACATCTAGTCTATTATACATAAACTATAGTTTATATACAACACTAAACTAAAACTTCTCCCCTTTTTCAATAAGTCCTTTTTTTAAGTTTTCATATTCTTCTTTTAGTTTTTTAAGGCGGTGATTAATTCCACTTTTACTCATTTTGTCTCCTGTTGCTTTTTCGTATGCTTCCGCTAATTCTAAAAGCGAACTTTCAGGATTTTCTTCTCTTAGTTTAATTATTTCTAAAGTTTTATCATCTAATAAAGTAATATCAGAATATTTTCTTAAAAACTCAATTTGTTTAATTTGTTCATTTGAAGCTTGGATTATTTTCTTTTCATTTGCAACTTCAATATTAATTAACCTATTAATGTTATTACTAAAATCCCTTTGAATTCTTAAATCTTCAAATTTAAAAACTCCCTCATAAGCATTAATAACTTTTAAAAATTCTACAATCGCTTCAGCTTCTTTTAAATAAACCATTAAGCCTTTTCTTCTAATATGGATTTTGGCATTTAAATCAAAATAGTTCATTAACCTTTGAATAAAAATCGCTTCTATTTTACTTTTTACAAATATTTCAGCGTGATAAGTTGCTTTAACAGGATCATTAATAGATCCGCTTGCCAAAAAGGCTCCTCTTAAGTAAGCTTGTTTTAAGTTTTGTTGTTCTGTAATTAGTTCATAATCTCCAATATTTTCATCTATTAAAGAGTGTTCGTTAATTATTTTATCAACCTTTGTTTTAACTTCTACAATTATGTTCTTTTTTCTAAGATTACTATCAATTTTGGAGATTATTTCCATTTCGCTATTATAAAGATCTTTAACTAAACTAAAAAATCTTCTTACAATCGCAATGTTATTAGATTGAAAATTTAAATATTTTTGTTTATTTTTTATGACTATTTCCGAGTTGATGTGTAAAAGAGCTGAAAGTTCAGCTAGTTTTTCACTATCATTATTTGTTAATCTTGTTAGTTCTTCTTTTACACTTCTTGCGAAAGTCATTTTATTCCCACGTTTCTAAATATTTTAATACATTTTGAGTCGCAATCGCACCATCGTTTGTTGCGGTAACAACTTGTCTTATTTGCTTATCTCTTACATCGCCGGCTGCATAAATACCTTTAATAGCCGTTTCCATTTTCTCATTAGTAGTAACATATCCATGATTGTTTAATATTCCTAAATCACTAAATGGTTTTGTTGAAGGAATTAAACCTACATACTCAAAGACACCATCTGCTTCAATTAAAGTTGTTTCTTTGTTTTCGTTTATTATTTCTACACCTTTAAAAGACTTATCTTCATTTAAGATAAAGGCGTTAACTAAACTACTATAATATACTTTTACATTGTCATGTTTTAACAAAATCTTTTGAGCTTTTTCATCAGCAGTTAACGTTTTTAAGTTTTGAACAACTGTAACTTTTGTGGCTAAAGTTGCTAAATAAGATGCTTCTTCAACTGCGCTATTACCACCACCAACTACAATTACTTCTTTGTTTTTATAAAGCGGACCATCACAAATTGCACACCAGCTTATATTTTTACCACTTAAATATTCTTCATTTTCTAATCCTAGTTTTCTAGGAGAAGCTCCTGAGGCAATAATAATTGCTTTTGTTTTTAAAGCACGGTCATTTAACACTACTTCTTTTTGGTGACCATCAACTACTTTAATAACTTCGCCAAAAATATATTCAACACCTAAATTCATACCATGGTTAAACATTTCAATCGCTAAATCAGCACCCGCTAATTTAGTAAACCCTGGATAATTTTCTATTTCTCCAGTATTAACCATTTGTCCACCTGGTGCTCCACTTTCAATTACAACAACTTTTAAGTTTGCTCTTTTAGCATAAATTCCTGCAGTAATTCCTGCTGGACCAGCTCCAATAATTATAAGATCATACATTTTTACACCTTCTTTTAATCTTTCTTTTGAGCTTCGTTTTCTAAAACAAAATCAGCGTAGTAAGGAAGTTCTCTAAATAAGATATTTTTAATAATAATAAATGCCAATCCGCCAACAGCGAATAAAACAATCGAAAATAATACGTTTACTCTAATGTTACCAATAAATAAAGGGTCAGTTCTAAATGGTTCAATTAAAAGTCCTCTTCCTAAACCATACCAAATTAAATAATAACCAATTAAATCTCCTAACTTTAATAATTTTTTTCTTCTAACTATTAAAATAATTATTAACCCTAGTAAGTTCCATAACCCTTCATATAAAAAGGTTGGATGAAAATAACCTGTTTCTCCATTTTTTGTCATATACATATTTTCTAAAACAAATCTTGGTAAAACATATTTTAAAAAATTATAAGCTTTTTCAGTCATTAAACCTCCATGAGCTTCTTGGTTAAAAAAGTTTCCCCATCTACCAACAATTTGTCCAATTAAAAATCCTGGAGCTATCATGTCAAGTAGCGCCCAAATATTTATCTTTCTAACTCTTGTATAAATTACTACAAATATTAAAGTAATAATGACAGCGCCATGAATCGCAAGACCACCACCAGCAATATTTAAAACATCACCAATAGAATGATAATTATTTTTAATTGGATCGAAAATAACATAATAAAGTCTCGCCCCTATAATAGCAAGAGGAACTGCAATTAAAATCCCATCAGATAAATGATTTGAATTAATGTTTAACTTTTTAGCTTCTCTAAATGCCATAATTGCGGCCATTCCAATTCCAGATAAAATGAAAATTGCATACCATGCTATTTGGATTGAACCTAAGTCTAATGCAAAACTACTAAACGGTGGATTTTGGCCAACAGTAGCCAAAAACACTAATAATAAAAACCATAAAATAAACCCTCCAGGCAAATAATATTGTTCGTGTTTAATTACGTGTTCTTTAATCTTTTTAAAATTCATTTCTACGCCTCCTTTTTAGGTTTATGAAATAGTTGTTTTAAATAATAACCAACTATAAATCTTAAAATAATAAATATTGTTACAAAAATAACAAGTTGCCAAAGATAATTAAATCTCATCCCTTTAAGTAAAATAATTGTTAAATAAAAGAGTAATAACACCATCATAAAATCAACTAAACCAAGTGAATAATAATTATATGTATGCATTAGTTTAGTTACTAATATTTTAACAAATATTTCTGAAAAACTAAATAAAACAAGTGTTCCAAAATAAAAAATATAATCACTAATAATCGCAAAATTTGTTAATCCTTGAATAGCAGAAATTAAAACTATATTAATAATAACTGTTAGTAAAATATGTAAGCTAAAGTTAGGGTGCATTCCATATTTAAAAAAGAGATATAGTTTGTTTTGTTTTTCTATTTCTTCTTTTAATACTTTTTCAATTTCCTCTTTTAATTTGTCTTTATCTTTTTTATTCATTTTCTAACACTTTCTTTAAATACTCTCCTGTAAATGATTTTTTAACTTTACTTACTTCTTCAGGAGTACCTTCCGCTACAATATGACCACCCGCTTGACCACCTTTAGGTCCTAAATCAATAATATAATCAGCATTTTTAATAACGTCTAAGTTATGTTCAATTATTATTACTGTAGCTCCTTCATCAACTATTTTATTAATTACTTTAATTAATCTACCGACATCATCTGTATGAAGACCTGTAGTTGGTTCATCTAATATATATAATGTTTCTTCAGTGATTTTTTTATATAATTCGCTAGCTAACTTAACTCTTTGGGCTTCTCCTCCAGATAAAGTTGGTGCAGATTGTCCTAACTGGATATAGCCTAAACCTACATCGTGAAGTGTTTGTAATCTATTTTTAATTTTAGGAATATTTTTAAAAAACTCTAAAGCTTCTTCAACTCTCATGTTTAAAACATCACTAATTGTTTTATCTTTATATTTAACTTGTAGTGTTTCTCTATTATATCTTTTGCCATGACAAACATCACATTTAACATAAACATCAGGTAAAAAGTGCATACTAATTCTTTTTACACCATCGCCTCTACATGACTCACATCTACCACCTTTAACGTTAAAGGAAAATCTAGATTTAGTAAATCCTCTAATTTTAGATTCATTCGTTTCTGCGTATAAGTCTCTTATATCGTCAAAAACTCCTGTGTATGTTGCTGGGTTACTTCTTGGGGTTCTTCCAATTGGCGTTTGGGAAATTTCAATTAACCTTTTAATATGTTCTGTTCCTTGAATACTATCAAATAAACCTGGCTCTTCTTTTGCTTTATATATTAATCTATAAATTCCTTTATATAAAACATCATTTACTAAGCTTGACTTACCGCTTCCACTTACTCCCGTGACTAATATTAATTTTCCAAGTTGAAAAGAAACATCTAAGTTTTTTAAGTTGTTTTCTCTAGCATTAATTACTTTTAGTACTTTGCCGTTTCCTTCTCTTCTAACTTTAGGAACTGGTATTTTTAATTCATTTCTTAAATATTTAGCAGTAATTGAGTTTTTGTTTTTTAAAACTTTTTCAACTGGGCCTTCTGCAACGATATAACCACCATCATCACCAGCACCTGGACCAATATCTACTAAATAATCACTTTCAAGCATCGTCTCTTCATCATGTTCAACAACAACTAAAGTGTTACCTAAATCACGCATTTTCTTTAAAGTCTCAATTAACATTTTATTGTCTTTTTGGTGAAGACCTATTGATGGTTCATCTAAAACATATAAAACACCACTTAAACTAGATCCTATTTGAGTGGCTAGTCTAATTCTTTGAGCTTCTCCTCCTGAAAGTGTTAATGTTTCTCTTGATAAAGTTAAATAATCCAGTCCAACATTATTTAAAAATGATAATCTTTCACTTACTTCTCTTAAAATGTTTTTACCTATTTCTTGTTCAGTTTCAGTAAGTTTTATTTGATCAAAATAAGTAACTAATTCGCCGATTGATTTTTCTGTAACATCACTTATGTCTAAATCATTTATTTTAACACTTAATGCTTGTTCGTTTAACCTTTTCCCGTGGCACCTCGGGCAAATAGATTCAGTCATATAACTTTCAATCCACTCTCTAATCCATTCAGAACTCGTTTCCATATAACGTCTATCAAGAGTAGTTAAAACACCTTCAAAAGGTTTTTTAGATTCATGAATTCTTCCGCTACTACTAATTGTTTTTATATGTACTGCTTCACTAGTTCCATAAAAAATAAGATCTAGTTTTTCTCTAGCTACATTTTTAAGTGGTTCATCTAAATTAATACCTACATGTGCACAAACTTGAGCCAGTTCTTGTCCTTGTAAGTTTTCTTCGTCTTGATTTTTAAAAGGAAGAATTCCGCCTTCATTAATCGACTTATCAAAATCAACAGCTAAACGCTCAGAAACATTTAACTTTTTACCTATTCCATTACATTCATGACAAGCACCAAGGGGCGAGTTAAAAGAA
Organism: uncultured Acholeplasmataceae bacterium; assembly: GCA_964649865.1. Lineage (GTDB taxonomy): Bacteria > Bacillota_I > Bacilli_A > Acholeplasmatales > UBA5453 > DUQU01. The sequence continues at coordinate 19,644 of CAZYSQ010000005.1, forward strand.
AATAATCTTGGTTCTAGATTAGGAATCATAAAAGAACTATCTTTACAGGCATAATGTTCAGAAAAACTTAAAGTCGTTTCATTATTAATAATTACATCAACAAATCCGCCACTTTTTAAACTAGCCAGTTCAATTGAATCATAAACTCTAGATCTAACATCATCTTTAATTACAATTCTATCTATAACAACTTCTATTGTGTGAGCTTTATTTTTATCTAATAAAACAGAACTATCTAAATCATCAATTTCACCATTAATTCTTACTCTAGAAAATCCATCTTTTAAAAGGTTTTCTAAAACTTTTTTATGAGTTCCTTTTTTCTCTTTAACAATAGGTGACAAAATCATAATGCGATCACCTTCATTTAGCTCTAACACTTTATTAGCCATTTCTTCGACAGTTTGTTTAGTTAGTGGTTCGTTACTGCCTGGGCAATAAGGAACTCCTATTTTAGCGTATAAAAGTCTTAAATAATCATAAATCTCTGTATTAGTGCCTACAGTTGATCTAGGGTTTTTAGAAGTTGTTTTTTGATCAATTGAAATCGCTGGTGATAAACCATCAATCCTTTCTACATCTGGTTTTTCAAATGAACCTAAAAACTGTCTTGCATAACTTGACAAACTTTCTACATACCTTCTTTGACCTTCTTGATATAAAGTATCAAATGCTAAACTTGACTTACCACTTCCTGATAAGCCAGTCATTACAATAAATTTATTTTTAGGAAGCTTTAAGTCAATATTTTTTAAGTTATTTTCTTTTGCCCCTTTTATATATATATAATCATTATTCATGATTAATCATCTCCAAAAATTCTTTTTCATTAATAACTCTAACTCCTAAACTAAGTGCTTTATCTAACTTAGAACCAGCTTCGCTACCCGCAATCACATAATTAGTTTTTTTACTAACCGATCCACTTACTTTACCACCTCTAGCAGCAATTAATTCAGATAGTTCTGTCCTAGTATAATTTTCCAAAGTACCTGTTAAAACAAATGTTAATTCCTTTAAGGAATCGTTAATTTTTTCTTGTTTATATGTTAAATTTAATCCTTCTATTTCAAAAAAGTCTACTAATTCTTTAGCGTAATCTTCCTTAAAGTAATTAATAACACTATTTGCGATTGCTTCTCCAATTTCATAAACATTTAATAGTTCTTCTTTTGTGACTTCAAAAAATTGTCTTAAATTTGGAAAGTTTTCTACTAAGATTTTACTAACTTTACTACCAACATGACGAATACCTAGGCCAAATAGCAATTTATCCAATGAGTTTTGTTTAGATGCTTCGATTGCATCTAATAAATTAATTACGCTTTTTTCGCCCATTCTATCTAAACTTAAAAGTTCTTCTTTTCTATTTTTTAATAAGTAAATATCTTTAACATCTAACAAAATATTTTCATCATACAATCTTTTTACAACCTTTTCTCCTAGTGAGTCAATATTCATCGCAGTTCTTGAGGCAAAATGAATCATTTTATTTACAATTTGATCTGGACAAATTGGATTAATACAATAATAATCCGCATCTCCTTCTTCTTTATTTAAAAGATGATCACAAGAAGGGCATTTCTCAATCATTTTAAAAGGTGTTGTTTTTTCTCTTTTACTTAAAACTGGACCAATAACTTCTGGAATTATTTCTCCTGCTTTTCTAATCATCACAAAATCATTAATTTGAATGTCTTTACTTAAAATATAATCTTCATTATGAAGAGTAGCTCTTCCAACAACTGAACCGCTAATTAAAACTTTATCAAGTTCTGCAACTGGAGTTATTACTCCTGTTCTTCCTACTTGGAAAGTAATATCCAATAGTCTTGTTTCTACTTCTTCTGGGGCAAATTTATAAGCAATAGCCCATTTAGGAAACTTAACGGTATAACCAATATCATCATATAAATTAAGTTCATTAACCTTTATTACAACACCGTCAATGTCATAAGGAACAGTATCTTTTAACTCTAAAAAATGTTTAATCTCATCAATTACTTCTTCAATATTATTTCTTACTACAGTATAAGGATTAACTTTTATTCCTAAGTCATTTAAAAACTCAAAAACTTCACTTTGTGTTTGTAAGTTATACTCATGAGGGTTAACTAAATTAAAGGCGAAAAAGTCTAAATTCCTTTTCGCAACTACACTTGAGTCAAGTTGTCTTATCGTTCCAGCAGCAGCATTTCTAGGATTTTTAAAAGGCGGTTCATTATTAATTATTCTTTCTTCATTTAATTTTTTAAAAACATGATGAGGCATATAAGCTTCTCCTCTAACTTCAAGTGAGAGAGGTTTATTTAATACTAAAGGAATTGACTTAATTGTTTTAACGTTTAAAGTAACATCTTCGCCAACAACGCCATCTCCTCTAGTTGAGGCAGTAACTAAAACTCCATTTTCATAAATTAAATTAATCGCCAACCCGTCAATTTTAAGCTCCATATCATAAGTTACTTCAAAGCCTTCTTTGCTAATTCTATTTGAAAAATCTTTTAATTCTTCAAAACTAAAAGCATTGTTTAAACTCATCATCGGACTACTATGAGTAACTTTATTAAACTTATCTAAAATAACTCCACCAATTCTTAAAGTTGGAGAATCAACTTTTTTAAGTTCAGGATAAGTTTCCTCTAAATTAATTAACTCTCTTAACCACTGATCATAAACTTCATCTGAAACAGTTGGGTTATCTAAAGTATAGTATTCGTAGCTAGCTTTTTCTATTTTATTAATTAGCTCTCTCATTTGTTCTTTAATGTTCATCATTACCACCTTTAAATATTATAACATATTTAAATAGTATTTTTTTAATATTAACTTACGAATCACTAAAGTTTATTACTTAATTTCTTTTATGAATCTTGATTTTTTATGCTTTGAATTTGTTATTATGTATAATCTGCTTTTTGCTCTTGTTAAGGCAACATAAAAAAGTCTTCTTTCCTCGTCTATCTTACTATTTTTCATCGGGAGAATCCCTTCATTAAGACCTATTACAAATACAACCTCAAACTCAAGCCCTTTTGATTGATGAATTGTTAATAGATTTATATCATTAATATAATGACTATAAAAAGACTTTTTAATATTATTTATTAAGTAATTATTTCTATATATTATTGCAATCTCATTAAACTTAAAGCCTAGTTTAACTAACACTTTAATTTCATTAATAATAAAACTTATTTCACTGCTACTGTTTTTAAAATTTCTTATCTCAACATTGCCTTTTTGGGTAGTTTCACTAATTAAACTTTTATGAAGTTTTCTTTTATTATGTTTTATTAATTTATTTGCAACTTCAATAATTTTTAAATAAGATCGGTAGTTGATTAGTATCTCATATTTTCTTGCTTTAAAATCTTCTAAATATTTAAAAATAACTGCCTCGCTTGCACCTCTAAAATTATAAATACTTTGATCAGGATCTCCAACTGCAAAAAAGTAGTTATTCTCATTTTTTAAATGTTTTAATATTTCATATTGGTTACTTGATGTATCTTGAAATTCATCAATAAAAATATAGTCAAACATTTTTGAAAGTTTTAGTTTAAACTTATTATCTTCATTAAGTTTTTTTAGTAGTAAAAGTTCTAAATCATTAAAATCAACTTTATTTATAAGCCTTAAAAAATTATTATATTTTGTTAAATCATTGTTTATGATTTTATTTCTTTTAAATAAATCTATTTTACTTAATACTTCTTTAGAATAACCTTCACTAATTAATTCTTCTTCTTTAACTAATTTAATTTTATCTTCTTTTAAAAATTGATAACAAAGTCCGTGAAAAGTTGTTATTAAAATAGTTTCACTTTTGACTTTAATTCTTCTTTTTAAATCTTCTACTCCTTTTTTTGTAAAAGTAATTAACAAAAAAGTTTTATTATCTGTCTCTTTTAAAATTTTATTTAATCTATTTATTATTACTGTTGTTTTGCCTGTCCCTGCTCCAGCTAATAAGAAAATTGATTTTTCTTTTGCGTTAACTACTTTTAGTTGCTCACTATTTAACATAAAAAAAGCCCCTCTTAATATATAAGAGGATTGGCTTAATTTACTTTACTTATTGCTGGATGATCTTTTTTAAATGTTTTTATGCCATATTCTTTCGCAAAGGCAATAACAATTTTATCTTCATCTACTTGAACAATTACACCTTTACCGTAGTGATCATGCTCAACTCTATCTCCTGCAGCAAAATGTTCTTTTTCTTTTTTCTTTATTTCTTTTATTTCTTTAATTGGGGCGAATGTTTTATCATCTATCAAACCCGCTTCAGTTAAAAAGATTGAAGGCATAAAATATTTAACCTCACCAAAGCGGTATCTTTCTTTAGCTCTTGAAATAACTAATCTATCAATCGCTCTTGTGATTGCGACATAAAATATTCTTCTTTCTTCTTCCATTTCTTTAAATGTGAAAGTATTCATGTTTGGAAATATTCCCTCTTCTAAAGCAACTACAAAAACAACTTTAAACTCTAATCCTTTAACTTGGTGAATTGTAGCTAGCGTGATTGCTTTATTTGAAGTAGTTCTATCTAAATCAGTTTTTAAAGAAATATCATTAAGTGTTCCTTCTAATAAATCAAGTATATTAACATCATTAGTATTAGATGATTCATAAAATATTGCTTTTAATTCATAAATGTTTTCTAATCTATCTTTTGATTCATTACCTTCATCAATGAGCATTTGATAATACCCACTATCATGCCCAACTAAATCAACTACATCAACAATGTTAGTTATATTGTTTATCTTTTCTTTCATTTTAACAATTGTATTTTTAAAATCTTTTAATGCCTTTAAAGTATTAGTTGGTAAGTTAATTAAATCAATTGATTCAAACATTGACATTTTATGAAGACTCGCAAAAACTTCTAATTTATTAATTGTTGTAAGACCTATTTTTCTTCTTGGAGTATTAACAATTCTTTTAAAAGAGATGTTATCATTTTCATTAATTACTAATCTTAAATAAGCTAAAATGTCTTTTATTTCTTTTCTATCAAAATAAGAAACACCACCATAAATTTTATAAGGTAGGCTTGCTTTTAAAAAGGTTTCTTCAAAAACTCTACTTAAAGAATTAGCTCTATATAAAACTGCAATCTCATCTAACTCATAGCCATTATCTCTAAAAATATCAATCGCTCTTAAAACAAAATAAGCTTCGTCACGGTCAGTTTCCCTAACTTCATAAATAACTGGAAATCCTTCTCCTAAACTGCTTTTCAAGTTTTTCTCAGGTCTATCTTTTGCGTTTGAAATAAGTTTATTAGCCACTTCTAAAACACTAGTTTTAGAGCGGTAATTTTCATCAAGAATAATTACTTCAGGTGAAAACTCAATTAAAAACAATTCTAAGTTTGCATAGTTCGCTCCTCTAAAAGCGTAAATGCTTTGATCAGGATCTCCTACTACAAAAACATTATTGTTATTGCCTGCAAGAAGTTTTATTAATTCGTACTGGATAATATTTGTATCTTGAAATTCATCAATTAATAAATGAGTATAGCTCTTATTATAATAGTCTTTTATTTTAGGATTTTTAACTAAAACTTCAATTGTTAATTTAATTAAATCATCAAAATCTAAAGCATTATTAAGTCTTAAATAATCATTGTATTTATCATAAATAATATGTTCGTCATTATCTAAATAATCTGCTTGTTTATTTTTGTATTTTGAAAATATCCCTTTTAGTCTGTTAGAATTAAATTTATTGTTATCGTAGTTTAAATCTTTAACTGTGTCTCTAATTATTTGTTTAGAGTCTTCTTCATCAATTATTAAAAACTTTCTTGTAAATTCACTATTTAAATTATGAATTTCATCTCTTAAAAATCCAGCACAAAAAGAATGAAACGTTGACACTTTTGTTTCATAAGCTTTTTCTCCAACTAAACTAGCAACTCTTTCTTTCATTTCTCTAGCTGCTTTATTTGTAAAAGTCATTGCTAAAATGGCCTCTGGATATATACCTTCATTTATCATATTAGCAATTCTATATGTTAAAGTTCTTGTTTTGCCTGTTCCTGCACCAGCAATAACAGCGTAAGAACCATTAATTTTTTTAACTGCTTCTAATTGTTTTTGATTTAAATTTTCTAACATTATTACTCCTAAACAAAAAGGGCATAACCCTTTTATTTAAACGAACTTTTTAATTCTACTATTCTGTGGTAATTGAGACTATCTAATTTATTATCTTTAATAAAATAACCTTGACGCAAAAATTGTACTTGAGTTTGAATATTTTCCATTGCTTTTTCAACATAGCCGTTTTTTACTTCCCAAGAATTTTTATTTACTCTTTCTAAAATTGGTTTTTCGCCATCAAAGACTACTGGACCTAATAAATTAAAATTAGCCTTAAGTGCTGTAGTTGCTTCTACGAAATGAATTGTTCCATTTGGTTTTCTTAAATTAAAACCTGAACCACTCTTAGTTTCTTTATCATAAGTTACTAGCAGTTCAACAATTTCACCTTTTTCATTATAAACAACATCATGACATTTTATAAAGTAAGCATTGAAAAGTCTTACCTCAACATCTTTTGCAAATCTTTTCCAGTGTTTATTTGGTTTTTCTAAAATGAAGTCTTCTTTTTCTATATAAAGGTGTTTAGAAAAGTAAATAGTTTTATTTCCTAATTCTAAATTATTTTGATCAAGTGGTACTTCTATTTCTTCAACTTTATCTTCTTCATAGTTAGTGATTGTTACTTTAAGTGGATCTAAGACGGCCATCATTTTAGGAGTCTTGTTTTGAAGATCATCTCTTATAAACGACTCTAACATATGATTAGAGACAGAAGCGTTAGTTTTGGATAACCCTGTTGCTAAAACGAATTCTTTAATTGCTTCTTTTGTATAACCTCTATTTCTCATTCCAGATAAAGTAGGTAGTCTTGGGTCGTCCCAACCATTTACAATTCCTTCATCTACTAATAATTTTAAATATCTTTTGCTCATAACAGTGTCTTCAATGTTTAATCTTCCAAACTCAATTTGTCTAGGAACTTTAGGCATTTCAGTCTCTCTTACAACCCAATCATAAAGAGGTCTATGGTCTTCAAATTCTAAACTACATAAAGAATGAGTAATACCTTCAATTGCATCTTCTAAAGGGTGGGCATAATCATACATTGGATAAATTACCCAGTTATCTTTAGTACGGTGGTGATGATCATAACTTACTCTATAAATAACAGGATCACGCATATTCATATTAGGACTTGCCATATCAATTTTAGCTCTTAAAACTTTTTCACCTTCTTGATACTTTCCTAATTTCATATTATTAAATAATTCTAAATTTTCTTCAACTGTTCTATTTCTATATGGAGAGTTTGTTCCTGGAGTTGTTAAAGAACCTCTAGTTTTAGAAATTTCTTCAGCACTTTGATCATCTACATAAGCTAATCCTTTATTTATTAATAGTATTGCTCTATTATACATTTCAGTAAAATAATCGCTTGCAAAATAAGTTGCTTTTGGTTCATAACCTAACCACTTAACGTCTTCAATTATTGCATCAACATATTTTTGTTCTTCTTTTTCTGGGTTTGTATCATCAAATCTTAAATTTGTATAACCACTAAAGTTTTTTGCTAGCTCAAAATTAATAATAATCGCTCTTGCATGACCAATATGTAAAAAGCCATTAGGTTCTGGCGGAAATCTTGTAATTATTGTTTCGTGCTTTTTATTTTCTAAGTCTTCTATCATTATTGTTTTAATAAAGTTTGAATGTTTGTCCATTTTATCACCGCTTTAATTATACAACAAAACCACTGTTTTAACAACCAAAAACAAGCTATGAAAGCGTTAAAAAAACCAATTTGTTTTTAAGAAATTGGTTTTAGTTATTATCTTTTTTCTAAACTTAAATTTGGACTACCACCAAGCTCATAGTTTTTCAAAGCTCCAAATTTTTTATAAGTATAATATCCAGCTACTCCAATCATAGCTGCATTATCTGTGCAGTACTTCATTTTAGGAATAATTATTTCTACTTCTTTAAGTGTTTCTTGAACTCTTTCTCTTAACCTTGAATTAGCCGCAACTCCACCAACTACTAATACTTGTTTTGGTTTAAAATTTGTTACTGCTAAATTAAGTTTATAAACTAAAACATCGATAACTGCTTCTTGAAATGAAGCTGCAAGATCTGCTTTATTATATTCTTCGTTAAGTCTTTCTTTATGATAAATTATATTATTTACGGCGCTTTTAATTCCTGAGAAACTAAACTTATAATCTTCTTTATCTAAGTATGGTCTTGTAAGTGAGAAAGTATCTTTTCCTTGTTTTGCTAGCTTATCAATTAATGGACCTCCTGGATAACCTAACCCGATCATTCTAGCAACTTTATCATATGCTTCGCCAACCGCATCATCAAGCGTTTCTCCCAAAACTTTAAAGTTCATATGATCTTCCATATAAACAAGCTCGGTATGTCCCCCAGAAACTAATAAAGCAACAAGTGGAAACTCTAAATTATGATCAATATTAGCCGCGTAAATATGACCTGCTAAATGATTAACTCCTACTAAAGGAATATTATGAGCATAAGCAAATGCTGTCGCTGCATTTATTCCAACTAATAAAGCTCCAATCAATCCAGGTCCTTCAGTAACTGCAACTAAATCAATTTCATCTGTTTTTATTTTTGCTTCTTTTAATGCTTCTTCAAAAACTAAAGTCATATGACTAATATGATATCTACTTGCGACTTCTGGTACTACTCCACCATATTCTTTATGAATATCAATTTGTGATAAAACAACGTTTGATAAAACTTCTTTTCCATCTTTTATAAGGGCAACACTTGTTTCATCACATGATGTTTCTACTGCTAATACTATCATTATAAACTCCTCATCATAAATAAACCGTCTTCGGTTTTATAATAGTTAGAAAGTGTTCTTTCTACTTTAAAGTTAAACGCTTCATACAATTTTATTGCAGCTATGTTGCTTACTCTAACTTCTAGTGACACTAGTTTTACTTCATTTTGTTTAAAAAAATCTAAACTAAATTCAACTAACTTTCTTCCATAATTTAATCTTCTTTTATTTTCTTTTATTGCTAGATCAATAATTTGACCATTATTATCATTGATCCATAATATTATAAATCCAACAAATTCTAACTCTTCTTTAATTACGTATACAAAAAACGTTTGTTTTTGTTTAATAAAAAAACTAATATCTGCTTCACTAAATGAACTTACAAAAACTTCATTTGATAGTTTTATAATATCTTTTATATCATCTATTTGTGCTAAAGTAATCATGATATTTTTGTTTGTCTTAAATAATTAGGAACTAAATTATGAACATCTTTTACTAACTTTGCCTGTTTTATTATTTTTTTAATGTTAACTTCATAATTATATTCATCTAACATTACTGGTTTAGCGTTAAATAAAATTGCTTGTTTTTGTGTATCTTCTGTTTTTCTTAAACCATCTTCTAATAATGTTAGCTCATCATCAAATATAGCAGAAAAAACATTACCATTTCTGGCGTCAACCATGGGTGCTTTAATAAAATCATAACCGCTTGCTAAAAAGTAAAGGCTTGATACTTCATATAAATCAATTCCTTTTGTATATGCAATCATCTTTGCGACCATTACACTTACTCTAAGGCCAGTATAAGAACCAGGCCCAACTCCAACATAAATTTCTTTAATGTCATCAAGTTTAATACTTCTTCTTTTTAATAGTAAATCGATTCTTTCTACAACATACTTAGCGTGATCTTTTTTTCCAATTCTAATTGTTTCTTCAATTAAATGGCCCTTATTGGCAACCGCAATATATAAAAGGTTAGTTGATGAATCTAAAAATAATTGTTTCATAAATATTTTAATACCTCTTTATACCTTTTACCAACCGCAGTAAAAGTGAATTTTCTTTCTTCTTCGCTAATAATTTCAATTTTTATTAATAAATATTCATTAGGTAAAAGTGATTTAACATTAAAAGGCCATTCAATAATTGTAATACCGTCACTATTTATATAATCTTCTAAATCAAAATCCATTCCTTCATCATCAAGTCTATATAAATCTAGATGATAAAGTTTTACCTCATCATACATATATCTTTTTAAAATTGTAAAAGTAGGACTATTAATATTATCTTTAATTCCTAAAGCCAGTCCAACTCCTTTAGTAAAGGTTGTTTTCCCAGCTGCTAAATTACCGTCAATTAAAACAGTCATACTTGGCTTTAATAATAATCCTAATTGATGACCTAAATAAATCGTTTCTTCAGTTTTTTTAGTTGTTTTTACTTTCACAATATCACCGCTATTTATTTTAACACAATTTTAAACTAAAAAAAGAGGATTACCCCTTTTTGTTTAACTCTTCTAATAATTTCTCATAACCTTTTTTACCTAAAAGGGCAAACATGTTATTTTTATAAGCTTCAACTCCAGGTTGATCAAAAGGATTAACACCTAATAAATAAGCACTCATAGCACAAGCTTTAAAGAAAAAATAAACTAAATAACCAAAGTGATAACTATCAAGTTTGTCTATTTCAATAATAATGTTAGGAACTCCTCCTTCAACGTGAGCTAAAGTTGTGCCTAAAAAAGCTTTTTCATTAATTTCATTTAGTCTTCTTCCAGTTAAGTAATTAAGTTCATCTAAATTATTTTCATCAAAAGGAACTTCTATCTTGTTGTTCGCTCCATTAACTTTTAAGACAGTTTCAAACATTATTCTTGGTCCATCTTGAATAAGTTGCCCTAATGAATGAAGGTCTGTTGTAAAGTTGGCGCTTGCCACAAAAAGACCTTTTAAATCTTTTCCTTCTGACTCACCAAAAAGTTGTTTCCACCATTCTAAAAAGAAAGTAAACTCAGGATCATAACTAATTAACATTTCCACTGTTTTTCCTTGATTATAAAGTTGGTATCTTAATGCTGCATACTTATAAGCATCGTTATCTAATTTTAATAAATCATGGTAACTATCCGCGTATCCTTTAATTGCTTTTTTAATATCAATACCCGCAACTGCCATACCAAGTAAACCTACCGGTGTAAAAACACTAAATCTTCCGCCTATATCTTCTGGTAATATAAATGTTTTATAACCTTCTTTAATTGCTAAATTTTTAAGTGCTCCTTTTGCTTTATCTGTAGTTACAAATATTCTGTCTTTTGCGCTTTCTTGATATTTATCTTCTAATAACTTTTTAAAAATTCGAAACGCTATTGCTGGTTCAGTAGTTGTTCCAGACTTAGAAATAACATTAATGCTAAAATCTTTATTTTCTAAATATTGATATAACTCTTTTGTATAATTTTCAGAAATATGATGTCCTGCAAAAATAACTTCAACTTCGTTATCAAAAGGATTAGTTAACATATTTAAGGCTGCTTTTAAACCTAAATAAGATCCGCCTATTCCAATTACTAATAAAACTTTTGATTGTTCCTTTATTTTATTTGCAGTACTAATAATTTCATCTATTTCAGTTAAATCAATGTTAATCGGTTGGTCTAACCATCCTAAAAAATCATTGCCCTTACCTGTTTTACTGTGAATCATTTTATGAATCTCTTTAACTTTTTCTTCTAAGTTTTCATCTTGTTTTACAAAGGGCAAAACATATTTTTCATTTAATTTAATCATTAGTATCCTCCTTAATTTTTCTTAATGCTTTATTAATAAACTTGGGCATTTCTTCTTCTAAAGTTTTAAAGCCAATTTCTAATTCTCTTACTTGGATTTTCTTTTTGTTATCAGCTTTCTTGTAAGATAACTTTAATTGTTTGTTCTCTTCATCTACTTCTAAAACTAAAACATCAACTAAATCACCAACGCTGGCAAATGAGTAAATGTCTTGAACAAACTTATCGCTAATTTCAGAAATGTGAATTAAACCCATATAATCTTTTGCTTTTACAAAAACTCCATAACTAGCATATCCTGTTACTTCACAAGTAATTATTTGATCTTTTTTAATCATACTATCACCGTTTCTATTATAACTCTTTTTTAGTATTTAATAAATTATAAAAAAAGATGTCTCTAAGACACCTTTAAACTAATACTACTCCAATTACTCCTGGAACATTTTCTAATAACATAGTTTCAATACCTTGCCTTAAAGTATAGTCAATTAAACTACATCCATCACACGCTCCAAGCATTTTAACATATACTAAACCATCTTCAACAGAAATGATTTCAATATCTCCACCATCATTTTGTAAATAAGGTCTAACTTTTTCTATTAGTTCTCTAACCATTTTTTCTGTATCATCCATATTTATCACCTACCTCAAATTATACTTTTATTATTTTTAATATGCAACTTTTACACTTTTACTAATTTATAATTATATCTTTTTAGTCTTTTTTGGTTCACTTAATCTTTTTAAAATATAATAGCCTGAATGATAATTACAACTCTCATTTAAATGAATTGGTATTTCTTTAACGTTTTGTTGTTTAGATAAATCAGCATAAAATCCTTTTAATCTAAGTACGTTAGATGAAACATCTCCAACGATATAATCATATTTATCATAAATTTCATCTAAATATCTTTCTTGAAAAACTGCAATGTCAAAAGCATCTTTAAAATTATCTACTAACTCATACATTCCTACTGTTGATTCAATTATTTTCATATTACTTACCTCTTATTAAACATACTGCTTCACTTGCAATCGCTTCTAATTTACCAATTTCTCCAACACCTTCATTTGTGCCCGCTTTTATATTAACACAACTACTATCTACATTTAAAATGTTTGCGATGTTTTCTTTTATTTCTTTAATTTTGCTACTTAGTTTTGGTTTTTCTAAATAAACACTTGCGTCAATATTAACTATTTCATAATTGTTTTCAATTAATTTTTCTTTTACATAAATAAGAATTTCTTTGGAATCTAAATTTTTATATTTATCATTAGTATCTGGAAAATGAGTTCCTAAATCTCCAAGACCAAGTGCTCCTAATATTGATTCACTAATTGCATGAAGTAAAACATCTCCATCACTATGGGCAGTAACTTTAAATGGGGCTTCTATTTTAATCCCACCTAAATAAATAAAATCACCTTTGGTAGTAGTGTGAATATCATAAGCATGTCCGATTTTATATTCACTTTTTAATAAGTTTAAATCTGCCTTAGTAGTAACTTTATTATTGTTAGAATCATGAAAAATTATTTTAATATCATCATCATAAAAATCTTTATATAAACTAATTTCATCTGTGTATTCTTTTTCTTTATTAATAAAAGCTTTAATTATTTTTTCTGTTAAAAAGACTTGTGGCGTTTCTGCTAAAATTAAATCTTCTCTGTTAACTAAATTTAGCTTATTATCATAGACAGTATTTACCTCTTTTTTAGCTAAAAATAATGCGTCATATTTATCAACATTATCTAATAATTTTTTAACTAAATCACTCGTTAAAAAAGGTCTTGCGGCATCATGGATAAAAACATGTTTGCTAGTGACTTCTTTTAATCCATTAAATACCGATTCTCCTCTAGTAGATCCACCATAAACATACTTTCCATCATAGACTTTTTTGATTTTGTTTTCATCTTCTTTATTAATAACTAAAACTACCTTAAAACCTAATCCCTTAAAAAGCTCAACACTATGCATGAAAAGAGGCTTACCTTGATAAGAAGTTAAAACCTTATTTTCGCTTAAATTAGCCCTTTCGCCTTTTCCAGCCGCAAGGATAATCGCTGTCATAATATCACATCCATTGGAATGTCATGATCGTTATAATCAACATCTAAATCTTTAAATTCATGATAAGTTATTCCTACTTTAAAGCCATTGTATTTAGCAAAATATTTATCATAAAAACCAGCACCATGACCTATTCTATAGTTGTTGCTAGAAGCTAGGCAAGGCACTAAATAAACTTCAATATCTCGTTCTAAATTAACTGATTCTAGCGGTTCTTTTAATCCAAATAAAGAAGGTTTTAATTCTTCTAAATTAGTTATTAAATAAAAGTTTAAAGAATCTTTTACAACCTTAGGAAAATAAAACTTTTTCATTGGGAAAAGTTCTATTAGTTTTGTTAAATTCATTTCATATTTTAAAGGATAATAAATTGCTATTTTAGTTGCTTTTTTAAATTCTTCTAAATTACTAATTAAGTTAATAAGTTCATTTGTTCTTTTGTTTTTTTCTTCATTTGTAATTAATTTAATTTGGCTTTTAAAAAGTTGTCTTGCTTCTTTTTTAGTCATTTAAATCTCCGTAATAACATGCATTTAATTTAAAGTCTTTATGTCTTGCGACAGTTAATGCTTCAAAAGCATATTCATAAATTTGCTTACTTGTTTTCGCATCTTTATATGATGATGCTACTCCTAAATAAACATCCATCTTTAAGTTAATTGCTCCATAGTTCATTTCTAAATTTAAAAACTCAGGATCTTTTAATAATCCAGTTCTTAATAATTCCATTTTTCTTGAATCCACAATTGTAACTGCAAATACTAGCCCTGATATTCTAAACACTTCACTTGATTCACTAGTAAATGAAGCTTTTAGTTTTTTAACGTATTCACCAATTAACATATTACCTACGTCTCTACCATACTCTTTGTTAATTTCTGGAATGTTTCCTAGTTCAAATAGTGCTAGTTCAAACGTTCTATTGTCTTGATATAAATCATCTAAGTGATAAAAAATTTCTTTTTCAGTCTTTAGTGTGTCTACTTCTTCAACTCCAACAGCTTGGAAAGTGTTTTGTTCGTTTAGTTTAAGTTTACCCATAATAATGTTTGCGCCTGGGTCGTCAAATATTCTTACTCCTTCATCTTCTAACCAAACATAATGATTGTTTTTTAAAAAACGATACCTAGTTTTATAAGACACTTTCTTTTTTGTTAAGTTTGATAAAGAACCTAACAGTGACGGCAAGTCTTCTTTATGAATAAATTTATGAAAATCTTCAACTAAAACAACTTCATTATTCAAACCTAACATTTTAAGTGCTATTTCACTAAACCAAAGTGACTGGCTATCTAAATCAAGATAATAAAACCCATCACTTGCAAGTTTTAAGGTTTGAATATATTTAATTCTTAATGATTCATAATCAATAAGAGCTCTTCTTAGTTCGCTTTCAATTCCAACTCTTTCTAGACTACTTTGAATTTTTCCAATATTAATTCTTCCTTTATAACTCTTAAAATAAAAAATTGGTTGCTCAACAGTAGTTAAATAAATGCTTTTTCCTTGATAGTTTTGAAAAGCAATTTCACGGTGTTCTAAATCATTTTCTGTAACTGTTTTTTTATAATTTTCATAAAAAACTCTTAAAGACTTATTATTAGTTTCAATGTTATCGAAATGAGTTATTCTTATTGAACTATTAAAAACATCAAAAATATTTTTGCCCTTAACATCTTCTAACTCTAATCCCATCTCTTCTAAAAAGTTATCACTAATTTCAATTACTTTATCTTTTTTATTAGTAATAAAGTAAAAACTATTATTTATTTCTTCTAAAGACTTAGTTAATTTTTCTTCATAAATACTCATAAATCTTAGTTTATTAACAAAAAGGAATATATAGGTGATAAGTGCTAATCCAGTAATTCCTAGATGAGCATAATAAATTTCACTTACATATGGTATGTTTGTTTTAAACAAAATAAAATAAGCTAAACCTAAAATAGTGTTAACTAAAAAAACGACAAAAGAAATGTTGTTTATCTTTTTGTCTAATAAACCTTTAAAAACAATTATTAAAAATGTTGTTGCGCTTAATATAGTTAAAATAACCGGTAGTAAGGACAAACTAATTCCTCCTCTAATTAAACAACTGAGTATAGTAAACTAAATAATACATCACTGATGCAATTATTAATGCTAGTAATAATCTAAACCAAATATGTTTAGACGCAAAACTAATAAATCTTTCGCTTAAATTAATGCTTGCGATTGCTTTAATAGGATTAACAAATAGTGATATTAAAAATTTAAAAAATGATTTTATTTTATTCATGTTTGCCTCCTATTTTAAATACATATTAAGATATTCTAAAAGCTTGTCGCGATCATTAGCTCTAATCATAATACCTTCTATAACAATTGAGATGTTTCCAGTTTCTTCTGAAACAACAATAGTTAAGGAGTCAGATATTTCACTTACCCCTAAAGCTGCACGGTGTCTAGAACCCATTGTTTTATCATGTTTTTCTGTTTCTGATAAAAAGTAATAAGCACCAGCACATCTAATTGTATTTCCTCTTATAATAACTGCTCCATCATGAAGCGGAGTATTTGGTTCAAAAATATTTACTAATAATTCTTTACTAACAGTTGCGTCCATGATAATTGCTTTTTCCGCAAAAGAATCTAATGAATTATATTTTTCTATAGTAATTAAAGCGCCATGTCTTTTACTAGATAAAAATAATGCTGCTTCAATAATTTCTTCTTTTGTCTCTTCTGTGTTAATAGCTGCTGATTCACTTTTTTCATCATTAATCCAAAAGTTTTCCAGTCCTCTTCTAATATCTGGAGTTAAGACAATTACTACAAAAATAGGTAGCCAAAAGACTGCCCTTTCTAAAATTAAGTAACTTATCTTTAAGTCTAGTCTACGCGATAACCATGTTAGTAGGAAAATAAAAAGAGATACTAAAAATAATTTAAAAAATCTTTTTGATCCTAAGAAAAAAGAAATTAAAAAG
Source organism: uncultured Acholeplasmataceae bacterium (assembly GCA_964649865.1). GTDB lineage: Bacteria > Bacillota_I > Bacilli_A > Acholeplasmatales > UBA5453 > DUQU01. Next base: position 36,381 of record CAZYSQ010000005.1, read on the forward strand.
TAGGCAATTAACCAAAATATATATAAATCTAAGCCTTTTACAATATAATCTATTATGTCGCCAGGCATATCATCACCTCTTTTAATATTATATCATAAATGATATTTGTTTCATGATTAAATATTTACGATAATTTCACACTATTATTTTTTTTATTTGTAATAATAATAATCAATAAAATAAATATAAAAATAATTTTAAAAGTGATAATCTCATAGGTTTGCAATTTACCTTTAAAAGTTTTAAAAACCGGTATTTTTTTTTGAAAATTATGCTTGTTTTTAATACCTGTTATGATTATAATGTTTAATACAACTCAGGAGGTCGACATGATTATTTACGACAAAAATTTAACTAATAATTTAAACAATGATATTAAAAGTGAATTTCCTCACCTTTTTGTTATCACTGATAATATGCATTTAAGCTTCTCGGGAGTTTCTCGTTTAGTAATGCTAGATCGTTATACTCAAAAAGATATTTCTTTAAAAACACTTAAAAAAGGAGACTTAGTAGTCACCATTATTAAGCATGACCCTAAATTCCCTGCAAGAGGTCTAGGTTTTGTAGAAGAAATTGAAGGAGATTATGTTTATATTAAAGTTGAGGAAGAATTTATTGGTCAAATTGGTGATGATCACCATGATGGAATTATTAAAAGGTTAAAACGAGAAATCGAAAAACCTTTAGAGCTTTATTATGAACAGATTGCTAAAAGAGTTGGTCATCATTTAGGTGATGGTGAAGCCCCAGATATCATTGATGAGTTCGTTTATGAACTAACGAATTTACACATTGTTCCTGCGGGTAGAGTACTATATGGAGCAGGTTCTAAGGCAAATGTTACTTACTTTAACTGTTATGTAATGCCTTTTATTGATGACTCTAGAGAAGGGTTAGCTCTCCACCGTAAAGAAGTAATGGAAATTATGGCTAGAGGTGGAGGAGTTGGTACAAATGGCGCTACTTTAAGACCTAAAAATGCGATTGCTAAAGGTGTCAACGGAAAATCAAGTGGTTCTGTTTCTTGGTTACATGACTTAGCACAATTAACTCATTTAGTTGAGCAAGGAGGTTCTAGAAGAGGAGCACAAATGATTATGCTTCCTGATTGGCATCCAGATATTATTGAGTTTATTGTTTCAAAAATGCAAAACCCAAAAATCTTAAAGTTTATTATTGATACAACAAATGATGATTTAATTAAAAAAGCAGCTAGCGATAAGTTAAAGTTCAAACCACTTAGTGATGATGATGCAAAAATGTATCGTGATATTATTCAAATTCATGAACTAAATGGAAACACTTTTTCTAAAAACATTGTAGAAAGAGCTTATTCACTTTTAAAAGATGGTGGAGTTTATGAAGTTGATGATCCGGATTTTATGAGTGGAGCTAATATTAGTGTTGCCTTAACTAAAGAATTTATGAATGCTGTTGAAAATGATCTTATTTATGATTTAAAGTTTCCAGATTTAGATAGTTATACTAAAGAAGAAAAAGAATATTATGACAAAAATTGGCGTAATGTTGGTGATGTAAGAGAGTGGGAAAAGTTAGGTTTTAAATCTACCGTTTATCATCAAATTGCTGCAAAAGAATTATGGAATTTAATTAATATTTGTGCTACTTATAGCGCAGAGCCTGGCATCTTCTTCCTAGATAATGCTAATGATTATACTAATGCTACTTCTTATGGTCAAAAAGTTGTTTGTACAAATCCTTGTGGTGAACAACCTCTAGCAGCTTACAGCGTTTGTAACTTAGCTGCACTTAACTTAGCTAAAATGGTTGATCCAATTAGTCATGAAGTTAAATGGGATGTCTTAGAAAAAACAATTAAAACAGCCGTTAGATTACAAGATAACGTTATCGACCAAACTTATTATTTCTTAGAACAAAACAAAGACCAAGCTTTAGGAGAACGACGTATTGGAATGGGTGTGATGGGTTTACATGATTTACTAATTCACGCTAATTTAAGATATGGTTCTGTTGAGGCAAACTATTTAGTTGATCTTTTATTTAAATTTATTGCGACTAAAGCATATGAGACTAGTATTGAGATTGCTAAAGAAAAAGGTTCGTTCCCTTTCCTTGATGAATATGGCTCAAGAGAAGCATTTGTCAAAGGAAATTATATTCAAAAATTACCAGAATATATTCATGAAGGAATTTTAAAACACGGTATTAGAAACTCTCATTTACTAACGATTGCTCCAACGGGATCTACAGGAACTATGATTGGTGTGTCAACTGGTCTTGAACCATACTTCGCCTTTACATATTATCGTTCTGGTAGACTTGGAAAATATATTGAGGTAAATGCTGCAATCGTTGATGAATATTTATCACTGCATCCAAACTATACAAAAGAAACACTTCCAGATATCTTTGTTAGCGCAATGCAACTTACTCCAGAAGAGCACGTTGACACTCAGTGTGTAATTCAAAACTGGGTAGACTCATCAATTAGTAAAACTGTAAATGCTCCTAGAGATTATACTGTTGAGGACGTTGAAGGTTTATATATGAGATTATATAAGGGCGGAGCTAAAGGTGGAACTGTTTATGTAGATGGTTCAAGAGATGCACAAGTTCTAACTCTTAAAAAAGATGATAAAAAAGAAGTTCCAGTTCAAGTTGATATTATCGATCTTGGTGTTGAAGTTGTTGAAACACAAACACCAACAAGACAAGACTTATCTAAAACACCATTAAGAGGTGATAGACAAGACCGTGAAATTGGAGTTGAAGTAGGAAATTTATGTCCGATTTGTAGAGAAGGTGTTGTTCAAGATTTAGGTGGTTGTCATACTTGTCCGAATTGTAATGCACAACTTAAATGTGGTTTATAGTATAATAAAAGTAGCGTAACTGCTACTTTTTTTAAAGGAGAAATATGGATAAAGCATTATTAGTTGGTTTGGAAGATGGTGTTCATGATATTAATTACTCATTAAATGAATTAGAGAACCTCGCCAAAACATTAGAAATTGAAACAGTTTTAAAAATGAGCCAAAGGAGAATTTTTCCTCACCCTACTACTTATGTTGGCAAAGGAAAACTAGAAGAAATTAAAAATGCTGTTGTTGCTCTTGATTTAGATATTGTTATTTTTAATGACGAATTAACTCCAACTCAAATTAGAGTATTAGAAAAGTTTTTAGATGTTCAAATAATTGATAGAAGTTTTTTAATTCTTTCAATTTTTTCTACGAGAGCTAAAACAAAAGGATCTTACTTAGAAGTTTCTCTTGCCCAACAAAAATACTTGCTGCCAAGGTTAGTTGGAATGAGAGATAGTTTAAGTAGACAAGGTGGTGGAACTTATAATGCTAAAGGTCCGGGTGAAACAAAACTTGAGTTAGACCGCAGAACAATTTTAAAAACAATTAAAAGATTAGAAGATAATTTAAAAAAATGGGAAAAAGAAAATGCTTTAAGTAGAAAACAAAGAACCGAAAATAAACTTCCAATTGTTTCTTTAGTTGGTTACACTAATGCAGGGAAAAGCGCTACTTTAAACTCTTTGCTTAAGTTTATAGAAAGTGATAAAAGTGTTTTAGAAGAAAATATTTTGTTTGCAACCCTGGCAACTCAAGCAAGGCAAATTAAAAAAAGAGGTTACCCCACTTTTATTTTAACCGACACGATTGGCTTTGTTTCAAAACTGCCACACGCATTTGTAAATTCCTTTAAAGCGACATTAAATGAAGTTACTAATTCTGATTTAATTATTCATCTTATTGATGGTTCTAATGAAGAAAATGTACTTCATAAAAAAACAACTTATAATGTATTAAGAGAGCTTGAATGTGAAAACATTCCAACTTTAGAAGTTTATTCAAAAGTAGATTTATTAGAAGATAAACCTTTAGACGAACAATTATGGATTTCTAATTTTGATGGTACTAATATTGAAAAGTTACTCCATTTAATTTATGAAAATTTATTTGGATCAGCTTTAATTGCAACACTTGAAGTTCCTTATTCTAGTGGTAATATTATTTCTTTAATAAACGAAAATACACGCATAATAAAAACTACCTTCACTGAAGATAGTTCTATTTACGAAGTTATTTTATTTAATAAACAATTAGCAGATTTTAAATCTTACATTAGAAGTTCTCGCTATTTATAAAATACTCCTCAACAATACTTAAGAACTCTGCTTTTTTAGTCATTTGATTAATTTTTTGTTTAATTTCTTTAGTGTTTTTAAGGCCCTTTAAATAGTACATAAATTGGCCTCTCATTTCTAAAATTGCTAAATGTTCCTTTTTTAATTGTTCTAAGTAATTATAGTGTTTTAATATTACAGCTCGTCTTTCCATAAAAGAGGGCTCTTTTTTTATTACTCCATTTTCTAAATATTCATTTATTTCTTCGAATATCCATGGGTTACCAAGTGCTTTTCTTCCTATCATAACAGCATCACAACCTGTATAATCAAGCATATATTTTGCTGTTTCTCCTGATACTACATCGCCGTTACCAATAACTGGAATACTTACTGCTTCTTTTACCTTTTTAATAATTTCTAAATCTGCTTTACCACGGTAAAGTTGACTTCTTGTTCTTGCGTGAATTGTAATTGCATCAGCACCAGCTTTTTCGATTACTTTAGCAACTTCTACAGCATTTATAGTATTTTCGTCCCAACCACTTCTTATTTTAACAGTAAGAGGTTTACTAACTGCATTTTTTAATGTTTTAACTATTTCAAAAATTTTATCTAAATCTTTTAATAAGGCTGCTCCAGCTTGTGCTCTTTGAGCAACTTTAGGAACCGGACATCCCATATTTAAGTCAATAATATCAGCCTCACTATATTTATCGACATAAATAGCTGCTTCTTTTAATGTTTCTAAGTCAGCACCAAAGATTTGTTGTGCATATGGATGTTCATTAGGAAAATTTATCAATAATGATTTTGTTTTTTCATTGTCATGCAACAATCCTTTATCGCTAACCATTTCAGCCACACACAAACCAGCACCATGTTCTCTTGCAATTGCTCTATATGCAGCATTAGAAACTCCAGCCATTGGAGCTAAAATTACTTTGTTTTTAATTATGATATTTCCTATTTTAATCATCTTTTAAATCACCTTTTATCATTATAGCATAACTGCTTTTATTTTGATGTTTTTGTGAAAGTAATTATTAAGTTAATATATTCTTTTATGGTAAACTATAAAAAGAGGTGAAAAAATGAAAGATCAAATATTACTTACTACCGCTTTTAATAACGAGGTTAGAATTTATCTTGCTTATACAAAAGAACTCGTTGAAGAAGCTAGAAAAATCCACTCTTTAGAACCTACTTCTCTAGCAGCGCTTGGAAGAAGTTTAACAGCTCTTGCGATGATGCAGTATATGTATAAAGATGTCTATTTTCTTTCTTTAAAATTTGAAGGAGATGGACCACTTAAATATCTTATTTCTGAATCCTTAAAACCTGGAACCGTTAGAGGAACTATTTCTAATCCTAACGTTCATATTAACTATGAAGATACGGGAAAGCTAGCAGTGGGTAAAGCTTTAGGTGAGGGATTATTAACTGTCAAAAGAATGGATAATTTAAATAGTAATTATCAGTCTTCTGTTAAACTAGTAAGCGGGGAGATTGCTGAAGACTTAACTCATTATTTTAACTATAGTGAACAAACTCCAAGTTCAGTCGGTTTAGGTGTTTTAGTAGACGTTGATAAGTCTGTTAAAGAAGCTGGAGGTTTTATTGTTCAATTACTACCATATGCGAGTGAGGAAACAATTACTACATTAGAAAAAAACTTAAGTAAAATAACTAGCGTCACATCACTTTTAAGTAGTGGCAATTCTTTAGAAGATATCTTAAGATTAATTGCTGGTGATAATTATCAAATATTAGAGTCACATCAAATTAAGTATGAATGTGGTTGTAACAAAGAATACTATTTAAACGTTTTAGCAAAACTAGATGACAAAACACTTAATCAACTAAAAGATGATAAAAACACTGAAGTTGTCTGTCATTATTGTAATAAAAAATATTTATTCGATGATAATGATTTTGATTATATTTTTAAATTAAAACAACAAAAAAAGGAATTGGCTAATTAACCAATTCCTTTTTAATATTCAAATGCTTTTAAATGTTTTTGGAGTTCTTTTAAAGGTAATCCTACTATTGTAAAAAAGTCTCCTGTATATTTTTCAATTAAATTTTTACCTTCACCTTGAATAGCGTAAGCGCCAGCTTTATCCATTGGTTCATTTGTTTTTATGTATTCATATATTTGAATTTCATTTAATTCTTTCATAAATACTTCTGAAACTGAATAAAAGGTAACTTTTTTATTTTTATTAGCAATTGTCACGCCGGTATAAACAAAATGTTTATTACTAGAAAGTTTTCTTAACATTTCAGCAGCTTCTTCTTCATTTGCAGGTTTCCCTAATACTTCTCCTTCAAAGTAAACTAAAGTATCCGCAGAAATTATTGTATCCTCAGGGTTATTTTCTAACGCAGCTAAGGCTTTTCTTTCTGAGAGTATTTCTACTATTTCATGTGGTTTTAAATTTTTTTCAACCGATTCATCAACATCATTAACGACCGTTTTAAACTTAAGGCCAATATCCGTTAACAATTTAATTCTTCTTGCAGAGTTGCTAGCTAAAATAAGCATACAAAACCTCCTAATCAAGTAATATTATAACATACAATCATTTATATTAAATCTTTTATTTTTATCGTGTGATATAATACATTAGGTAAGGGGATATTATGATTAACTCAGTAAATGATCTTTTAAAAGATCACAAAAATGAAAAAATAGTAGTTAGTGTTTCTGGCGGAGTGGACTCCCTTGTTTTGTTTTTTATTTTGTTAAATCTTGGTTATGATCTTGTTTTAGTACATTTTAATCATCAAAAAAGAGATAATTCTATTTTAGAAGCAGACTATTTAAAAACATTGTGCGAAGAGCTTAACGTTCCGTTTGAGTATTTTATACTAGACATTAAAAAAGATTTTCATAATGAAGCTCACCATTTAAGAAAAAAATACTTAACCGAAGTAGCAACCAAATACAATACTAATATAATTTTAACTGCTCATCATGCTAATGATTTATTAGAATCTATCTTGCTTAAAATTGCTAGAGGATCTAATTTAGTTGGTTATGCTGGATTGACTCACAAATATTTTAAAGATGGCTATTATTTTTATAAACCTCTTTTAAGTTTTTCTAAAGAAGAAATTATTGATTATGCCAATAAAAATGAAATTAAATACTTTACTGATGAGTCTAACTTTGAAAATGACTATTTAAGAAATAAACTTAGAAACAACTTACTTGCTGGAGATTATTTTCCTTTAGATAAACTTAACCAATATAGCAACATGCTTAGTGATACTTTTTATTTTATTAGGAAAACCTCTATCGATTTTTTAAATAATAAAGACTCCTTTATAGTAAGCAACTTCTTAAAATTAGATGAGATTATCAAGCTTGATGTTTTAAGTTATTTATTAGAAAAAGAAAATATTAGTTTTAATCATAATAAACTAACTGGAATTATTACTTTTTTAGAAAAGTCTGGACCTAATGCTTCTTATCCTTTATCTAAAGAAAAGGAGTTTTTAAAAGTTTATAATAAAGCATTTATTTCTAATATTAAAAAAAGTGAAACATTTATTCAAGAGTTAGATTTTGATGCTTTTAATGTACTTCCTAACGGAATGTACTTAGAATTTAAGAAAGATTCCGCTTTCACTGATGGTTTAATAATTGATTTATGCTATAATAATAACGCGCTTCCTCTTTATGCAAGAACAAGAAAAGATGGAGACATGTTATCTTTTAATTTTGGTAGAAAAAAGTTAAAAGATTTTTATATTGATAAAAAAATACCATTAAAAGAAAGAAATAAAGATGTAATTATCATTGATAAAAACGATCAAATTCTAGCTGTTATTGGTAGATATCAAAATAATCAAAATTGTGATAATAATATTAAATTGAAAGTTGGTAGATAAGGTTATGAATAACGATATTAAAGAAATTTTATTAACACACGATGAAATTATCGAGGTGTCTAAAAAATTAGGTAAAGAAATTACAGAAGATTATAAAGACGCAACAGAAAGGCCAATTTTACTTGGACTATTAAAAGGTTGTGTACCTTTTATGAGTTATTTGATGAATTACATTGACTTATATATAGAAGTTGAGTTTATGGATGTTAGTAGTTATAGTGGCGGCATTAAATCAAGTGGTGACATTAAAATAATGAAAGATATTAATACTTCTGTTTTAAATAGAGATATCATTATTTGTGAAGATATCGTTGATACCGGAAAGACACTAGATACAGTTATCAAATTATTAAAACATCGTGGGGCTAAAAGTGTTGAAGTTGTAACTTTACTAGATAAGCCTCTTGGAAGATTAATTCCTTTTCAACCAAAATATATCGGCTATACAATTCCAAAAGTGTTTGTAGTTGGTTTTGGTCTAGATTATGATGAACTTTATCGCAACTTACCATATATAGGTGTATTAAAAGAAAGGGTATATAAAAAATAGGTGATATTATGCAACAAAAACAACCAATTAAAAAAGGACCTTTCAAAGGGTTTGGAATATATTTAGTTTTTGCCTTAATATTAATAGGAAGTTTTTTCTTTATTAACAATTTAACTAAACCTACTCCACCCGAAGTATTAAGTGTCTTAGAATTTGAAACTAAAATCTCAAACAACGAATTAAACGGTGCTACAATTGAGGCGACTTTAGTAGCTACAGATAACAATATGTACCGTATTAAAGTTTATCAAGTAGTTGATGGTAAAAATAAACTAACTTTTGATTTTTATATCGAAAAAGATAACTTAGCTGCTCTTAATAGTATTATAATTTATTCTAACTACGATATTGATTATATTTATAATGAGCGTTCTGGTGTCTCTTTTTGGGATATTTTATCAATTTTACTTCCAATCGCAATGTTAATTATTTTAGGAATTTTCATCTTCCGTTCTATGAGTGGTGGTGGCGCAAATAAACAGGCTTTTGATTTTGCAAAATCACGCGCTAGACTTTCTTCTACAAAATCAATTACATTTAAAGATGTTGCTGGTTGTGATGAAGAAAAACAAGAACTAGAAGAAATTATTGATTTCTTAAAAAATCCAAAGAAATACGTTGAAATAGGTGCTAGAGTTCCTAAAGGAGTTTTATTAGTAGGTGCACCTGGAACAGGAAAAACATTACTTGCTAAAGCAGTTAGTGGTGAAGCAAACGTTCCTTTCTTTTCAATTAGTGGTTCTGACTTTGTGGAAATGTTTGTTGGGGTAGGAGCTAGTAGAGTTAGAGATTTATTTAAAGTAGCTAAAGAAAACTCCCCTTGTATTATTTTTATTGATGAAATTGATGCCGTTGGTAGACAACGTGGAGCTGGTATGGGTGGTGGACATGATGAGCGTGAACAAACACTTAACCAACTTTTAGTAGAAATGGATGGCTTTAATCCAAATGCAGGTATTATTATGATGGCAGCTACAAACCGTCCTGACGTTTTAGACCCTGCTTTACTAAGACCTGGAAGATTTGACCGCCAAATTACAATTGATTTACCAGACGTAAAAGGTAGGGAAGCTATTTTGCACGTACATGCTAGAAATAAACAACTAGAGCCTGAAATTAACTTTGATGACGTAAGTAAAAGAATTCCTGGATTTAGTGGCGCTGATATTGAAAACTTACTTAATGAAGCTGCTTTATTAGCCGCAAGAGCTAACCGTAAAGTTATTAACTTAGATGATATTGATGAAGCGATGGATAGAGTAATGATGGGACCTGCTAAAAGATCTCGTAAAATTACTGAAAAAGAAAGAAAAATTATTGCTTACCACGAAGCTGGACACGCTGTTATTGGTCTTAAATTAGAAGGATCAAACGTTGTTCAAAAAGTTACAATTATCGCAAGAGGTCAAGCGGGCGGTTATAATTTAATGGTTCCTGAAAATGAAACTTTCCTTGAATCAAAAACATCATTACTAGCAATCATTACTGGTTATTTAGGTGGAAGAGTTGCTGAAGAAATAGTCTTTAAAGATGTGACTACTGGAGCTTATGCAGATTTCCAAACTGCTACAAAAATAGCTAGAGCGATGGTTACAGAATATGGAATGAGTGAACTTGGTCCAATTCAATATGAATCTAATAGTGGTAATGTTTTCTTAGGCAGAGACTATTTAAAAGAAAAGAACTTCAGTGATCAAATTGCTTTAGAAATTGATAAAGAAGTTAGAACAATTATTACTCAAGCATATGATCAAGCTCATAGCATTATTACTAAAAACAGAAAACTTTTAGATGATATTAGTTATTATTTACTAGAAATGGAAACATTAACTAAACAAGATATAGATGAAATTGTTGAAACTGGTAAACTAAGTCGTCATGAAAAGAAAAACGGCAATAATGTAGTAAATGAAGAAATAGAAATTACTGAAGAAAAAGATGAGACTAGATAAATATTTAAAGTTATCAAGACTAATTAAAAGAAGGACAGTTGCTAAAGAGGCAGCTAGTGGAGAGTATGTTTTAGTTAATGATTTAATTAAAAAACCTTCTTATCTTTTAAAAGTTAACGATGTAATTACTATAAAGTTTAAAACTAAAATATTAAAAGTAAAAGTTACTACTATTAACCCTCCAAAGCAAGGCGAGTTAATGTATGAATTAATTAGTGAGACAAATATATAAACTTCAAAAAGGACTAAAAAATTATTAAATTAGTCCTTTTTTATTATTTGTTTTAAAATTGATAAATAAATCCAAAAAAAATAATATTATGTTATAATATAAATTGTGTTTTAAGGAGTGAAGATAAATGTTAACTGAACAAGAAATAATAAGACGAGAGAAACTAAAAACTTTAAAAGATTTAGGGGTAGATCCTTTTGGGTCTAAATTTGTTAAAACTCATTCTACTAAAGAAATTAAAGCTAAGTTTGATAAATATGATCATGATCAATTAGAAGAATTAAACGTACATGTTATTATTGCAGGAAGAATTATTCGAAAAAGAGGCCAAGGAAAAGCTGGTTTTTTAGTTGTTCAAGATAAAGAAGATTCACTTCAAGTTTATGTAAGAAAAGACGAAGTTGGAGATAACTCTTTTGAAGTATTCGAAATTGGTGACTTAGGAGATATTATCGGAGTTGAAGGTGTTTTATTTAGAACAAAAACAAATGAACTTACTTTAAAAGCGACTAAGTATACACATCTTTCTAAAGCTTTAAGACCCTTACCTGATAAATGGAGTGGCTTACAAGATAAAGAGGAAGCTAGAAGACGTAGATATGTTGATTTAATTGTTAATGAAGAGTCAAGAAAGATTGCACTTTTAAGACCTAAAGTTATTCGTTCTTTTCAAAAATACTTTGATGGTCTTGGGTTTATTGAAGTAGAAACTCCAGTACTACAACCTATTTTAGGTGGTGCTTCTGCTAGACCTTTTATTACTCATCACAACACTTTAGATATGGAATTTTACTTAAGAATAGCGACTGAACTACCTTTAAAAAGATTAATTGTTGGTGGCTTAGAAAAAGTATATGAAATTGGTAGACTGTTTAGAAATGAAGGAATGAGTCCTAAACATAACCCTGAATTTACTACACTTGAAGCTTATGAAGCTTACAGCGATATGGAAGGGATGATGGACTTAGTAGAAGATGCTTTATCATTTGTTTGTTATGATGTTTTAGGAACTTATGAAGTAAAGGCTGATGATCATATAATTTCTCTTAAAAAAGGATTTAAGCGTATTTCAATGGTTGATGCTATTAAGGCTGAAACTAATATTGATTTTTCTAAACAAATAACACTTGAAGAGGCAAGAGAAATAGCTAAAAAGCATGAAATTTTTGTTGAAAAGCATTTTAGTATTGGTCATATTATTGAAGCGTTTTTTGATAAATATGTTGAAAAAACAATCATTCAACCTACTTTTATTTTTGGACACCCTTTAGAAATTAGCCCACTTGCTAAGAAGAATGAAAACGATCCTCGTTTTACTGAGCGTTTTGAACTGTTTATTGATGGAAGAGAATATGCAAATGCATTTAGTGAATTAAATGATCCAATTGATCAAAAAGAAAGATTTTTAAATCAACTTAAAGAACGTGAACTTGGTAACGAAGAAGCAAACGAAATGGACACTGACTACGTTGAAGCTTTAGAATATGGAATGGCTCCAACTGGTGGACTTGGAATAGGTATTGATAGATTTATTATGTTAATACTTGAAGTTAATAATATTAGAGATGTAATATTATTTCCTCATATGAGACATAGATAAAGGCTTGTATAAGCCTTTTTTTATTTTATAAAAAAAAGACGTTTTCTAAACGTCTTTATTATTTATAGTAAATCATACTCGTCTGCAATATCATAAAATATTTCTTTAATTGGATAAAAATCATCACTTACTTTGTCAAATGCTTTTTCAGTAACAACATTTACTTTTTCAAATAAAGTTTCTGGTGCTTCTTCTTTTTTAGAAAGGTGCCCAATAATTTCATCTTCAAGTTCAATTAATGGAGTTAGTTCATCTTCTTCTTTTACAAGATTGTAAAGTTCATTTTCTAAGTCTATTAAGTCAAGCAACAATAACATTGTTTTAGAGTATTTATGAAGCTCGTTAATATTATGGTCAAAATGATTTTCTAGTATTAAATTTATTTGATCAAAATGTTCAAATAAATAATAAAACCCTGTTGTAAAAATAGTTTCTTCATCGCCTGATAAATTATTTTCATTAATTGCTTTATCATATAAATATTTTACTACATCTAAAACATGTTTATCGGTTTTTAAAAGAGGTGAATTAAGTTTTGTTAATTCATCTATTAATGAGGATTGTTCTAAAATCCAACTTGCATAGTCATTATAAATTGCTTCCATAGTATTACCTCCTTTAAGTCTATATGTTATTATACTAATAAAAAGTTATTATGCAAATACATTTAATTAAGAAAATGATTTATTAAAAAATGACCTTATCTTTTTAAGGTCATTTGTTTATTATGCTTTATTAACTGAACCAAACATAGTTAGTTTATCTTTAATAACTTGTTTAATTCCTTCTACTCCAGGTTTAAGAAGTTTTCTAGGGTCATAACCTTTGCCTTCTAAATCTTTATTAGCTAAAATGTAATTTCTAACACCTTCTTGGAAAGCTAATTGACATTCTGTATTAACGTTTATTTTAGAAACACCTAAAGCGATAGCTTTTAATATTTGTTCTTCAGGAATTCCTGTTCCACCGTGTAAAACTAAAGGAATATTTCCAACCGCTTCACTAATTTCTGTTAAAAGGTTAAAGTTTAATCCTGCCCAGTTTTCTGGATATTTTCCGTGAATATTTCCAATTCCTGCTGCAAATAAGTCAACGCCTAAAGATGCTACTTGTACACATTCTTCAACACTTGCTTGTTCTCCAGCTGAAACAACACCGTCTTCTTCTCCACCGATTCCGCCAACTTCAGCTTCAACTGAAACTCCTTTAGCATGACATGCTTCTAAAACTTCTTTAGTTTTTGCAATATTTTCTTCGATTGGATAATGTGAGCCATCAAACATAATTGAAGTAAATCCAGCTTCTAATGCTTTAAATGATCCTTCATAACTACCATGGTCTAAATGGACTGCTACTGGAATAGTAATATTATAAAAATCATGTAGTTCTTTAACGATTGCCATAACTGTTTTAAATCCACCCATATATTTAGCAGCACCTTCAGATACTCCTAAAATCATTGGTGATTTTAATTCTTCAGCAACTAATAAAGCTGCTTGGGTCCATTCTAAATTGTTTATATTAATTTGAGCTACTGCGTACCCTTCTTTTCTTGCTTTAATAAGCATTTCTCTTGCTGACACTAATGCCATAATTATTTTCCTCCTATAATTAATTTATTATTATTTTTATATTTTAATGCCGCTTCTAAAAGTCCTGTAAAAAGCGGGTGTGGTTTAAGTGGTCTTGAAATAAACTCTGGATGATACTGCACGCAAATATAGAAATCATTTTTAGGATATTCCATAATTGATGCTCCATTATTTAAAATATTTCTTCCACTAAATACTAAACCATGATCAACATACATTTGTTCATAGTTTAAATTAAACTCATAATGATGACGATGTCTCTCGAAATTATTTTTCTTACCATATAATTGATAAGCTAGTGTTTTTTGTTTTACTTCAAACTCATATGAACCTAATCTTTGAGTTAAAGTTTTTTCAGGCTCTTTTCCTTTAATCAAATCTATAACTGCATACTTACTGTGAGGATGAAACTCACTAGAAGTAGCGTCTTTAATTCCTACAACGTTACGACCAAATTCAATTAAACCAAGTTGCATTCCTAAACAAATTCCAAGTAAAGGTATATTGTTTTCTCTAGCATATTTTAAGGCAACTATTTTCCCTTCAATTCCACGTTTCCCATAACCTCCGGGAATAACTAAACCATCTAAACCTTTTAATTCATCATAAACGTTTTTAGAGTTCAATTTTTCACTATCTATATAGGAAAGATCAACTTTATATTCCAAATGATATGATGAGTGGTTTAACGCTTCGCTTACAGATAAATAAGCGTCATGTAAGGAAACATATTTACCAACTATTCCTATTTTTAGTGTTTGTTTAGGACTACTAATTTTTTTAATTAATTGTTCCCACTGTGTTAAGTCAGGTTCTTTTGTATTTGTTAATTTAAAGTGGTCAATTATTTGATTGTCTATTTTTTGTTTTCTCAATTCTAAGATCATTTTATAAATAATATCAACGTCTACTGACTCAAAAACTTTTTCTTTTTTGATATCACAAAATAATGCAATTTTATTCTTTATTTGAGCAGTAACAGGTACTTCACTTCTTAAAACAATCATGTCTGGTTGAATTCCCAAACTTCTTAATTCTTTAACCGAGTGTTGAGTTGGTTTTGTTTTTATTTCTTTCGCTGCTCTTAAATAAGGTAGTAATGTAGTGTGAATATATAAAGTATTTTTATAACCAAAATCTCTTCTTGCTTGTCTAATGGCTTCTAAAAATGGTAATGACTCGATGTCTCCAACCGTACCACCAATTTCTGTAATAACTACATCAGCTTTAGAAATTTTAGCTGCATCAATTAATCTTTGTTTAATTTCATTTGTAATATGAGGAATTACTTGAATTGTTGAACCTAAGTACTCTCCGTTTCTTTCGTTATCAATAACTTTAGAATATATTTTTCCAGTAGATACTGAAGCTTCCTTTGTTAAGTTGACATCTAAAAATCTTTCATAATGACCTAAGTCTAAATCTGTTTCTGCACCATCATCGGTCACAAAAACTTCTCCATGTTGATATGGACTCATTTTGCCTGGATCAACGTTAATGTATGGATCAAATTTTAACATATAGACCTTTAGTCCTCTGTTTTTTAAAATTTGGCCAACACTAGATGCCATAATCCCTTTCCCTAACGATGATACTACTCCGCCTGTTACAAAAATGAATTTCGTTTTCATAAAACCCTCTCTATAAATAAAAAAATACTCGTAAAGGAGTACTTATGTGTGCCCTTATACATTATAACAAATTGTTATTGTATTAACAATAAAAAAAAGCCCAAGTCAAACTTGAGCATTTTTATTATTCATCATACATATCTTCGTAATCGTCCATGATTTCGTTATAATCATCGTCATCGAAATCTAAATCAACTACTTCGTCATCATCATCAGTAGAATATACTTTAATATGATCATCAATTTCAATTACTTCTTCATCTTCATCAAGTTTATCTTCTTCATCTTCATCTTCATCATCTTCTAAAGCATCTAAAGAAACGTCTTCAGGTATAAAGTAATCTTCTAATTGAATATCGTCATCTTCTTCTTCATCTTCGTAAACTTCATCTTTATTAAAGAAGGAGCCATCTTTATCCCATAAATCTAAGTTATTTTCTTTTAAATCCCACTCATCATTTCCACAATAAACGAATGTTGCACTTAGTGTCATATCTAAATAAAGTTGTGATAACTTATCTAAATTATCTTCTTCTAGTTCTTTAATTTTAGCAACTTCATTCAAAAGATCATAGATATTTTGTTTTCCGTTTAGTTTTACATATTCAATTGCAATTTCTACCATTGATTTTGATTTATCAAATTGCGCCATAAAAATCCTCCTTTATAAAAGTCTACATCATTTTAGCCGAAAGAATATAATAATGCAAGTCTTTTTTCTTAAAAATTATTATTACCTTCTTTTAATTAAAGAAAGTATGCAACTACACCGATAATTACTCCAATAATTATTAAGACAATAAATAGTTTGTAGAGTTTCTTAATAAAGCTAAATAAACCAAAAATAAGTAAGATCGTAATTGCTAGTAGGCCAACAATCTTTACCCATTCTTTTAGAGGAGAAATTGTTGTTTGATAAAATGTTAAAAATCGATCATCAAAAGCCACTTTATCAATTAACCATGTGTTTAAATCCCCAAATATTGCTCTAAACCAATCTAAAATATTATTTATAAATTCCATACTTACTCCATTTCTGCTCTATTATCAAGAGCTTTTTTTAATGTTTTTTCATCCGCAAAAGATAAATCTAATCCAACAGGAATGCCATGGGCAATTCTTGTAATTTTAATTTTTTTATCTTTAAATATTTCTTTTAAGTAACTGCTAGTTAACTCACCATTTAAAGTCCCATCTAATGCAATGATTAGTTCATCTATATTATCTACTCTTTTAACTAGCTTGTCAATGCTCAAATCATCTGGTTCTATTCCTCTTGAAACATCAATTAAACCTTCTAAAATATGATATAAACCGTTATATTCAGTTTTATCAATAACAAACAAATCTTTAATAGATTCAACAACCATTATTTGTTTGTTATTTCTAGTTTCGCTACTACAATATGGACACTTATCATCCATCATTGCATTACAAATTGGACAAGTCTTAATTTTTGTTTTAAGTTCAACTAGCGCTTTAGATAAAGAGTTTGAAACTTTGTCTTCTTTATCATAGTAAACAAATAAGGCTAGTCTTGTTGCTGTTTTTTCTCCAACACCTGGAAGTAATTTAAAAGCTTCTAATAAATTTAAAAAAGCTTCTGGATATTTCATTTAAAACCCCATACCCATAGTAAACTTACCCATTTCTTCTTGGGTTTTTTTATCAACAACTTCAACTGCGTTATTGATTGCTACTACAATTGCGTCTTGCAACATATCTTTATCTTCTAAAAGTTCTTCATCAATTCTAAGATCAACTACTTGATGTGATCCTAACATTACAACTGTAACGCCTGATGCTTTACCTTCAAATTCAGTCATTTGTAATCTTTCTTGAGTTTCTTGCATTTCTCTTTGCATTTTTTGTAATTTTTTTACCATATTTTGATTCATCTTAATTCTCCTTTGTTCTTACCTTTTCGTTACCGAAAAACTCTAATGCTAATTCTAATGTTTTTGATTTATATTCTTCTTCCTTTGTTTCAAAAATACCAAGTTCAATTAAAGGTAAAGTTGGCTTTTTATTTCCACTTGCCCATTGTTCTTTAAATGAGCCAAATAAAACATTCCAGTTTACTCTATCAATACAAACAATATCTTTTACATTTTCTTGCTTTCCATTAATAATCTCTAAAGCAATATTTTTGTTAGACTCCCTTAATAACGTTAAACAATCCGTTCTCGAAGGATAAACTAATAACATCTTATCTTTAGAACATGCTACTAGCTCACCTTGAGATAAAAGTTCAGCTGTTATTTGTTGATGGGGCGTAGTAATTTGTTTTAGTCCTGGCCATCCTTTTAATAAAAATGCTTTTTTCTTAGTGTCGCCTTCATGTAATATTTTTTCAATATCTTTAACAGTAATTTGTTTTTGATATGTTTTATTTTCTTCTTTATTTGGTGTTTCTTCTTCTTTAATATCTTGACTAATTACTTTTGGAATAGGTCTTTTCTTTAAATCAGCAACGAGAACTTCTAAGTCGCTAATTCTATTCATAAGCAGGCTTATTTTTTCACCTTCATCAATTCTTACAATTTGTTCGTGATCAATCATTTTAATAATTGCTAGTTCTAAATAAGCTCTTTTTTGCATAGTCCATTTAATATTATTTTGTGTTTCATTTAAAATGTCTAAATAAAAAAACAGTCTATCGTTTGTAAATCCTTTAACTATATCTTTTAAATAAGATGTGTTTCTTTCTACATCAAAGGCTACATTTTTTTCAATAAGAATATCTCTTAATAGAGCGATTATATCAGCAACTATTTTTGCAATCTCTTTGCCGTCTTCTATTATTTCATTTAGCAAAGATAAACTGTTTGAAGTGTCTTTATCTTTAATAAAGTTTAATAAGCTTACTAAGTTTTCTCTAGAAACAGAACCTGAAACTTGGTAAACATCATCTAAAGTTATCTCGTCTTCAGAAAATGAAATAGTTTGATCAAGTAAGCTAATTGCATCTCTAAGTCCGCCTTCAGCTTTAACCGCTATTTCTTTAATAGCCTCATCATTTATTTTAATTTTTTCAATTTCTCTAATCTCAAACAATTTCTTTTCAATATCGCTAATTGAAATTCCTCTAAAATCAAATCTTTGACATCTTGAAAGAATTGTAGGAATAACTTTGTTTGGTTCTGTTGTTGCTAAAATAAAAATAACATGTGCGGGTGGTTCTTCTAATGTTTTTAATAAAGCATTAAAAGCTGCTTGTGTTAACATATGAACTTCATCAATAATGTAAACTTTATATTTTCCAACAGTTGGCAAATAATTTACTTTATCTCTAATTTCTCTTATTTCATCAACACCATTATTACTAGCTGCGTCAATTTCAATAATATCTCCAATTTGACCATCTTGAAGTAACTTACATGCGTTACATTCACCGCATGGTTCTAAAGCTGGACCCCTTTCGCAGTTAACTGCTCTTGCAAATATTTTTGCGATACTTGTTTTACCAGTACCCCTTGGACCTGAAAAAAGATATGCATGGGCAACTTTATTATTTAATATTGCATTTTGCAATGTCCTAACAATAACATTTTGGCCAACAACATCTTTAAATAACTTTGGCCTATATGTTCTATATAATGCTTGATAACCCATATTACACTCTCCTTTCTCGCACCTTTTATTATACCATGTATCTTGTTAGATACAAAACCTTAAAAGCAAATTATTTCATTGTATTTAATTTACTTAAAATCCATTTTTTCTGTGACTAAAAGTCCTAAAGTTGTTAGTCCACTTGCATATAATAAATTAATAAAAATCGAAACCAAAAAATTAGCATCGCTAACAAATAAAGCATTAAATATTTTTAAAAATGGTGCTATAATTAAAATAATTTTTATGGTGTCTTCTTTTAAACCGACCATAATAATGCTAAAGGCAATTGTTAAGGCAAAAAGCACGCCTAATACGATCCCCAACGTTGGCCCAAGCCTTTTAAAACTAAAACTCGCTAATATCACAAAACTATAGATCGTAATTAAAGATGTTATTGCAAAGAGATAAAATTTAGCTATTTCCCCAAAACTCACATTACCAAAACTAATTAAAATACCAGTTAAAAAATAACTTAAAAAAGCATACAGTGTCACTGCTACAATCATTATTATCATCGCAAAAAGTGTAGTTGAAGTATAAATAACTTTACGGTCATATCCAGCAATTAATTTATTTCTAATTGTACTTTGGGTAAAGTCATTGATTACTAATACTAAAACAAAAATTAATAAAATTAAACCATAATTTTGCATTGGACTAAACGAAGAATAAAAAGCCATGGGTGCAGTAATGATACTATCAATCCCTAATCCGTCATTATTGCTTACTAACCCATCTAGTATTTTATACATTCCTGCAGTAAAAATAGGAAAAATAATTGTAACAATAATTATGGCAATAATAGTTTTTCCCTTTAAAAATTTTTTAAATTCAGCTTTTAAAATATTAAACATTATTTTCCCTCCAAAATTGTCTTTAAATAATAGTCTTCAATTGTAAGTCCACTTTCATGAATCTCAGAAGCACTTATTTCTTTAATTAATTTTCCTTTACTAATAAAACCATATTTAGTAGCTACTTTATCAAGCTCAGTTAGTAAGTGGCTTGAAATTAAAAAAGTTATTTTGTTTTCTTGATTTAACTTTAAAATTAAATCTCTCATTTTTTTAATTCCAATTGGATCAAGTCCGTTCATCGGTTCATCTAGTAAAATTAATTTAGGATCACCCATTAACGCAAGGGCAATCGTTAATCTTTGTTTCATCCCAAGCGAAAAATCTTTAACTTTTTTCTTAAATTTAATAATATCTTCTAAACCAACTTCAATTAACAGTTCTTCAAGTTCTTCTTTAGATTTTTTTAATCCTAGCATCGTTGCTTGATATTTTAAATTATCAATCGCTGTTAAAGAGTTATGAATTGCTGGTGTTTCTACAATCGCTGCAATTCTTCCTAAGCCTTCAGGTAAATCAATTATAAAATCCCCACTTGTTGGTTTGGCAATTTTAGTTAAAAGTCTAATTACTGTTGATTTACCAGCTCCATTTTCGCCAATAAATCCATAAATCTCACCTTCATGGATTGTCATGTTTACATTATTAACAGCAGTTACTTCTTTATATACTTTTGTTAAATTATTTGTTTTTACTATTGCTTTCATTTTCTCTCCTATTTACCTAAACAAAACTTAGAAAAGAGTTCATCGATTAAATCTTCTGGATGATATTCGCCGATAATTTCTCCAAGTGTTTGCCAAGCTTTTTTTATATCTATTTCAACCATATCAATTGGCACTTCAATATCGATTGATTTAATTACTTCTTCCATTAATGTTTTAGTTTCTTCTAATTTTTGAATGTGTCTTATATTTGATACAAAATTAAAATCATCGCCAATTTCTTTTAATTCAAGTTTTGAGATAATCGCTTCTTCAAGTGTTTCTAGACCTTCTTTATTTATTATACTTAAAGAAATCATATCTTCAATTACAGTCTTTTTACCTAAGTCTTTTTTATTTCCTACAATTACTCTTAGTTTGTCTTTAGTAGCTTCTAATAGCTCATTATCTTCTTTAGATAACTCATCACTCATATCTAAAACTAAAATAATTAATTCTGCTTCTTCTAAAGCTTTTTTACTTCTTTTAACTCCTATTTGTTCGACTATATCTTTTGTTTCTCTAATTCCAGCAGTATCGATTAAATTAAGAGTAATTCCTCCAATATTAATATTAGCTTCAATTGTGTCTCTTGTTGTTCCAGCAATGTTAGTTACAATTGCTCTTTCTTCGTCTAATAAAGCATTTAACAAACTTGATTTACCAACGTTTGGTTTACCTACAATAACTGTTTTTACTCCCTCTTTTATCATTCTGCCTTTATCTGCTGATTTTAAAACTAAATTGAGCTCTTCGATAAAATTTAAAATGTCGGGTTTAATAACTTCATTAGTCATTTCAGTTGTGTCATCGTATTCTGGGTAATCAATATTTACTTCTATTAAAGCAATCATTGTTAGAAGTTTACTTCTTAAATTTTTAATTAAATTTGAAGTGTCTCCTCTTAGTCCGTGCATTGCTAATTTCATTGCATTTTCATTTTTAGCATTAATTAAATCCATTACTGCTTCACTTTCTGCTAAGTCAATTCTTCCATGAATAAATGCTCTTTCTGTAAACTCACCAGGATTAGCTAATCTAAGACCTACACTAAGTAGTCTTTTTAACACTTTATTTGTGACTAAAATTCCACCGTGTGTAGAAATTTCTACCATATCTTCACTAGTAAAACTTCTAGGCGCTTTAAAAACAGCGACCATTACCTCATCTATTGGTTTTTGTTCCTCATCAATAATAAAGCCATAAGAAACAGTGTGTGATTTTACTTTGTTTAAATTTTTACCTTTAAAAACTTCATTTACTTTTGAAATTGCCTCAGCTCCGGTTACTCTAATAACACTAATGCCTGCCGTTCCATAAGCTGTTGAAATTGCACAAATAGTATCTAAAATCATTTTATCACTTATCCTTTTTTACACTCTTAAGATAAATATCATTAAACTTCAACTTTTCATTGTTAAATTCATAACCATAAACTTGATTAATATTAACATTAGTTGCACTGTTAAAAATAGAAATATCAATATTTGGATTTTCTTTTTTAAGATCTTTAATAAGTTCTTTAATATAAGCTCTTTTTGAACTATATTTTTCTGCAGCGACTTCACAACCACAATTCATCGTGTTAATTCCTGCGCTTTTAAAAAATCTAATAATATCAGCTTCTTTAAGAAACACTAACGGCCTAATAAGTTCCATTTCTTCAAAGTTTTCAGCTTGAATTTTTGGAACCATTGTTTTAAATTGTGAACCAAAAAATATATTAAGCATTGTTGTTTCAATTACATCATCAAAATGATGACCTAAAGCTAATTTATTACATCCTAATTCTTTAGCAAAATTATATAAAAATCCTCTTCTCATTCTTGCGCACATATAACAAGGATTTTCATGTGCTATTTTTTCTGCTACTTTAAAAATATCACTTTCTCTTATTTTAATAGGAATCTTTAAATAAGAAGCGTTATCTTCTAAAAACTTTCGGTTAAGCGAATTAAAGCCAGGGTCCATTGAAATAAATTCAACTTCAAAAGGAACATCACTATATTTGTGTAATTCCATAAACAACTTAGCTAAAATTAAAGAATCTTTCCCACCACTTATCGCAACTGCAATTTTATCATTTTCTTCAATTAAGTTAAATTCCTTAATCGCCTTAATAAAAGGTTTCCATAACTCTTTGCGATAAGTTGTTTGAATTGATCTTTCCAATTCTAAAAGTGGTTTTCTTTCGCTTACATCACTTATAAAGGTGTTACATACTTTCATTATAAATTAAACTCTCAATTTCTTTAATAAAATCAGGTAATTCAGTTAAATCAACTAATGTAGCCCCCGCAGCTTTTTGGTGTCCTCCACCTCTCCACTTAGTAGCGAGCTTTTGAATTTCTGGTCCCCTACTTCTTAATCTAACTCTAACTTCGTTTTCGCCTTCGATTAATAAAGCCCATACAGGATAGCCATCAATTCCTGCTAAATTTCCAATCATTGCGCCTGCTTGTTCATGAGAAACATTAAATTTTTCCATTACTTCTTTTGTCATCACAAAATAAATTAATCCACCTTCAGTAGTAACAAAATTACTTAATACGTGTCCTTTTAATCTAATAGAGTTCATATCTTCAACAGATAACTTATTATCAACTTCTTCAACATCTACTCCATAATCAAGTAACATTCCTGCTATTTCATGAGTGCTTCTGTCAACTCCACGATATCTAAATCTACCTGTATCAGTTAATATTCCAACATACATTGCTCTAGCGCCTTCAAAAGACAATTTTAATTCTGCTTTATATGTTCTATAAAAATCAGCGATCATTTGACTACATGAAGGTAGTAAATCATCTACCCAATAATAATTTGCATAAAAAGAATCTTCTTCTTCAACGTGGTGATCAATTTTAAAAACTTCTTTACCTAACTTATATCTTTGATCGCTTATTCTTTTAATGCTTCCAGTATCAACAACAATACTTAAAGCATTTTGATACGCCTCATCTTTGATTTTATCTGGAGTTCCCACAAAAGAAACATATTCACTTGTTTCTCCTACAACAAAAACTTTTTTATTTGGAAACGATTCTTTAATAATATTTTTAAGCCCAAACTGAGATCCATAACAATCTCCATCAGGTCTTGTGTGACCATGAATAATAATATATTCGTATTCTTTAATTTTTTGTAATAATAACTCTTTAGGATTCATCTTCTACCTCTTTTAATAATTTCTTATAATCTTCTATTACTTTATCAACTTCTGCCCAATCACTTAAAGTTGCGCCACATGCATTATTATGACCGCCCCCACCATATGATTTAGCAATATCCACAATTACAATTCCTCTACTTCTAAACTCGCCAATTATTTTGTTTGTCTCATGATCAAAAGTAAAGTTTAACCAAATCTTAATCTCTTCAATTCCAGCTGCTATATTAACCATTCCTCTAGAAGCGGAAAAAGTGTCTATATTCATCTTTTCTAAATCTTCTTTAGTGTTTTTTAAATAAGCTATTCCTTCTTCAAAAACAAATCTACTTTCAAACTGATGTTTTAAAAGTCTTCTTTCAAGTGGTTCAACATAAAGCCAATTATAAAGCGACTGTACATCGAAGTCTTGTTTAGTTAAAAAAGAAGCAATCTCAAAAGTTTTATGTGCCTCTTTTAAATACATAAACCTTCCTGTATCCATAATCATTCCTGCATACAAATAATAACAAACTTCTGTTGTAAAATTATATTTTAGTTTTCTAAAAATATCTGTTAAATATTCGCTGGCTGAACTATATGAACTATCAATAAAAACACTCGCTGTAATGTTTGCCTCATTCGTGTGATGATCAATAATTATTACTTCATTTGATAGTTTATATCTATCATCACTTATCATATAATCAACCGCAACATCGACAATAATACTTAAACTTCCTTCAAAAGTTTTATCATCAATTAAATGCATAGGTTCTTTGACAAATCTATTTTCATCACCTACTACAAAAACTAATTTTTTAGGATATTTCTCTTTAATTAAATAATAAAGCCCCATTTGTGAACCGATTGCGTCCATATCGGGATTTTTATGTCTATGAATAATTATAGTATCATATTTATTAATTAATTCATCTATTTTTTTATACATTTTAAACCTCATTTCTCGTCACTTTAAATTATACCATTAAGGGTTACTTTTTTCATTTAATTGTTCGTTTTGATATTGTTTTATCTTGGTTATAACTAATTAAAAAGAAGTATATATTACTCTATACCTTAGATATTAATCTAAACTAAGCAATACAACAGCCTCTATATGCATTGTATTTGGAAACATATCATAAAACGTTATTTCTTTAATTTGGTATTTTTCTTTTAATATATTTAAATCTCTCGCTAAGGTTGCAACATTACAAGAAACATAAACAATTTTATTAATTTCTTTTTCTAATATCGTATTTAATAGTTTTATATCACAACCTTTTCTTGGTGGATCAACTACTATAGTATTTATATTTTCTTTAATTTCATTTAATTTTTCTTCCGTTTTACCTATAACAAAGCTTACGTTTTTTAAATCATTTAAAACTGCGTTTTCATTTGCATTTTTTATTGCTTCACTAACAATTTCTATCCCATAAACAAACTTAGCTTTTTGTGCCAATAATAGTGAAATAGTTCCTACTCCACAATACCCATCAACAATCACATCGGCTTTATTTGGATTAACATAATCTAACACTTTTTGATATAGTTTTTCAGTTTGAAGGTGGTTTGTTTGAAAGAAAGAATTATGATCGACTGAAAACTTTAAATCTCCAATTTCATCTATCAATTTTAAACTTCCAAAAAGCAGCTTGTAACTACTCTCATATACTTTATTTGTTTTACCTTTATTTGTAATTTGAATGATAGATTTGATAGTTTTTACTTTTGTGGTTAACTCGCTGATAAGCTCTTTACTGCGAGGAATCTCGTTTTCATTAACTACTATTACAACCATGTATTCTTCATTAGTTGTTTTCCTGATAATTGCTTGTTTAATGTTACCTTTTTTTGTGTTTTTATCATATGCTTTAATTTGGTGTTTGTTATAAAAGTTTTTAATTATTAAACTTATCTCGGTTGCTATTTTTGTTTGAATAAAGCAGTCCTGATATGGAGCAATTATGTTTGTTTCTTTTTGATAAAAACCACACTCAACTTTACCATTTATTTCTTGGTAATGAACTTGAGTGTTGTTTCTATAATAGTAAGGGTTGTCAGCCTTAATTATTTCTTTTGCAGAAGTGTTTATCTTGCCTATTCTTTTTAAAATTTGATTAGCATAGTTTAGCTTATATTCTAACTGTGCTTGATAGTTAATATGCATTAAATCACATCCACCACAAACACCAAAAAGAGGGCAAATTGGCTTTACTCTTTCTTGTGAAATTTTTATTAAAGAAACTAACTCTGCAAAGGCAAAGTTTTTTTCTAGTTTTGTTATTTTGACTGTTGCTTCTTCATTAATTAATAATCCTTTGGTGAATAAAATAAACCCATCAACTTTACTAACACCATATCCATTATGATTAATGTCAACACACTTAACTTCAAAGGTCTTTCCTAACATCACATTACCACCTCTTTTTAGTATAGCATACAACCCTTTTTGAGTTGTTTTTTTCTTAAAATTTATTTGATTTTCCCAAATTTAATCAAGTGTATGCGCTACCAGTATGTATTTTATTGATAAAACATTGTTTTATGCTATAATTGTTGTGGACAAAAATTGCATAATAGAAAGGATGATTTATTTGAAAAAGTATGTATACTTGTTTAACGAAGCCGACGCTACGATGAGAAATCTTCTTGGCGGTAAGGGCGCAAACTTAGCTGAAATGACAAAAATCGGCTTACCTGTACCTTTTGGTTTCACTGTTTCTACTGAAGCTTGTACAAAATACTACGAAGATGGAAAGAAAATTGATGAAAGCATCATTAATGAAATATTTGCTTCTGTTAAGGAATTAGAAAAAGAAGCTAACAAAACATTTGGTGACGTTAATAATCCTCTTTTAGTCTCAGTACGTTCTGGTGCAAGAGCTTCAATGCCTGGTATGATGGACACTATTTTAAACTTAGGTTTAAATGATGAGGTTGTTGTTGGATTAGCTAAACTTACAAACAATCCTCGTTTTGCTTATGACTCATACCGTAGATTTATCATGATGTTTAGTGATGTTGTTATGGAAATCAGCAAAGAACATTTTGATGAAATTTTTGATGCTCGTAAAGCAGAAAAAAACATTACTGATGATGCAGATTTAACTGCAGAAGACATGGAATATATTGCTAAAGCATTTTTAGCTCGTTATGAAGAATTAAAAGGCGATAAATTCCCACAAGATCCAAAAGAACAATTAATCGAAGCTGTAAGTGCAGTATTTAGATCATGGGATAACCCAAGAGCTAACACTTATAGAAGATTACACCATATTCCTTATTCATGGGGTACGGCTGTTAACGTTCAAACAATGGTCTTTGGTAACATGGGAGACGACTGTGGTACTGGTGTTGCATTCTCAAGAAACCCAGCTACAGGAGAAAACGAATTATTTGGAGAATATTTATTTAATGCTCAAGGTGAAGACGTTGTTGCTGGTATTAGAACACCAAATCCAATTAGCAAACTTAAAGAAGAAGCTCCTGAATTATATCAAGAATTCCATGAAATTAGTGATAAATTAGAACATCACTACAAAGATATGCAAGACTTAGAGTTTACTATCGAAAGAAATAAACTTTATATTTTACAAACTAGAAGTGGTAAAAGAACTGCTCACGCTGCTGTTAAAATAGCAATTGACATGGTTAAAGAAGGTTTAATCAATGAAAAAGAAGCTGTTTTAAGAGTTGAACCAGCATCACTTGATCAAATGCTTCACCCTACTTTTGATGAAAAAGCATTAGCTAAAGCTACTGTTGTTGGTGAAGGTTTAGCAGCATCTCCAGGTGCAGCTTATGGTAAAGTAGTATTCACTGCTGAAAGAGCACAAGAATTACATGCTAAAGATCCAAATACACCTATAGTTTTAGTTAGACTAGAAACATCTCCAGAAGATATCGAAGGAATGGTTATCGCAAGTGGTATTTTAACTGCTCGTGGCGGAATGACAAGTCATGCTGCGGTTGTAGCAAGAGGTATGGGAACATGCTGTGTTGCTGGTGCAGATCACATGGTTGTTAATGAAAGCAAAGGTTACTTTGAAATTAGAGGACACAAATTTAATGAAGGCGACTTTATTTCATTAGACGGTTCAACTGGTAAAGTTTATGGAGAAAAAATTGACACTGTAGAAGCAACAGTAAGTGGCGATTTTGCAACTTTAATGGAATGGGCAGACAAATATAGAGTTTTAGAAGTTAGGACTAACGCTGATACACCTAAAGATGCTAAAGTTGCTCTTGATTTTGGTGCACAAGGTATTGGACTTGTAAGAACTGAACATATGTTCTTTGAAGCAACAAGAATTAAAGCTGTTAGAGAAATGATTTTAGCTAAAACTAAAGAAGAAAGAGAAACAGCTTTAGCAAAAATTCTTCCTATGCAAAAAGAAGACTTCATTGGCATTTATGAAGTTATGAACGGACTACCTGTAACAATCCGTTACTTAGATCCACCTTTACATGAGTTTTTACCTCATAACGATAAAGATATCGAATTACTTGCTAAAGACTTAGGCGTAACATTTGAAGAATTAAAACA
>CAZYSQ010000006.1:0-53724 GCA_964649865.1 uncultured Acholeplasmataceae bacterium
AATTTAAGTTATCTTTAATAACTTTTTAAAAAACATGTCTTTTTCAACGGTCTGAGACGCATTCAAGCGTCTTTTTTTATTTAAAATTTATAATAAGAAGATTGTAGCTAAAGTTAAGTAAACTATTAAACTGAAAACATCATTAATTGTAGTCATAAAAGGACCTGAGGCAACACTTGGATCGACCTTTAATTTTCTAAATAAAATCGGCACTAATGCTCCTGATAAAGTTCCAATTATTAAACCTAAAAATAATGAAACAGAAACTACGGCACTTACTTTAATTATATTTGGTTCTTTAATTAAAACTAAAAACACATAAGAAGCTACAAAACCAAATAAACCACACAAAAAGCTATTTATAAAACCAATCATTATTTCTTTTTTAATATGGTTTCTCATTTTACCTTTAGGATCTTTAGATAACTTAATAACTATCGAAGCTAGTGATTGGGTAGAAATGTTCCCTGCCATGTCTAAAAGCATCGTTTGAAAGTAAGCTAACACAACTACTATTTTTATTGTATCTTCAAAAGATCCAATTACGCTAGATGTAACTAAAGATAAAATTAATAATACAATTAACCAAGGTAGTCTTGATAAAGCTTTTTCTTTTGCAGTTGCGTCAATAGAGTTTTCTTTAATTAAAGCGATATTTCGGTATTGTTCTAATGTTTCTTCTTTAAGTAAATCTAAAGCATTTTCTGCACTAAAAACACCTTTTAACACACCATGCTTATTTAAAATAGGTGCCATTTCTAAGTCGTATTTTTGAATTGTATCAATAGCTTCATAAACTGGCGTTTCTTCTTTTAAGTGAATTAAATTAGTATCCATAATATCTTTTACAGTACTAGTTTGTCTAGCAATTATTAAATCTTTTAGTGGTAATATCCCAACAAGTCTATTTTTCTTATCAATTACAAATAAAGAGTCAATTAACGTTTCTTCTGTTGATTGTTTAACTGTAACACTCATTGCTTCTTTAATTGAACTTTCTTCATAAACTGTTAAATAATTGTCTGAATAAAATTCTTTTAATGGTAAGTTATTTTTCATAAAAACACCTCAATAAATAAAGTCGCAAGTAAAAAATAAACAATAATACTTGTAATATCTAAAACAGTAGTAATTAAAGGTCCACTAGCATTAGCAGGGTCAAAGTTAAGTATTTCTAAAAGTTTAGGTAAAAGAGTCGCAAATATAACTGAAACTACTAAACTAAAGAAAAGTGTTAAACCAATAACAGCTCCAAAAACTAAACCACTATAGTTAAGCGCAGGGTTAATTAAGACAAATAAATATGAGAAAATAAATCCTGATATTCCCATAACCAAACCAATATAAATTGATGAAATCATTTCATCTTTAAAGTGTCTTGAATACTTAATATCTAAATCTAAATTAATTACGATCAAACTTGTAGATAACGATTGTGTTCCTAAATTACCAGAAACGTCTAAAATTAATGGTTGGAACATAATAAGAACTGTGTAAACAGCGATAATGTCTTCAAATCCACTCATTATTACAGCTATAGGTAGTGTCATCACTAGTAAAATAAATAACCAAGGAAGTCTTGATAAAGCACTTTTAAAAACTCCAGCATTTTCAGGTTCACTTAAAGCTGATAACTTTTTGACGTCTTCAATAGCTTCTGTTTCATAAGCATCAATCGCGTCATCTAGTGTAATCATTCCTAAAAGTTCATGTTTAGAAGAAATAACAGGCATTTGATAAATCCCTTCTTCTTGAATAAGCATTGAAACTTCATCAACATCGTCTTCATCAAAAACATATAAACTCGGTTCATATAACTTTTCGATTGTTACAGGGGATTTAGCTTTAATAAGTTTTTTAAGCGGAACAATTCCTAAAAAAGAATTATATCGGTCAACTACAAATAGTGTTTGAATAGTTTCTACATTAGGGGCTTCTTTTATTAAAATTCGCATAGCTTCTTTAACTTCCATTTCAGTTGTTAAAGTAATTATATTAGTAGACATAATTGAACCAGCTTCATCTTCTTCATAATCTTTTAAACTATGAAAATCTTCAATTATCTCTGCGTCTAAGTAGCTAATCCATAACTGTGATATTTCTTCTTCAACTTCATTAAAAATATCAACTAAGTCATCTGGTTCTAAATACTTAAATATTTTAGTAATTAAGACTGGATCAAGAACTTCTAGTAACTTCCCTGCTTGTTCAGGTTCTAAATAAGTAATTAATGTTGCTTTTTCTCCAATAGAAATTGTTTCAAAAAGCTCTTTTTGATCGAGAGGATCTAAACTGTTATATAATTCTGCAATATCATAACCATGTAGTGTTTTTAAATATTTTCTTTTAGCTAACTTAGATAAGCTTAAGTAATTTTCATTCACCATTTATTCCTCCTTTTTAATACTAAATCTTACTTATACTGCAATTCGTATAAGCTATAATAAATTCCTTTTAAAGCTAGTAATTGTTGATGTGAGCCAGATTCTTTAATTTCACCTTTTTGCATCACATAAATTTTATCAGCTTTTTGTATTGTTGATAATCTATGTGCAACAACTATCATTGTTGAAATTTTCATCATTTTTTCTAATGATGTTTGAATAATTTCTTCTGTTTCACTATCAATATTAGCTGTCGCTTCATCTAAAATCATAATAGTCGGTTCATAAACTAATGCTCTTGCAAAAGATAATAACTGACGTTGGCCTGTTGAGAAGTTGTTTCCTCTTTCTCTAACTATATGATCATATTTTCCATCTAAGTTTTCAATAAATTCATTAACTCCAACATATTCTGCCGCTTTAATTATTTCTTCATCAGCAATATTTTCATCTTTAAAAGCGATATTGGATTTAATTGAACCTGTAAATAAGAAAACATCTTGGGGCATTTGACCAATTTCTTTTCTTAGACTATCAAGTTTAATTTTTTTAATATCAATACCATCAATTAAAATCTGACCTTTAATAATATCGTAATTTCTCACAATTAAATTCATAATAGTTGTTTTACCTGAACCTGTCGCACCGACAAAGGCAACAGTATCGTTAGGACTAATTTTAAAGGAAATGTCTTTTAACACCCATTCATCTTTAATATAATAAAACCAAACATTTTTAAATTCTATTTCACCTTTAAAATCTTTAAGTTCAATCGCATCCTCACTATCAACTATTTCTGGTTTAGTCTCTAAAACATCAAAGATTTTTTCAGCACTAGCAAACGCACTTTGTAAAATGTTAAAATCTTCACTCAAGTTTTGAAGTGGACGATAAAAATCATTTGCATAAGCGTACATTGTAACTAAAGTTGCTGCTAAAATTGCTAATTCTTCAGTAGTTGCACCACTATTTATCGCTACAATAATTTCTTGACCCATAAAATAAATAACAATTAAAGAAGCAATCATAGAAAGTAAAAACATTAATGGGCGATAAATTGTAAACATTAATAGTTCTTTAAAATGCTCATTTCTCAAGTTTTTATTATTAACTAAAAACTCTTGACGTTTTCTTGATTCTTGATTAAATATTTGAGTAAGCTTTATCCCGCTTAAATTTTCTTGTAAATAAGCATTAACTTCTGTGTTTCTATTTCTAACTCTACGGTATTGTTTTCTAGATATTGCTCTATAACCAAAAGTAAATATCGCAACAAACGGTATAGTTATTCCCATTATTAAAGTAATTTTAGCATTAAAACCTAACATAATACTAAACTGAACAATCATTAAAAGGAAGTTTCTAATTAAGTTCACTAAAACTGATGTATACATTTCAGATAAAGTATTTGTGTCATTAGTAACTCTTGTGATTAGTTTTCCTATAGGAATTTGATTAAACTGATTAAGAGATAATGTTTCAATATGTTCAAACACTTCTTTTCTAAGTTGTTTTACAATTTTTTGACCAGCTTCTTGTAACAATATTTGCTGAAAATAAACCATTACAACAGCAATTCCTAAAGCTAATAATAAAGCTAAAATAATTAAACTAATATAAAGTATTTTTGTATTATTAGTATTATCGCTACCAATAACTCTAATAATAAACCCTAAAAGCATTGGAGAAATACTAGATAAAGCTACGTCAATTAAAATAAATACTAAAGCAATTATAAAGTTCTTTTTATAAGGAGCAGCATATTCTAATAATCTTTTAAAAATTGTAGAATCACTTTTACTGCGAGTATATTCTTCAAAATCACGCATTACCTAACACCTGCCCCTCTAATGTTTGTCTTCTTACCATGTCTTGATATAAAGAAGATCTCTTTAATAATTGTTCATGAGATCCAACATCCACCACTTTACCTTGGTCAAGAAGAATAATTTTATCTAATTTTCTTACTGTAGATATTCTGTGAGCAATTAAAATTGTTGTTTTCCCTTTTCTAATACTTTCTAAATTAGCTAAAATAGCTTCTTCTGTATTAGTATCAACAGCACTAACAGAATCATCTAAAATTAAAATAGGTGCTTCTTTGGCGATTGCTCTAGCAATTGAGATTCTTTGTTTTTGTCCCCCAGAAACTGTAACGCCTCTTTCGCCTAAAACAGTCCCAAAACCATCTTTAAACTCTTTAATATTGTCATAAACATCTGATAATTTAGCTGCTTCAACTATTTTATCAAAAGCCATTTTGTCTTCAGAAAAACTAATATTTTCTTCAATTGTTGTTGAATAAAGAAAGTTATCTTGAGGAACGTAAGCAATGTTTTTTCTAACATCATAAGCTTTTAGTGACATAATGTCGTTATCATCTAAATAAATTGAGCCGTTATTAACATTGTAAGTTCTTAACAATAAATCAACTAAAGTAGATTTCCCAGATCCTGTTCTTCCTAAAATACCAACTGATTCACCCTTTTTAATTTCCACATTTACATCGCTTAAAATTAATTTACTTGGTTCATCTGGGTAAGCAAAAGTTAAATCTTTAATTGTAATATTTCCTTCTATCGCTTCTATTTCTTGATGTTCGACTAAATGATACGGAATAAATCCTTCTTCATTCTCAATTACTTCACTTAAGGAGTTTTTACCTACTACTTTATAGTAAATATTATTTGGTAAAGTTTCTTCAATATAGCCTTCGTATAAATTTTTATCAAATTTATTTTGAGTTAAAGGAATTTTAGTGCTTATTTTTTCTAATACAACTTCTAAGTTTGTAAGTTCATTAGTAATATAAATATTAAAATGAACTTTGTGATAAGAAAGTTTTTCTGTACTCGGTAAATAACCTTTATCAAAACCTTCAACAACTTGATCGCTCAATACAAAGTTATTAAAATATTTACTAATGACATTAACACCATCATTAATGAGCGGTTTAGCATCTAAAAATCCACTTATTCTCTCATATGAAGCGTGCGCTTGGCTTCTTAAGTTAGCAAATTGCGTAAGCGCCATAACAGGCCAAACTAACGTTCCAAATAGTGTGAAAAATTCAAATAAGTGACCAGAGTTAAAACTAGCCGGATTAACAATCGCAATATATGAACCTACTCCTAAAATAGTTGCTATTGTCAAATTAATAAAAACTGTAATTGAAATGTTTACCCAAATCATAGTTTTTACAAAATCCATATGTTTTTTATAAAAATCTTCATTAATTTCTTCAAATAAAACTGCTTCTTTAACTTCTTTTACAAAGCCTTTAATAATTGCAATCCCAGAAAATGATTCCTGAGTAAAATCACTCATATGTTCAAAAGCGTCTTGTCTTAATTTAAACTTCAATCTCATTTTCTTAATAATTGAATATCCTACAAACCCTAAAAAGAGTAAAGGAATTGTTGAAAGCAGCGTCAATCGCCAATCCATAGCAATCATTCTAGCAATAACTAAAACACCTAAAAATAAGCTATCAAATAACATTAAAAGCCCTCTTCCAAATGATGACCTTACTGTTTCAGCATCATTAGAGAAAAAAGCCATAATTGCACCGACTTTATGAGTTTGATAATAAGGTTGATCTAAGTAAAGAGCATGATCAAATAATTGTTCTCTAATTTCAAAGTGTATTTGTCTTGAAGTACCCATGACTAAAATTCGCCAAAATACTCTTCCAACAACCATTATAAGAACAATCTTCATAAACTCTCTTACAAACTCATCCATATAAACTTTTGTAACAGTACCAGCTTCAAAGTTGTTAACTAAATTTCCTAGTTGTCTAGGAATTAGAAGTTGATAATAATCTACTAATAATAAGAAAAAAACGCCTAAAATAAGCAGTATTCCATATTTAACATAGTATTTATTTACATGTTTACCAAATATCAATTAAATCATCTCATTTCTATAACATCCACTAGATATTATAACATAATTAGAATAATTATTTTATACCTTTTTAATTTTTTAAGTTATAATAATACTGGTGATAAAATGAAAATAATAGATAGATTTTTAAATTATGTAAAAATGGATACACAATCTGATCCTTACTCAACTACTTACCCATCTACTTTTAAACAAAAAGCTTTAGGAGAAGTTTTACTTAAAGAATTAAAGGATTTAAAAGTTGATGCTTTTATGGATGAGTATGGTTATGTTTATGGGTTTATACCTAAAAATACAAACAATAAACCTGCGATAGGTTTTATCGCACATATGGATACTTCTTTTGATGCGCCTGGATATCCTGTTAAACCTAGAATAATCAAAAATTACCAAGGTGAAGTCATTAACTTAAATGAGACACTTTCAATGAGTAAAGAAGATTTTCCAAGTTTAAATGAAGTGCTTAATGAAGATATTATTGTAACTAATGGTAATACTTTATTAGGAGCTGATAATAAAGCAGGTATTGCGATTATTATGGACTTTGTTCAAGATATAACTAAAAACAACTATTTGCATGGAGACATTTTTATTGGCTTTACTCCAGATGAAGAAATTGGTAGAGGAACTGATTATTTTAACTTAGATTACTTTAAAGCTGATTTTGCTTATACTGTTGATGGAGGTAAAGTAGGTACAGTTGAATATGAAAATTTTAATGCCTCTTCTGCAACTGTTACTTTTATTGGTAAGTCTATTCATCCTGGTGATGCTAAAAATAGATTAGTTAACTCTACTCATGCCGCTTTTAAGTTTCATAGTATGCTTCCACCATTTTTAGATCCAGCTAATACAGAAGGAAGGGAAGGCTTTAACCATTTATCAAACGTTAATGGTGAAGTTGAAAAAACAACTTTAAGTTATATTATTAGAAATCACAATTATAATGATTTTTTAAAACAACAAGAACAATTTTATAAAATAAAAGATTATTTAAATGATTTATATCAATATGATATATGTAATGTAGAAATTAAAGAATCTTATTTAAATATGTTTGAAATACTAAAAAATGATTTAACACCAATTACTTTGGCTGAAAAAGCTATTAGTAATGTAGGTTTAATTCCAACAAGCCCTCCAATTAGAGGTGGTACTGACGGTGCTCAATTAACTTATAAAGGTTTGCCTTGTCCTAATCTTGGAACTGGCGGTTTTAATTTTCACGGTAGATTTGAGTTTTTAAGTATTACACAAATGAAAAAAGCTGTAGAAATTTTAAAAGAGATAATTAAAGAATCATAAAAAAAAGCTAGATTTTCTAGCTTTTTAAATACCAAAATATTCAATTACTTTTTTAATTTGACTATCCCAAAAGTCCCAATTATGCTCTCCTGGCGCAATTTCGAAATGGTGTTTAATATTGTTTTTAATAAGTTCTTCTTTAAAATTAATGCTATCGCTTAATAAAACATCTTTATCACCACAAGAAACATATAAATCAATATCCATATCTTGTTTTAGTAAACTAAACAAATTTTGTTTTTTACTTATTGTTTTAGGAAAAACATTTTTAGAACCTAAAAAGCCATTTCTTAAATGTTCATATCTGTTTTCAACGTCTAAAACACCAGATAAAGAAGCTCCTTTACTATAAAGTTTAGGATAAGTTAAAATTGAACGCATCGCCCCATATCCACCCATTGATAATCCTGCAATAAAAGTATTTTCTCTTTTAAAATTTAAGTTTAAAGTTTCTTTAACTATTTTGTGAAGTTCTTTATTAATGTAACTGTCAAACGGAACATGCGATAAGCTATTAACATACCAACTATTATAACCACTTGGCATTACAACAATAACGTTTTTCCCTTCTAAATATTTTTCTAATCTTGTATATCTAGTCCAATTAGAATAATTCCCCATAAAACCATGTAATAAATACATTAAATAAAGTGGTTCTTTTTTGTTTATTTGATTTGGTTTATAAATATTAATATCGACATCCATTTGTAAATACTTACTAGTTGTCATTAAGTGTATTAGTGCCATGTTTAACCTCTTTTCATATATTAAGTTTATTATACATTATTTAGACTTTATTGTATAAAAAAAATGATCCCCTTTTTTTACTATGTTAGAAGTATAATTTTGGGGATCATTTTAATATTTGTTACATTAAATAAGTTTTACTCAATGTCTTGATATTTTAAAGTTGGCTTTCTAACTGCTAAAACTTCATCAAGTCTTCTTACAACAGTTGAATGCGGAGCTTCTTTAATAACTTCAGGATTTTCTTTCGCTTCTTTTGCGATAATTTTCATAATATCGATAAAGTTATCTAAAGTTTCTTTTGATTCTGTTTCAACAGGTTCAACCATCATCGCTTCTTTTACAATTAATGGGAAATAAATTGTTGGTGGATGAACACCGTAATCTAATAATCTCTTAGCAACGTCTAAAGTTTTAATTCCTGTTGATTTATCAACTAAACCATCAAATACAACTTCATGCATGCATACTTTATCAACTGCAACAACGTAATCATCTTTAAGAGATTCTTTAATGTAGTTAGCATTTAAAACAGCAAGCGGACCTAAATTGTTAATTTTATTACCTAATGTTTTTAAATATGCATTTGTTTTTACAATAACACTAAAGTTTCCAAAAAATTGACCGATTTTCCCAATTGAATGTACTGGTGTATGAAACTTATAATTGTTGTTTTCTTTAACAACAACTGGTCCTGGTAAGAAATCTTTTAAATGAGCAACAACACCAACCGGTCCAGCTCCTGGGCCACCTCCACCGTGTGGAGTTGAAAATGTTTTATGAACGTTTAAGTGAATAATGTCAAACCCCATTTGTCCTGGTTTAGCAACTCCTAATAATGGATTTAAGTTAGCACCATCATAGTATAATAAACCACCAATATCATGAATTAATTTAGACATTTCTAAAATACTTGGTTCAAAAATACCTAATGTGTTTGGATTAGTTAACATGATACCTGCAACTTCATCGCTTAAGACTGATTTTAAAGATTCAATATTAACCGTTCCATCTTCATTTGATTTAACTTCAATAACACCAAAGCCAGCAACAGCTGCACTAGCTGGGTTAGTACCATGAGCTGAGTCAGGTACGATTATTTTTGTTCTTTTTGTGTCATTTCTTAGTTCATGATATTTTTTAATAATCCATAAACCAATTAATTCACCATGAGCACCTGCAAAAGGAGCTAAGCTAAAGTGATCCATTCCAGTAACATCAGCTAACATTACATCAGTTTCATACATTACTTCTAGTGCACCTTGAACATGCTTTTCAGGAGTTAAAGGGTGAATTTGATGAAAACCAGGCAACGCTGCAATTGTTTCATTAATCTTCGGATTATATTTCATTGTACAAGAGCCTAAAGGATAAAAACCAGTATCTACACCAAAGTTTTTTTTGCTAAGATTAGTATAATGTCTAACTACATCTGGTTCTGAAACTTCTGGAAGATTTAATTCATTTACTCTTAATAACTCTTTAGGTAAGTTGCTTAAATTGTTTGTGTTAACATATAAATCATGACCAACTCTACATTTTTTGGAAATTTCAAATATTAATTTATCGTAGTTCATTAACAATCACCTCAACAAATTCATCTATTTCTTTTTTGTCATATTTTTCAGTTACTGCAAATAGTAATTTATCATTATCTATCGGAAGTCCAATTAAATATCCCTTGTTAATCATCTTTTCTTCTAATGCTTTTACATCAAAGTTAGCTTTTAATAAAAATTCTTTAATAAAAGGTCCTTGGTAAACAGGCTCAAATAGTTTAGTTTCTAATAGTTTTTCATATAAATAATGACTATTAGTATAAGATGCTTCATTTACTTTAACTAAGCCATCTTTACCCATTAATGAAGTATACATAGTAACCCATAAAGCCATTAATGATTGGTTAGAACAAATATTAGAATTAGCTTTTTCTCTTCTAATGTGCTGTTCTCTAGCTTGAAGAGTTAAAACAAACGCTCTTTTACCATCTACGTCTTTAGTAATTCCGCAAATTCTTCCAGGCATTTTTCTAACTAATTTATTAGTTGTAGCTAAATAACCAACGTAAGCTCCACCAAACTGAAGAGGAACACCAAGTGTTTGTGCTTCTCCAACAGCAATATCAGCACCGTAAGCTTTAGGCGATTTTAAAACTGCTAATGTCTGAGGATCACTATTAATAACAAATAAAGCTCCTTTTTCATGTATAACATCAGCAAATCCATTATAGTCTTCAATTAAGCCATAATAATTAGGGTTTTGCACAATTACACCAGCAAAATCATTTTCGTTTTTTATAAAATCTAGAGAAGTATATC
Source organism: uncultured Acholeplasmataceae bacterium (assembly GCA_964649865.1). Taxonomy (GTDB): domain Bacteria; phylum Bacillota_I; class Bacilli_A; order Acholeplasmatales; family UBA5453; genus DUQU01. Next base: position 10,664 of record CAZYSQ010000006.1, read on the forward strand.
CATTTACACTTTCTATCTCAACTACTTCAATGTTTTTATATTTAGCATACGTTTTTACAACTTTTATAGTTTCTGGGTGTACTGTTTTACTAATTAAAACTTTGTTTTTTCTAGTTTCTGAAACAGCCATAAACATTGCTTCTGCCGTTGATGTAGCTCCATCGTACATTGAAGCATTCGCAATATCCATTCCAGTAAGTTCTGCAATAAATGATTGAAACTCAAATATATATTGTAAAGTTCCTTGAGAAATCTCTGGTTGGTATGGTGTATATGAAGTTAAAAATTCACTTCTTGAAACTAAATTATAAATCATAGATGGAGTGTAGTGATCATAAGCACCAGCCCCTCTAAAAATTTTTAAGTTAGCATTTTTACTAGCTTTTTCACTCATGTTTTTAATTAGTTGGTGTTCACTTAAAGGTTCGCCTAAATTATATTTTAATTTATCTTTTATTTCTTTAGGGACATCAACAAAAAGGTCATTTAAACTTTTTAAGCCAATGACCTCTAGCATTTGTTTGATATCTTCGCTTGTATGAGGAAAATATTTAAACATTTTTTATGCCTCTTCGTATTCGTCTTGTTTAAGTAATGATTTTAATTCTTCTTCGTTAAAATCTTCAATTTCAATAATAAATTCATTTAAAGCATCTTCGTTTAATAATTCTGGTGCATCTTCTAATTTATCATTTACTCTAACTACTTTACCGCCAATTGGCATATTTAAATCGCTTGCTGCTTTGACTGATTCAATTGCGCCAAATGCTTCATTTTGTTTAAATTCGTCTCCTACTTGAGGTAAATCTAAATAAACGATGTCGCCTAATTCTTCAGCCGCTTTTTTAGAAATTCCTATTGTAGCTTTGTTGCCTTCAACTTTTACCCATTCGTCAGTTTTTGTGTAATATCTCATTTTTTTCTTCTCCCCTTTATTTTTTTGTAATATATCTTTTACTTCTAATTCGTGCATTAACACGTTTGTTTCTAATTTCAACTTGGATGATGTCACCCATTTTATAATTTGCTTCAACTAAAGCATTTGCATAAGTATTTTTAGTTCCTGGAATCATAAAACCACTTGTTACATAACCAATCATTTTATCTCCATCATAAACTGAGTAACCTTGTCTAGCTACACCACGGTCTAATAATATTAAACCAACCACTTTATTTTCTGGATGAGCTTTTTTCTCTAAAAGTGCTTCTTTACCAATAAAATCATCTTTTTCAAAGTCAATCGCAAAATTTAAGCCAGCTTCAACCGGTGAAATAAAGTTAGAAATTTCATGACCAAAAAGTGGCAAACCAGCTTCAAATCTTAATGTATCTCTAGCGCCTAAGCCACAAGCAGCTACTCCTAAATCTAATAAATTTTCAGTTAATTGATAAATGTCTTCATGTGATCCGTATACCTCATACCCATCTTCACCAGTATAACCACTTCTAGATAAAACAAAATTATTTCTCTTTTCAAAAGACATATATTTTAAGTCAATTTTACCAAAAACTTGTTCTAATTTTTCTAGTGATTCAGGTCCTTGGACACTAATTACTGAAACATCATCAGCTTCATTAATAACTTCTGCAGAAAATTTCTTTTCCTTTAACACTTCTAATAAGTGATTATAAACAGCACCTTGGTTTGAAGCGTTACATACTAACCATAAATCTTCTTCATTAAATTTATAAGCTAGCATATCATCAATAACTCCACCATCTTCTAAACAAAAGATATGATATTGAATTTGATTATCTTCGACTTTTTTAATGTTATTAGTAGAAACATAATTTAAAAAATCGCTTGCATCTTTTCCTTTGATTCTTATTTCTCCCATATGAGAAACATCAAACAATCCAGAATTGTTTCTAATAGCTTGGTGCTCAAACACGATACCGTTTTTAAAGTGAACAGGCATGTAGTATCCGCCAAACTCAGTAAAATTAGCTTCCAATTTTTTAAAAATTGGATAAAGTGGGGTTGTTTTTAACCCGAATGGAACATCATTCAATTTTATTGCCTCCTAATATTAAGTCATACATCTCTACATCAGTCATACCTTCAATATACATGTTAGTATTAACTATTTTAAGATTTCGTATGTTTTGTCCTATAATAGTTTTTTGGTAATCTTCAATTGCTTCTTTTTCAAAGAAATCACCATAGATTTGAAAACCATTAATAATATTTTTATTTATATTTAAGTGAACTTCAATTTCACCAAAAGGAAATCTTTTTCTTCTTATTACTTCATAAGCAGGGTTTTTACCGTGAATATAATCATCACTATTAAATTCATCCATTGCTTCGTTTATCATTTTTAGATCTTCATTAGTTAAATAATAAGTTTTTCTATCTAAAAATTTTTCTATTTCATTTCTAAAATCTTCCCTAGATAGTTTAACAAAATTAATTAAATTTGTAACTCTTGATTTTACTGAATCAACACCTTTACTTTTTAATTTCTCTACTGAAGGGTTTAAAACTTTTCCTAAAATTGACATATCAGTATCGTATAAAATGGTACCATGTAAGACGTTCCCATTTTTAGTTTGATAATATGCATTACCAGAAAACTTGTAACCATCAAAAATTAAGTCATTTCTACCAGAGTAAGAAACATCTATATATGGTTTTAAAAACTCAATAATTTCATCTAAAAATAATTTATACATTACATCTTTAGGTTTTTTAGAAATAAAACTATATTTAATACAACCATAATCGCTAAAAACAGCTCCGCCACCTGATGGCCTTCGGTAAACAACTGTATTTGATTGTTTTAAAGCTGTTAAGTTAACCTCTTTTTCTAGTAGTTGATGTTTTCCAATAATAACCGCAGGAAAAACATCCCAAATAAAGCATATATCATCGTTTAAAGTTGATAATTTATCCAACATTACTTTTTCTAAAGCAAAGTAAAAAGGATCGATTCTTTTTTCTATATCTAATTTGACAAATATCATATTATTTTCCTGTATTTTCTAAAGTTTGTAAACTAAAGCGTTTCCATTAACAATTATAACACATATAATTTAAAAAACTATGTTTTTATCTTAAAAAGATAAATAATAAATAAGCCCTTTTTTACTTAATTTTATAAGTAGCTTTTAGTTCAAAAAGTAAATCGCGATACTCTGCCGCCTTTTCAAAATCAAGTTCTTTCGCAGCATTTTTCATTAATCTTTCTAGTTCATTAAGTTGTTTGATAGAATCTTGTTTGGATTTAGCTTTTTTAACACCTTCAACAATTTTAATTGAAATACTATCTCTAATGTCTTTTCTAATTGTTTTAGGTTCTAAATTATTATCTAAATTAAACTTAGCTTGAATTGATCTTCTTCTTTCAGTTTCACTTATTGCTTTTTGCATAGAATCACTAATAGTATCAGCATACATTATTACTTTTCCTTGCTCATTTCTAGCTGCACGTCCAATTGTTTGAATTAAACTTCGTTCGCTTCTTAAAAAACCTTGTTTATCTGCATCAAGTATCGCAACTAGTGAAACCTCTGGCAAATCAAGACCTTCCCTTAGTAAGTTAATACCTACTAAAACATCATAAACCCCAATTCTTAAATCTCTTAAGATTTCAATTCTTTCTAATGATTTAATTTCACTATGTAAATAAGCAACTTTTAAGCCTAATGTTTTAAAATAAGAAGTTAAATCTTCACTCATTCTAATTGTTAAAGTAGTTACTAATGTTCTTTCATTTTTTTCAATTCTTTTTTGAATTTCACTATACAAATCATCAATTTGACCAAAAGTTTTTCTTATTTCAATAACCGGATCTAATAAAAATGTTGGTCTAATAATTTGTTCAACTAAAGGATATTTATTTTCTAGTTCATAATCTCCCGGTGTAGCAGAAAGATAAATAACTTTATCTGTTTTTTCTTTAAATTCATTAAAATTAAGTGGCCTATTATCTAAGGCACTCGGCAATCTAAAGCCATAATCCACTAATGTTTGTTTTCTTGATCTATCGCCGTTATACATTCCTCTTACTTGTGGCAAAGTAACGTGCGATTCGTCTACTATTAATAAGTAATCATCCCCAAAAAAATCCATTAATGTTGCAGGAGTTTCTCCTTCTTCTCTAAGCGCAATATGTCTGGCATAGTTCTCAATTCCAGGGCAAATTCCTATTTCTTCTAACATCTCTAAATCGTATTTTGTTCTCATTGAAATTCTTTCTTTTTCAAGAAGTTTATTTTCAAGTTCAAAATACTTTACTCTTTCTTCTAACTCAATTTTAATTCTTCTAATTGCCTCTTGCATTTTTTCTTTATTAGTCATAAAGTGTGTTGCTGGGAAAATCGTTACAAATTCCATTGTTTCTAATACATTTCCAGTTAGTACATCGAATTTTCTAATTCTTTCAATTTCATCACCAAAAAACTCAATTCTTATTCCTTCTTTTTGAATATTAGAAGGAATAACTTCAACTATATCTCCTCTAACTCTAAAAGTTCCTCTATGAAAGTCTAAATCGTTTCTTTCATATGTTAGTTCAACTAACCTGTTAAGTAAATCTTTTTGGTTTAAAATATCATTCTTTCTTAAAAACAAAATTCCTTTTTTATAATCATCTGGATCACCAATACCATAAATACAACTAACTGAAGCAACTACAATAACATCTTCTCTTTCTAATAAAGATGCTGTTGCGCTATGTCTTAGTTCGTCAATCTCATCGTTAATAGAAGCGTCTTTTTCTATATAAGTGTCACTTCTTACAACATAAGCTTCAGGCTGATAATAATCATAGTATGAAATAAAATATTCTACTCTATTTTCTGGAAACAAACTTTTTAATTCTCCATATAATTGTCCAGCCAAGGTTTTATTATGAGCTAAAACTAATGTTCTTTTTCCCATTTTATTAATAATATTGGCAATAGTAAAAGTCTTACCCGTCCCCGTGGCGCCAAGTAAGATTTGTTCTTTATTACCATTATTAAAATTAATCATTAAATTTTCTATAGCCTCTGGCTGGTCCCCACTAGGTTTAAATGGAGATACTAATTTAAACATTACATCACCTTTTAAAATACTAAATTTATTCTTATTTTAGGTAAGATTGAAAAAAGTTATCTTATGATATTTTTGGAACTAAATTATACATTTTCTTTAACATTTCACTATCTTTTCTAATGAAAGCTTCACTAAACGGATAGGCAACTAAATCTTCATGCCTCACTCCAATTGCAACACCAAATTTTTTGTCTATGATACAGTCAACTGCATATGCACCCATTCTTCCTGCTAAAAGTCTATCACTAGGAACTGGAGAACCTCCTCTTTGAACATAACCTAAAACTGTTGCTCTACATGCAAATCCGCTCTTTTCAGTTATTTCTTCTGCAAACTCATTCACGTTTAATATGTTTTCGGTCACTACAATAATAGCGTTTCTTCTACCTTCTTTTTTATGTTGTTTTAAAGTTTCAATTATTTCTTTTTTATCGATTGGATTTTCTGGAGTAATAATAAACTCAGCTCCGGTTGATAAACCTGCATACAAAGCTAAATCGCCACGATGTCTTCCCATTGTTTCAATTATAGAAGCTCTTTGATGGCTTGATGAAGTATCTTTGATTTTATCAATATCATCAACTATTGTATTAAGAGCAGTATGAAAGCCAATTGTAAAGTCAGTGCCATTTATATCATTATCAATTGAAGCAGGAATTGCAACTACTGGAAAACCTTTTTTATGAAGTCTTTCTGCTCCTTTAAAAGTGCCGTCTCCGCCAATTGCGATAACTGCATCGATTTTTTGTTTTTTTAAGTTTTCAATCGTTTTTAAAACAGTCTTATCTTCCTTAAACTCATCATATCTTGAAGTACCTAAAATGGTTCCTCCTCTTGATAAAATTTCTGAGACATCTTTTCTAGACATCTTAATAAAGCGATCATTAGTTAAACCTCTAAAACCATCATAAACCGCATATGGTTCAATATTATAATATAAACAACTTCTTACTACAGAACGAACAGCAGCATTCATTCCAGGAGCGTCTCCTCCAGATGTTAAAATTGCAACTTTCATGTTATCACCTCGCTACTATGAATTATAACACATTTTCATGAGAAACTTTGTGGAAAAAATGATGTTTTATTAGTTTTTATTATTTTATATAATATTTATGTTATTATAGACTAGAAGATAATTTTAAGGAGTGAAATTTTATGAAAAAATTAGTTGGTGCAGCAATTTTAGGTCAATCAGGTGGACCAACGAGCGTAATTAACGCTAGTGCTGCGGGAGTATTTTTAGAAGCTTTAAAACATGAAGAAATTACAAATGTTTATGGAGCTAAACATGGTATTAAAGGAATTTTAGAAGAAGAGTTTTTTGATATTTCTAAAGAAGATTTAAAAGAATTAGAATTATTAAAGACAACACCTTCTTCATCAATTGGTTCTGTTCGTTATAAATTAAAAGATCTTACAAAAGACCCTAGCGATTACTTTAGATTATTAGAAGTATTTAAAAAGTATAACATCCGTTATTTCTTTTATAACGGCGGAAATGATTCAATGGATACTGCTAATAAAATCTCAAAGTTTTTTCAAGAACATGATTATGAATGTAGAGTAATGGGAGTTCCAAAAACTATCGATAATGATTTATATGGAACTGATCATACTCCTGGCTTTGGTAGTGCAGCTAAATATGTCGCAACTACTTTAATGGAACTTTATCATGACGCTAGAGTTTATGATACGCCAATGTGTACTATTGTTGAAATCATGGGTAGAAATGCTGGTTGGTTAACTGCCGCAAGTCAACTTGCGATTGAAAAAGGACAAGGTCCAGATTTAGTTTATTTACCTGAAAAAGTATTTGACTATGATGAATTTTTAGAAGATGTTGGAAATGTTTTAAAGGAAAACGGGAAAGCTATTGTGGCAATTTCTGAAGGATTACAAGATAAAGATGGAAAATATATTCCTGAGCATTTTAGCGATTTATCAACTGACTCTTTTGGCCACGCGCAACTAGGTGGAGCCGCAACTATTTTAGCTGATGAGGTTGCTAAAAAATATGGCGTAAAGGTTAGGGGAATTGAGTTTTCTTTAATTCAAAGATCAGCACAACACTTAGCTAGTGAGGTTGACGTTAATGAAGCATTTGAAGCTGGAAGCGAAGCAGTTAGACAAGCCTTATTAGGCAAAACTGACTTTATGGTTGGCTTTAAACGTGTTTCTACAAACCCATACAAAATAGAATATATTTTAATACCTCTTGAAAAAGTAGCTAATACTGAAAAGAAAGTTCCTCTTGAATGGATTAAGCCTCATGGAAAAGGTTTAACAAAAGAGTTTGTTGAATATGCTTTACCACTTATCCAAGGTGATAAAAAAGCACCTTTAGAAGATGGATTACCAAGATTTGCTAAACTTAATAAAATTTTAGTTAAATAGAAAAGAGGATAAAACTATGCCAATTTGGCTTGCGTTTATAATTTTAATTGTTGGCCTTTTGCTACTTGTAAAAGGAGCGGATATTTTTGTAGAGGGAGCTTCTAATGTCGCTCATTTTTTAGGAATATCTACTTTAGTAATTGGTCTTACAGTTGTTGCTTTTGGTACTTCTTTGCCCGAAGCTGCAGTTAGCATTTCATCTCAAATTCAAAACTTAGATGACGTTTCTTTAGGCAATGTAGTCGGATCAAGTATTTTTAATTTATTACTTATTTTAGGTATAAGCGCTCTTATTTATCCTTTAGTTGTTAAAAAAGATATTTTAAAAAGAGATTTCCCATTATCAATATTATCTATCATTGTTTTAATTTTAATGCTTTTATTTATTCCAGCTAACTCAATTAAAGCAATTACTAGAGTTGAAGGTTTATTGCTCTTTTTATCTCTTATAGCCTACACAGTTTATATTGTTAGAAAATCACTTAAAGAAGTTAAACAAAATAATGAAATTAATCTTGATAATGGTATAGAAGTTGAACTACCAATTACACTAACAAAACAAAAAGCTATTATTTATACAATATTAGGTTTAATAGGTATTGTTGGTGGCGGAATTTTAGTCACAAACGGTGCTAAAGAAATTGCCCTCTATTTTGGAATGAGCGAATGGTTAGTAGGCTTAACAATTGTTTCTATAGGCACAAGTTTACCAGAGCTAATAACTTCTATTGTAGCCGCTTTAAAAAAAGAAGTTGACATAGCAGTTGGAAATATTGTTGGTTCTAATTTTTTTAACTTACTCTTTGTCTTAGGTGCTTCATCTTTAATTAAACCTATTAAATTTAACAAAGATGCCTTATTTGATTTAATTTTCTTAGGCGCATCTACTGTTATAGTTTTATTATTAACCTTAAGAAAAAAGAAACTAGACAAACTAGAAGGATTAATACTGTTGTTAATGTATTTTGCTTATTTCACCTTTATTATAATTAGAGAATTAAATTAAAAGAAAACCGCTAATCAAAGCGGTTTTTATTTTATCTTTTTAATATTTTTTAATACCCAATTATCTCCTTTATAAGAAGATTTTTCTAATAATAAAATATATACTCCATTTTTGTTTAAGTTATCTTTTATTTCTAAATATAAATCAGAAAAAATAGTTGCCTCAATACTTACAGCGCCATCTTTAAACCTCGCAAAAGCCATTAATGCATCAGTTTTAGTCGTTATTTCCCTAAATGTTTCTAAAGTTGCTAAAGTTCTTGCGCTTTTTAATTTGAAGTTAACGTCAGATAATTTTAATAAATTATGTCTTTCATAAAGTTCTTGATATTTTTCATAAGTTTTAGAAGATAGCTGTATATCTAGCACCTCAACTTCTTTACTTACTAAATAATCTAAATCATACTCATCATAACTAGTTTTTTTAATATCTAAGCCAATACTTTCATATAAATCGTACTGCTCTGTAATTGTTTCGTATAATGTTCTTTTATTTAAACCAAACTCATCTAAAGCCCCACTAAATATTAATGCTTCGATAGCTTTATTATTTAATGTTTTTAAGAGGCGTTTTTTAAAATCAGGATAATCTTTAAATATACCATTTTCTCTTTCTAAAATAATTGCATTTGCAAGCGCAGATCCAATACCTTTAATACCCGTTAAAGGATAAATTAAAGTATTACCAAACTTTTCAAAGCGTTTAGTTGATCTATTTATTGAAGGCGCTATAACTTTAATTCCTCTTTGATGCATACTTTCAATAATAAATTTAGTTTGACTATCACCAATTGCCATATTTGATAATAAAACTTGCATAAAAGTACCATAATAATTGGTTTTTAAATAAGCCATTTGATATGCTACTAAAGCATAGGAAACAGAGTGTGATTTATTAAAACCGTAATCAGCAAACCTTAAAATATAATCATACATTTCTTTAGCTTTAGTTTCATTTTTACCATTTAAGACGCTTCTTTTAATAAATTTATCTTTTTCTTTTTCTAAAACTAATAAATCTTTTTTAGAAATTCCTACTCTTAATAAATCAGCTTCTTCTAATGAGTAACCAGCAAACACTCTAGCAATTTCCATTATTTGTTCCTGATAAACAATAATTCCGTAAGTCTCTTTTAAAATATTTTTAAGTTCATCATCAAGATAAGTGAAACTTTCACCATTTCTTCTTTTAATATATGTGTCAATGTTTTGCATTGGTCCTGGACGATATAAGGCTAATATTGCAGTTATATCATTAAAATTAGTTGGCAATAACTTTCTTAATGTAGATCTCATTCCTTGTGATTCTAATTGAAATATACCTGTTGTATCGCCTGATTTAAGCAATTCATAAGTATTAAAATCATCTAAAGGAATTTTATCTAAATCAATTTTAATATTTTCGTTTTTTTCAAGTAATTCTAAAGTTTCACTTATTATGGCTAAATTTTTAATTCCTAAAAAGTCCATTTTTAAAAGACCAATATTTTCTAAGTCTTGAAATTCATATTGTGTTTGGACAATTAAAGGGCCTCTTTGAAGTGGTATTTTATATCTTAAATCTTCTTTCGCTAAAATAATACCCGCTGCATGTGTTCCTGTTTGTCTAGGTATACCATCTAGCCTACTTGAAATATATTTTACCTCTTCAAGTTTTTCATCTAGTTTTTGATTTGTTTTTAACTGGTTAATTATTTGGTTAACTTCAAATGGTCTATAACCTTTAATTCTTAAAATATCTCTTATAGAACTTTTTTCTGAATATCTTGCAAAAGTATTAATAGAAACAACATGATTTTTACCATACTTTTCTGCTACATATAAAATAACTTCATCTCTTTTGTCATCGGGAAAATCAAGGTCAATATCAGGCATTGTTTTTCTTGCTTTATTTAAAAACCTTTCAAAAATTAATCCATATTTTAACGGATCTACATTTGTAATATTTAAAGCATAACTTACTAAACTACCTGCAGCAGAACCTCTACCAGGGCCTACTAAAATCCCCTTATTTTTAGCGTAACTTACAAAATCACTGACAATTAAAAAATAATCTTGGTAATTTAGTTCAGTAATTACTTCAAGTTCATCATTTAATCTTTTAAAATAAAGTGGATCATTAAGTCCTTTTTTAATTAAACCAGCTTTAGAAAGTTCTTTTAGTGTTTGTTTACTATTTTTAAAATTAGAAGGAAACTTATATTTTTCTTTTTCGTATTTATAATTAAATAGTTTACTAACTTCTTTTAAATTAATAAATACTTCTGGGTAATCTAAATAACGATTTTCAAGTTCTTTTAATGTCAAAAAAGACAAGTCGTAATTAAAAACCAAATCGTGCATTTGACTTAAAACTTGATAAACTTCTTTATCTTCTTTTAAATATGCCATAAAATTGACAGGAAGAAGTTTTACCGACTGTTTTAAAGCCAATTCTTTTATTTTAGGAGCTACAATAATCTCATCATCAAAAGATTGAAGTGATAAGCCAATATAAAAATGTTTAAAACTGCTTTTATAAGTATTTAGAAGTTCAACACTTTCTACTAAATAATTATTTCTTAAATAACTATATAATGAACTTTTATATCCTGCAGTTATTACAAGTAAATTTTCTTGATACTGTTTTAAAATATCTATTGGTATAACTTCATTAACTAAAGTTGTATATGAACTTAAAATAATTAAACTATTATACCCTTCTTTGTTTAAAGCATAAACCAATAGTTCATCTTCTTTTTCTTGGTTATTCACTTTTATTAATAGGCCTTGTAAATAAGGTATTAAATTATTAGAAACTAGTTTATAAGATGAATATAAGTAATTACCATCACTTATCGCTACAAAAGGATAGTTTTCCTTTTTTGCATGCTTTAAAATGTCTTCTAAACGAAAGACACTATTATTTAAATAATATTCACTAAAAAATCCAAAAGCACTAATCAATTTCTTTATACCTCACTATTTAGTATATCATAAATATACTATCATGAGTTTTTTCTTTTACGTAAATATATAAGTAAAATAACTACTGCGGAAGACAAAAATATTGCCCCACCACTAATTAAATACACTTTATTATTAGCTTTAATGCCCCCTAAAACAACAATATCTCTTTTAAAATAAGTAACATTATTAGATTTATCTTTTAACTCATAAATAATAAAATAGTTCCCTGGCTCATTTTGAAAATTTGTTTGATAAATTAATAAAGTTAGTTCTTCTTCTTTTGAGTAGTTATCACTAATTATTAAACCTTCAAATAAGTCTATTTCATTGTTGTTAATAACTAAATCAGCTCCATAAACGTTTGGGGGAGTACTATCAATTACAAAAACGGTCAGAGTTAAAAACTGTTCATTATTGGAACTATCTTTAACACTAATATTTAAATTGTATTCACCAACTTCTTCATAATTTATATTTGAACTTATAATAATTTCAAGACTTTCAAAGGTATCATAGTTATCAAAAATCTCAATAAAATCTAAGACATTTATTTGCTCACTATAAACTTCTAAATATAAGAAGTTTTCTTTACTTCTTATTATTGGAGATGTATCATCAATAACAATAATTTCTTTAAAAGCTTCTGATTTATTATTGCTTGAATCTCTTACTGTTAAGTGAATATTTGTTGTCCCCAATATATTAAGTGGAGATGAAAAATAATAATCAATTACTAATTCTTCATCATAATTGTCAGAAACAATAAAGTAATTGTTAATATTAAATTCCGTACCAAAACTATATATATTAGATGATGTGTTTTTTATTGTTGGGGGAATGTTATCAACAATTTTTACCTCTTTAACATAATTAGTATAATTGTTTGACAAATCAGTTACTGTATAAATTAAATAATATGTCCCTACAACTAAATAATTAACATTAGAATCATCTATATCAATAATTAAGTCTTCCTTTTTTGTATAATTATCAACAGCGTTAATTAAAGCTTTATAATTTGGTTTGCTTCCACCAACAACTACCAAAAAATCGCTTACTGAAAGTATTTCAGGTTTTTCTTTATCAACCACTTCAAACTTAAATGTTTTAATTTCACTATAATTATATTTAGGAGAAACTGCTTTAATATAATGTGTGTATGTTTTTAAAATATTAGTTGATATTGTTGACAAAGTACTATAATTAACATGATTATATTCTATATAAAAGTTATCATCATAATAGCCTTGTTTAAGGTTTATATTGTTTTTAATCTCATTTATATAATCATAAATGTTATCATACACATTAACTTCAATAACTGTTGGAGGCCAATTAAAAATAGATTCATTAGCATTTATTTGAATACTCTTTAAACATAAAAAAAACATAACTAATAGTAGTTTTTTCATATAATCACCCTATATTATAATTACCTACTTGTTATGTTTTTACTTTTAATATTTTGTTATTGCTTCAATTTCATTAGTCTTTTCTTCAATAAACTGATTTTTATAAAGATTAAAATAAGGTCCTCTATTTTTAATTAAAGCGTGATGATTACCCATCTCAACTATTTTACCTTTTTCTAAATAAATAATAATGTCACTTTTGACTATCGTAGAAAGACGATGTGCAACTACTAAACTAGTTCTATTTGTTAGTATTTTATTAATTGCTTCTTGAATGAATGCTTCTTTTTCGCTATCAATACTTGAAGTAGCTTCATCTAATATTAATATTTCAGGATTTCCAATAATAGCTCTTGCAAAACTAATTAATTGCTTTTCACCAATCGATAATTTTGCCCCACCTTCACCAACTTCGCTATCGTAACCATTTTTAGTTTTCATAATAAATTCATGCGCTCCAACTAATTTACTAGCTTCTATTACTTCATCTAAAGTTGCGTCTAATTTACCATATTTAATATTTTCAAAAATAGTTCCTGTAAACAAATGAGGTGTTTGAAGAACATAACCAATTTTTTTATGTAACCAATAAATTGATCTTTCTTTATAATTAACTCCATCAATTAATATTTCTCCACTTACTGGCTCATAAAATCTTGATAACAAGTTTACAACTGTTGTTTTACCTGCTCCTGTTGGTCCAACAATTGCAACTCTTGTGCCAGCTTTTAAATGAAGACTAAAATTATCTAAAATAATTTCTTTTTCATTATAGTAAAAAGAAACGTCTTTAAAAGTTATTTCTCCTTTTAATTCTTCCCAGTTTTCATATTTTGGATTTAACATATCTCCGTATTTTTCTTCAACTTCTTTTGAATCTTTAATTGTTGCCTCTTCTTCAATTAAAGCTATTATTCTTTCAGCTGATGCTTGAGCTTGTTGAAGTTGAGCAAGTATTCTTGCTGCTTGCATAATTGGTTCAAAAAATCTTGTCGTATAATCAACAAATAAATAAAATACTCCAATAGAAATAGTTCCAGCTGTTATTCCTAAAATAATCCTCGAACCATCTACAATTACAAAAGAAAGAACTAAATAACTAATAAAAGCAATTATTGGAGTAAATAGTGAACTCCAAACAACAGCTCTTAATGTTTTTGTTTTTAGGTTTGCTGTTACTTTTTCAAATTCGTCTTTATATTGTTTTTCAATTGCTAAACTTTTAGTTGTTTTTGCTCCTAAAAACGATTCATTAAAAGATTGGGTTACAAAAGAGTTTATTTTTCTAGCTTCTCGATAATGTATTAAAATTTTTCTTCTAAAAAAGTAAGCTAAAAACGCCATAATAGGGACAGAAATAAAAATAATTAAAGCTAGTCTAACATTAAAGATAAATAAAATTACTAAAATGACTCCCATTAACACAAAACTCCACATTAAATCAACTAAACCCCAGCTAATAATACCTGCTAATCTTCTAGAATCACTAGTCATCCTAGCCATAATCCAACCTTGAGGAGTTTTATCAAAATAACTAAACGGTAGTTGCTGTAAATTTTTAAATGCTTCTTTTCTTAAAATATAGTTAGTTTGAATTTCAATTTTTGAAGCTTGATTTAAAAAGCCCCAAACAGCAAAACCAATTAATAAAGCTGAAGCTAAAAATAGTGTAATAAATAGTGGTACAGTTTGAAAATCACCATTTTCAAAATAAGTATCAATTGCATAAGCACCAAAAAGCGCAAAAGAAACGTCTAAAAGACCCATAATAATCGCAAAAAAGATTAGTAAAAATGCTGTTTTCTTTTCACTAAAAACAACTTTTATTACTTTCTTCCATGTCTTAAGATTAACTTTACTTTCAAATGCTTCTTCTTCGTAATACATTACTCTTCCTCAATTAATTTTAAAAATTCTTCTTCTAATGAACCTTGTAAGTCCCAAAGCGTTTTATAAAGACCTTTTTTATTTTTAAGTATTTCGTGAGTTCCAATTTCACTAACTGATCCTTTTTCTAATACTATAATTTTATCTGCTTCTTTAGCAGTTGTTATTCTGTGGGTAATAATAATAGTTGTGACATTAAGACTTTTTTCTTTTAATGCTTTTCTAATTCCTAAGTCTGTTTTAGTATCTACTGCACTTAAAGAGTCATCAAATATTAAAATTGGTTTATCTTCAATTAAAACTCTTGCGATAGCTACCCTTTGTTTTTGACCTCCAGATAAAGTAGTTCCTTTTTCACCGACTAAAGTACTATAACCTTTATCAAACGATTTTATTTCTTCTTCTAAATAAGCAATATTAGCTGCTTTATAAACTCTTTCGGGCTCGATTAAATTGTTTGCAATCGCAATATTTTCATAAACCGTTTTAGAATATAAAAATGGTTCTTGTAATACTACTCCAATATTTTTTCTTAAATAGTGTTTTTCAATATCTTTAATAGAAATACCTGAAAATAAAATATCTCCTTGTTCAATTTCTAATAATCTTAAAAGTAAGTTAACTATTGTACTTTTACCTGAACCAGTTTTACCAATGATAGCTACTGTTTCTCCTTGCTCTATTGTAAAGTTAACGTTTTTTAAAAGATGTTCATCACTATCACTAAACTTAAAGGAAACGTCTTTAAATTCGATTTTTTGATTTAATGGTGGTGTCATAGTACCATTAACTGTAAATTCACTTTCATGTTCTAATACTTCATAAATACGATCAGAACTAACTAATGCTCTACCCAAGTCACCAATCATTCTTCCTAATCCTCTAATTGGCCAAATAAGCATTCCAATTAATAATAATGTTGCAATAACTTGTTCAGGATTGATTTTGTTATCTTTAACCATAAAAATCGCAAAAATTACTACTAAACAATATTGAAGCATTGAAATAATATCACTTGATCCCCAATATATTGCCATTATTTTACTATGCTTTCTTGCACTTTTAGAATATTTAAGATTAGCTTCATCCATTTTCTTAATTTCGTAAGCTTCATTATTAAAAGCTCTAACTACTTTCATTCCTTGTAAGTTTTCTTGAATAATAGTAACCATATTAGCTTCGTCTTCTTCAATAGTTATAAAAACTTTTGTGACAAATCTAAAATAAATAATTGAAGAAACTGCCGATAAAGGAAGCATTACTAAAGAAACTATCATCATTGTTCTATTAATAAAAAATAACTGATAAGCTCCAAAAATTATTGTTGACAATAAACCAAATAATTCTGCTATTCTTTCGCTTAAAAATGAACTAGTAGTTTCAATATCAGATGTGACTCTTTGAATTAAATCACCGACATCAACGTTATTATGATAAGAATATTCTAAAGATTGAATATGAGAGTATAGTTTATTTCTTAACTTCATTTGAATATCTTCATTTAACTTTCCTCTATAAAATGATTCAAAAAACAACATAATGAATCTAAATAACTGAAATACTGATAACATTAATGCCAATTTTATAACTGTTACAATTCCATCGTTTGGCCATAAAAAATTTAAAATAAAATTAGGAAAGTTAACTTGATATATTTCAGTTGCCAAAGGGTTATTTAAATAGGCAAATAAATACTGAATATGAAGCGGTACGTAAGAATATGTAAAGCGATTAAGAACAGCAAAAAGGATAATAAGTATCATTATCCAATAATATGATTTTGCAATTTTAAAGAGTTTTCCTAATCTTTTCATATTAACCCCTTTATCTATTTTAGTCCATCACTTAAAAAGGGTCAACAAAAACTTATACTATCACTTTACTTTTGTCTAAAATATCATTTATTAAGTTAATTTCTTTATATTTAAATTGTTTTAATAATATTTCTTTTAATTTTCCTGCAAAAAATCTTACTCCATAATAATGTTGAGTGATTGGATCTGTTGAAAAAATTTGTTCTTTAAGAAAATGAAAATAATTATTACTGTCAAAATATTTAATTTG
Source organism: uncultured Acholeplasmataceae bacterium (assembly GCA_964649865.1). GTDB lineage: Bacteria > Bacillota_I > Bacilli_A > Acholeplasmatales > UBA5453 > DUQU01. Next base: position 27,419 of record CAZYSQ010000006.1, read on the forward strand.
AAAATATTCTTTTAAAGTTGTTTCAAAAAGACTATTAGTAAAATCCACTTTATTAATTAATTTTAAGACTTGTTCTTCATTATTGCTATTATCATAATAAAGAAGTAACGCTAAATCATCTTTATCTTTTTTAAAGTTTGCTACTTCATCGTTTAATACTAACGAAATTCTTTTACTTCTTTCATAGTCTTTATCAATAATATTTTCAAATTGGGTGGGCTTTAAAAAATAACTTAAGCTATTAATATATTCATTTCTTAATCCTTTTATTAAAGTTATTTTATTATGGAGAAATAAATAGTTTATATAGTTGTCTTTAGCTTTATTTAATTTATAATAGTCTTCTTGCATTAAAGCAATTTTAAACTTAAGTTTATAATACCAATGATTTATATACGTATTTAATAAGTATTTATCTTTAATTTCAAACATAATTAATGATGCATTAATATAATCATTATCATTAAGATGATATTGTACTAATGCTAATAAAAACATAATAAATTCTAAGTCAGACATTTGATTAATGCTATACATTAATAAGCTTAGTTCATCTGATGCCTTAGTAAAAATACCTTCATTAACCATTAATACAAATTTCATTAGTCTTGCTTGAAAGTCATTTCTTTCTTCGATATATTTTACTAACTCTTCTTTTAAATATTTGATATCTAAGATATGACAGATAGTTTTTAAATACCAATTGTCCATTATTAAACTTGATTCAATAATTTTTTCATTTATTTCTAGCGTTTCTAAAACACCTTTTATAGTTGAAATATTGGGGCTAATAATGTTGTTTTCTACTTTAGAAATATAAGAAACTGATATTCCTACTATCTCACTTAATGTTTGAAGTGTTTGATTTCTTTCCTTTCTTTTATATTTAATTGTTGTTCCTAACTTACCTTCAGTAATCGCATCTTCATTCATCTTTTTTCTAATTTTACTTAACACTATATTTGTTGACATTTTTTCACCTCTATTATATTTTTTATAATTAAGATTTGCTTGTCAAATATCATTTGATAAAAAAAAGCGAAATTATCGCTTTTAGTTATTTTTTACAGTTTTTTACTTTATTTAATGACATTTTATTTTGAAAAATTTTTATTTTTATATACACAAATATCTACTAAAGGACACTCATAACATTTAGGTTTTTTCGCTAAACAATGATATCTTCCAAAAAAAATTAACTGATGGTGAAGCTTAGTATATCTTTCTGGTTTGAACTTTTTATATAATTTTTGTTCAATTTTTAAAACATCATCACTTTCCTTAGCTAAACCTAGTCTTTTAGAAACTCTAGCAACATGTGTGTCAACTGCAATTAAAGGTACTCCAAAGGCATTTGATAAGACAACATTAGCTGTTTTTCTTCCAACTCCAGGAAGGCTTTCTAATATTTCTCTACTATTTGGAACTATACTATTATGGTCAAGACATAGTATTTTTGCTGTTTTTATAATATTTTTTGCTTTGTTTTTATAAAGCCCAATCGTTTTTAAAATATTTTCAACATCTTCTAATTTAGCATTAGCTAACTCGCACACAGTCGGATATTTATTAAATAGTTCTGGCGTAACTTTATTAACTGCAACATCAGTAGTTTGAGCAGATAAAATAACCGCAATTAATAACTCAAAATTATTACTATGAGTTAATTCTACTGTTGCGTCTGGATACATTTGATCTAAAGCTTTTAAAATAATTTCACTTTTATTCACTATTTACCAACTAACTTCCTTAAAATTTCTGCTGTTTTTTGATCAATTGATGAAGCTTCTTGGAAAGTTTCGCTTCTTAAAATTCTATCAACGTAATTAACTGTTTTTCTTCTATGTTCTAATGTAATTTCAATCGCTTCTAATATTTCATTTTTACTAAAACCATCAGTAAACCAACTTCTTACTATTTCAAAATTACTCGGACTAAGTGGTTTACTAAAAACTGTTTCAACTTCATTAATAATAAATTCTTGATCAGTTATATTACGACTTTCTTCTTGTTTTGTTATTTCCTCATTAAGTATTTCTGTTACTTTCATGAAAAAAGGCTTTAAAGTGAATACTTCACCTATTTTACCCTCTGTTTTTCTAACTAACTCAATATTGATTAATCCTTTTTCAAATAAACTATTAATAATTTCTCCAACTTGGTTTGCTTTATAACCTATAAGTCGTGATAAAGAACCTGTTGATAAATTAAATTTCTTCTTTTCAGCTAACGCGAATAAATTATTCATTATTAAATATTCATCAGCTGATAAATTAAAAGTTTGATAATATTTAGTTAATATTCTTTGATATTCCAACAATCCTTCTTCAAATAATTTTTCTAACATTTTTACTCCTTTACAAGTTTGTCTAATGCATTTTTTGCAGCTTCTTGCTCAGCTTCCTTTTTTGTTTTAGACACTCCTCTACCTAAAATAATATTATCCATTTTTACACTTACAGTAAATGTTTTGTTATGCGCTGGACCTTCTTCTTTTTCTAAATGATAAGAAATATTTCGCCTTTCAACTTGTACTAATTCTTGTAGCGTTGATTTGTAGTCAACAATTTCTACTTTACTAATGTGTGGTATTACAAATTTATAAAATATCTCTTTAGCTGTATCAAAACCAAACTCCAAGTAAACCGCTCCAAATAGCGCTTCATAGGCGTCAGAAATAATCGAAGGATTATTGTTTTGATTAGATTGTATTACCCCTTTACCTAACAATAAATATTTAGGCAAATCTATTTCTTTTGCATAAATTGTTAAAGCCTCTTCGCAAACTAGTTCAGCTCTTTTTTTAGACATTTCGCCTTCGGTTTTGTTTCCTTGGTTAAATAAATATTCACCCATCAAAAGCCCAATTATTGCATCACCTAAAAACTCTAGTCTTTCGTTATGATCAATTTCGTTTTCATTCGCATAACTAGTGTGAGTTAGAGCTTGCTTTAAAAGTTCTTTGTTATTAAAATTAAGGTTTAAAATTTTTTCTAAATTACTCATTTCCCTCACTCGTATTAAAATCAATTAAACTTAATACTTCTTCAACTTTTTTAACTACTTCAGCTTTTACTAAAGTATATGCTTGCCTAATTGCATTGTAAATAGCAACATCGTTACTTGAACCATGTGCTTTAATAACCGGAGCTCTTAATCCATATATCATCGCTCCACCGATTTCACTAGCATCTAATCTTTTTTTAAACTTTTCTAAATTCTTTCGCATTAGCAAAGCACCTATTTTACCTAAAAAAGACATTTTAATTTCTTCTTTTAAAATAGTTCCCATTGTTTTTGCAGTTCCTTCTGTAGTCTTTAAAACAACGTTTCCAGTAAACCCATCAGTGACCATTACATCACATTCAGTAGTTAATACTTTATTAGCCTCAACGTTGCCGTAAAAGTTAATATGTTCATTATTTTTTAACAATTCAAATACTTCAAGGTCAAGTTGTCTGCCTTTCCCTTCTTCTTCACCAATATTAACTAATCCTACTAAAGGATTTTCTCTTTTAAAATAATACTTAGAAACTGTTGAAGCAAAAATAGATAATTCTAAAATATGTTGTGGTTTTAAATCAACGTTAGCACCACAATCAAGCAATATTCTTCCTCTTTTATCTAAAGAAGGAATTGTTGGTGCGATTGCAATTCTACTCATTTTATCTAACTTTTTAACAATCACATGTCCTCCAACAACTAAAGCTTGAGTTGGACCAGAAGATACTACTCCATGCGTTTCTCCTTCTTTTACGCTTTTTAGCGCCATTACCATTGATGAATCTTTCATATTTCTAATTGCACTAACAGGATTTTTCTCTCCCATATCTATAACTGAATTTGCTTGAATTAAAGTTATTCTTTCTTTGCTTGTTAAATATTTTTCCATAGTTGGTATATCACCATAAATATATAACTCAAGGTCTGGAAATTTCTTAATTGCTTCTACTGCTCCTTTAATAACAACAGGTGCACCAAAATCTCCTCCCATACCGTCTAAAGCTAATTTAATCATAATCATATTCTCCTTTTAAAAAGTTTATCATATCTTAAATAGTAAATGTATAATACCATAAATTTCACATTTTATTATTTTTAATAATACTTAGCAAATCTTCTTTAGCTTGTAAGAAGATATTAAAATCCTTTGTAAGATCAGCATAATTAAAATTAATCATACCACTTTGTTTTAATCCTAAAAACTCCCCAGGACCTCTATTTTCCAAATCGTATTCTGAAAGTAAAAAGCCGTCATTTGTATTTTTAAAAATATTTAATCTTTCAATATCACTATCATCACTTAAGACATAACAATAACTCTTTAAGTCGCTTCTTCCTACTCTACCTCTTAATTGATGTAGTTGAGACAAGCCAAAATATTCTCCATTAAAAATTACCATCATTGTTGCATGCTTAACATCAACACCAACTTCCACAACAGTAGTTGAAACTAAAATTGCACCTTTATCGTTAGTAAATTCCTGCATTGTCTTTTCTTTTTCGGCTGATGTCATTTTACCATGAAGCATGTATACTTTTTCATAAAACATACTTGCAAGTTTTTCATACATTGAATAGACATTTTCTCCTCTTATTTCACTTTCAATAGAAGGCATTACCACATAAACATTATTGCCTTTTTGTAATTCTTTTTGCATATGTTTAAAAACACTATCTTGCTCAGATTGATTGAAATAATAAGTTTCAATTTCTTTTCTTCCTGCCGGTTTTTCTCTTATATTAGATATTTCCATATCACCAAGTATCACGGTTGCAAGTGTTCTTGGAATCGGGGTTGCAGTTAAATAACAAATGTCACTAACTCCTTTTGTTTCTAATGTTTCCCTTGCCATAACTCCAAAACGGTGTTGTTCATCTATTACAACAAATCCTAAATTATTAAATACCGTATCATCAGTAATTAAAGCATGTGTGCCTACAACTAAATCGATATCTCCTTTAAAAATTTCTTCTTTTAATTTTGCTTTTTTAGTTGTTGAACCTGTTAATAAAGCAACCTTCAAACTTGGAAAATAAGTAGTGAAAGTTTGATAATGTTGCAAAGCTAAAATCTCAGTAGGAGCCATAAAGGCACTTTGAAAACCAGCAGTTTTCATTCCATAAATAGCTATTCCAACTACTACTGTTTTACCACTACCTACATCTCCTTGAATTAATCTTTTTTTAATAGTCTTACTTTTAAAATCTCTAAATAAATCATTAACTGACTCTTTTTGATCATTAGTAAGTTTAAAAGGGATTTCTTCAATTACTTTTTTTACATCATCTATTTGATAATTTCTTACTTCTTTAACTAATTTTTGCTCCTCATTATAATGTGCAAATATATCTTTTTGTAAGAAAAATGCTTCTTCATATTTTAAACGATAAAAAGCTTTATCCAAAACTTCTTTTGACTTAGGAAAATGAAGAGTATGAATCATTTCTTGTCTAGTTAAAAGATTTCTTTTTAAGACTAGTTCTTTTGGTAAGTTTTCTTTAACTTCATATAATTTGTTTTTATAAATTTCAACTATAATCTTACTAATATTTACATCGTAAATACCCTCTATAAGGTAAGCTGGTTTAAAATCTTTTGTAATTGGTTTTAATAATATATTACTTGCCGTAATTTCTTTTTGTTTCTTTTTAAATCTCCCTTTTATTTGGATTACTTGTCCTTCAGCAATACTTTCTTTTAAATAGCCTCTTCTATAAGCAATAACGTTATATGTCTCACTATCTACTAAAATTTTAAATCTAAGACTATCTAGACTCCCTCTATGCTTTACTACTACTGGTAAACTAACAACTTCTCCAATAACAGTTACATCAGTATTATCAACAGCCAATAGTAAAGAAGTTTCTTCAAAAGAAATATATTTTTTAGGGAAATATTCAATTAAATCCTGAGTAGTAAAAATATTATAATTATGAAAAATTTCTAATGTTTTTTTCCCTACTCCAAAAACTTCACTTAAAGAAACTATCATTTATACCTCTTATTTATTAAATATAAATCTAACAATGCTATCATAATTGCATTTTCAATAATAACTTTGATTCTATTGCCAATAAAAACATCGTGACTACCACTAACTTTTAATTCTTCAATTTTTTCAGTTTCAAAATTAAAAGTTTCTATTCCCTTTTTAAATGAGCTTATAGGTCTAGTTACCGTGTTTATTACTAAATCATTTCCATTAGTAATTCCTCTATTAATCCCACCTGAATTATTTGTTATAGTTTGACCATCTTTATTTATAATTTTATCAACATAATCGCTTCCCAAAAGTTCAACTGCTTTAAAACCAGCACCAAAACTTACTCCCTTAATAGAAGGAATGCTAAATAAAATTTGACTTATAACGCTTTCTATTCCGTAAAAGAATGGTTCACCTAATCCAACTTCTACACCACTCACAGTAGTTGTTAAGTGTGCACCAACAGTCTCTTTGCTTTTAATTATTTCACTTAAATATTGGTCTAATTCTTCTAAATTTGTTAGTGTTCCAACTTGTGTTACGCTAGTTTTAATTTCTACATTTTTTAATACCATTTTAGCAAAAGCACCTGCAACAACTAAACATGTTGTAATCCTTCCACTAAAGTGACCAGATCCAGGCAAGTTATGGAAGCCTTTAAATTTGTTTTTTAAAACAAAATCACTTTGTGATGGGCGGTGGTGAGTCTTATATTTCAAATATGTTTCGCTATTATAAGATTTATTAAGTATTCGTACTAAAATTGGCGTTCCAACAGTAAGACCTTGATAAACGCCACTTTCAATAAAAAATTCATCTTCTTCAACTCTAGGAGTTTCATAAAGTTTACTAGGTCTTCTTTTTAATAAATCGCTTTTAATAAGATCTACATCAACTTTAATCCCAGGTGGCATTCCATCAATTAAAACACCGATAGAGTTACCATGTGATTCTCCAAATAAACTTATTTTAAATAACTGTCCAAAACTATTCATAATCTAAACTCTCTTCAATCAATTTAATTGTTAATTCATCTCTTTTTAGTTCTCTATCTAACCAAATCTCTTCTGCATAAATAGCTTGTAAAATTAACATCTTTAATCCATTATAACTTCTTTTAGCTAATCTCATTAGCTCTGTTTGTTTAGGATTATAATTTAGATCAATAACTAAGTCGATATTTTTATCATTACTATCAACTAAACAACCCTTATTATTCAAATTACCAACAGGAGTTGCGTTAACAATAGTTGAAATATTTTTAAGTTTATTAAGCTTTTCATAACTTATTATTTTTTTAAAAGGCTTCTTTCTTTTAATGCTTCTTGATACAACAGTAATTTTGAACTTCATTTCCTTAAAAACTTGATAACAAACTTTTGCAGCTCCACCTGTACCTAAAATATAAACTTCCTTATTTTCAAAATCAATCTCTTTAACCATCTCTTTAAAAGCTAAATAATCAGTATTGTAGCCAATTAAAAAATTGTCATCAACTTTTATTGTATTGACAACTTTTAAAAGTCGTACATTTTCATCGATAAGGTGCATATAGTCAAAAGCCTTTTCTTTAAAAGGTGTTGTAATATTTAAACCATTATATGTTAAATAACTTTCTTTATTGAAAAAATCTTCAAAACTTCCTTCATCAAAATCTTTTATACTATATTCTATGTTAAAATTATTTATTTCTCCTATCAATTTATGTATTTTATTCGACATTGTATAGCTAATGCCTTTGCCAACTAATGCAGCCTTCATTTTTGTATCTCCTTAGATAGTTTAAAAATTAAATCGTATATTTTTTCGAAATAATCAAGATTATCTTTATCAACTTTCCCAAAAACTAATGTTTTTAAGTAATTTTCTCTTTCTTTGTCTTCTACATTTAAATGATTAACTTTTTTATATCCTCTTATATCTTTAATCAAATTCATTCTTTTATTAATTAGATCAGCAATTTCTAGATCTATTAATTCTATTTTTTTACGGTAGTCATTTAACATTGATAAGTCCTCCTAATATTTTATAATCATCAAAAAATCTTGGGTAGCTTTTGGCTACTGAGTTTATTTCATCTATTATTAACCCTTCTTTAAGAAAAGTACCTAAAATTATCATGCTCATCACTACTCTATGATCATTATAACTTTTAACAACAACTCCACCCTTTAAATTAGTTGGTTTAAATTTTACAGTAGTTTTTGTTAGTAAATACTTTGCGCCAACTTTTTCTAAATTACTAAGCATTCCAATTAATCTGTTTGATTCTTTATATTTTAAATTATCAAGACCTGTGAATGTCGTTTCTTTTTTACTTAAAACCGCATATGTGAATAATATAGGAGCTAAGTCTGGATAATTAATTAAATTAATAGTACTCATCTCACTATTTAAAATTTCTAAAATAATTCTATCCCCTTGTAAAGAATTTTCATTTAACCCTTTAATGTTAATATTAGCACCTAATTTATTAGCTACTAAATAAAAAGCTGCACTAGAAAAATCATTTTCTATTTTGTAAAAGTTATTATTTATAGTTTGGTTGCCTTTAATAATAAATTTATCTTTCTTAGTTTCTATATCAACACCCAAATCCCTTAAAATATTCAATGTTAAATTAATGTATGGTATCGATGGAATTTCTTGATATTCAATTTTAAAAGTTCCCTCAAGAAAAGGTAACGTCAACAACAACCCTGTAATAAATTGACTAGAAATCGTTTTATAAAGAACAAATGTATGATCACTAATATTACCTTTTATAGTAATTTTATTTTTATCTTGATGATAAAAAATATTAGTGTTACAAAATAATTTAATATATTCATCACCCAATCTATTTGCTAAATTATCACTTAACTCAATTTCCAATTCTTCTAAATGTATTAAAGAAAAAGGAATAATAAACCTCATTGTTGAAGCTGAAGCATTTAAATTTATTTTTGCGCTCTTTACATCTTTAATTTTTTTAATAATTGTTTTTTTATTAATGGTGGTTACATCAAAGCCAATCGTTTTAATGAAATTAATCGTTTCATAAATATCATCAGATAATAACAAATTATCAATTTCAAAATAATCTTTTAATGTTGCTAATAATAAGATTCTATGGCTAACACTTTTTGATGGACTGCCTTCTATTACGCCAGAAAGATTTGTTTGTTTAACGTAGTAACTCATAAAGGAAATCCACCTTAATCTCATATATTACTGCGTTCTTTTTAATTAAAACAAAATTAACATAATCGTTTACTATTTTCTTATCAAATTTAATTAAATTAGTCAGTTCCAAAAGGTCTCCTTTAAATGGTCCAATTTCGTACTTATCAAAAAAGTAATATAACAAATCTAAGTCACTTTCTTCAGTAACACTTAAAGCAATACCAATTCTAAGCGCAATCTCCATCCCTTGAAAAACTGCTATACCATGAGATATTTCATAATTTGATTTTTTTTCAATTGCATGGCCAAAAGTGTGACCGAAATTTAAAATCATTCTTTTACCTTTTTCAAAAAAATCTTTTTTAACAACTGACTGTTTAAGTTTTTGAGCTCTTTTTATTAGCTTTTCTAAGTATTGTTCTTCATCAATATAATTAAACATTTTTCTATCTAAAATAAAACTAGTTTTTACTATTTCAGCATATCCATTAATTAGTTCGCTTTTAGGCAAGGTTTTTAGTAGATTCGTATTTATAAAAACAACATTAGATTCTTTAAATGCTCCTATTAAATTTTTCCCATATTTTGTATTAATTCCTACTTTGCCACCTATACATGAATCAACCATCGCTAATAGTGTTGTAGGAATATTAATAAACTTAACTCCTCTTAAAATTGTTGCGGAAACAAATCCTGCTAAATCACCAATTGATCCTCCACCAAAAGCTACTATAATATCTTTTCTTGTTATTCCTTTTAAAAGTAGTTCATTAGTAAGATTTTGGTATTCTTCTAATGTTTTAGATTTTTCTTTTTCTAATACTGTAATAATTTGATAGTTATAATTAGAGAATGTATCTTTCAAGTAATCATTATAAATGTTTAGTAAGTTATCATCTGTCACAATAAAAAACATGCTAGATTTGAATTTATCTAACACTTTTTCTAACTTAATTTTATTATTATAATGTATTTTACTTGTTAATTTCTTCATAAAACTCCTTTAAGTTTATTTACCTTTCTTACTAGTTCATCTAGTTCTAAAAGGTCAATTGCTTGATCTGGGTCGCTTAAAGATTCTTGTGGTTTTGGATGAACTTCAATAATAATTCCTTTAGCTCCAACTACTAAGCTTGCTAAACTAAGTTTTAAAACCATGTCACTTCGCCCTGAACCATGAGATGGATCAACAATTACCGGTAAATGAGTTAATTCATTTAAAGCAATCACAGAACTAATATCTAGTGTGTTTCTAGTTTTATCACTTATTGTTTTTAAACCGCGCTCACATAAAATAATGTTTTCATTTCCTGCTTTCATTAAATACTCAGCACTCATTAACCACTCATCAATTGTGGCGCTAGGTCCTCTTTTTAAAATAATAGGTTTTTTAGTTCTACTTCCTAATTCATTTAAGAGTTCATAGTTTTGCATATTTCTTGCACCAACTTGATAAACATCAATAAATTGGTCATACTTTTCGATTAAATTATAATCAAGTATTTCAGACACTGAAGCGATATTATACTTTTTAGAAATTTCACTAATTATTTCTAAACCTTCATCTTTAAGACCTTGAAAATCATAAGGAGACGTACGAGGTTTAAATGTTCCACCTCTTATTAATTTAATTCCTAAATTTGCAATTTTATTAGCTATTTCATCCATAATGGGTTCTTTTTCAACAGAGCAAGGTCCTGCGATAATTTCAAACTCTTTACCTATTTCTAGTTGTTCGTTTATTTTAATGATAGTATCTTGATTTTTAAATTTACGACTTACTAAAACGTATTTTTCTTTGGTAAAGTATAAGAAATTAGGGTGGTTAGTTTTTAAATCAGAAACGTTTAAATGTTTAGTTTCAACAAATAAAACACTATAATCTTGATAGTTTTTTCTTTCAAATTCTATATTGTTATTATTTAAATATTGTAATATATTTTTAAGTTCTTCGTTTGTATTTTTGTTTGTTATTTTTATAATCATAAAGCACCTCTAGACTATAAAAGTTTACCATAATTACGCTTATTTTACAATAAAAGAAAAAGGGCTTAGCCCTTTTATTTAAGTTATTTTTTTAGATTATCTCTAATTTCTCTTAGTAATAATACTTCTTCGCTAACAACTGGTTCTTCAGGTTCTTCTTCAACTAAAACCTCTTCCTCAACTTTTTTAAGGTTCATTCTTTTTTCATTGAACTTTAGAACAACTTTTATTATTACAAACAAAGTAAATCCAATAATTAAAAAATCAAGAATGCTTTGAATAAATCTTCCGTAGAATAATAAAACTGCTTCAGGTGATTTTGATAATATTAATTCTCCCTCTGAATTAGATACATATTGTGCTGAACCTCTTAGTACTGCAAACTTTGCAGTTAAATCTCCTTTAAAAGGAATACTAATGATTGGCATTAATATATCATTTACTAAACTGGAAACTATTTTATTAAAAGCACCACCTATAATAATACCAACTGCCAAGTCTAAAACATTGCCTCTTTTAATAAAATCTCCGAATTCTTTAAAAAACTTTTTCATTTTCAACATCTCCTTTTATACATTTTATTATATCATTTATATTGTTAATTAGTATAGCCCCAGTTGACTTTAATCTTTTAATTGAATGGTGTCCCTTTGTAAACAATAGACATTTTATGCCCATTTTTTTACTTATTTCATAATCATAAGTAGTATCACCAATATAGAGTGCTTCTTTTGGATCTATCTTTTCTTCTTTTAAATAATTTATTCCTAAAGTGTCTTTTCCTAAAGCAATTACGTTATCTGTACCAATAACTTTGTGGAAGTATTTGTATATATCATAATGTTTAAGCTGTTCTTCTAAATTATTAATTTCTGATGCAGATAAACAAATATTTTTAACACCATTATTATAAAAGTATTCAAGTAATTCTTTTATACCTTCATGCAAGTCGATTAACAAACTTTTAGGTTGATAGTTTTCAATAAAGTAATTAGCAATTCTCATAAAGTTTTCATCATCATAAAAAATTCCTGCTTTTTTATAATAATCTCTAATAGGAAATCCAAAAATTTCTAAATACTTTTCTTTAGTTATTGGGCTTTTATTTTCATTTACTAATATTTCATTTAACAAGTCAAGTGATAACTCTAAATCATCTAAAATTGTTCCATTAAAATCCCAAAAAATATACTTAATCATTTAATTTACCTCACTTATGATAAGGATGATTTTCTTTTATTTTAAACGCTCTATAAAGTTGTTCTAAAAATATTAATCTCATTAATTGATGAGGAAATGTCATTTTAGAAAAACTTAAAAGTTCGTTAGCTCGTTTTTTTACTTCTAAAGTAACACCATAAGAGCCACCAATAATAAAAATTATTTCTTTGTTTTGCTCTATTAAACTACTAATTTTGCTAGAAAATTCTATACTGTCATATTGTTTTCCTTCAATAGCTAATAAAACTATATATGAATTATCATTAAGATGCTTTAAAATTGCTTTTTCTTCTTTAACGATGTTAGCTTCTAAAGCCTCATCCTTTATTTCAATTATTTGAACTTGATGTGGTATTTGTTTTAAATAGTTTTTAAGTTCATCTTGGTAACTTTTCATTTTACCAACGCATATTATTTTTATCATAAGTAAATCGCCTCTAAAGCTTCATCTTGTTTAGCATAATATCTAAACAAATTATTAACGTCTACTTGTTGAGCTTTTAAAACTTCATCAAATGTCTTTTCAATTAAAGTAAAACTATTGCAGTCTTCACTAATATGAGCGTGAATTAAGTGCTTTGTTTTAGGGCCCACCATTAAACTAAACTGATAAGCTGAATCATAATTTGATAAATGCCCTTTTTCTCCAGCAATTCTATTTTTTAAATAATTTGGTCTTTTACTTTTAGCTAATTTATAAGAGTCGTGATTAGACTCCAAATAATATAAATCGTGGTTTTCTAATAAAGGTATTAAATTTTGCGGAATATATCCTGTATCCGTGATAAAACATAAACTACTTAATTCGTTTTCGATAATTACTCCGAGTGGTTCTTTAGCGTCATGTGATAAGGGTAAGGGTGTAATTATAAGTTCATTAATATTAAATTTTTCTAAAGCTTTAATTTCTTTAAAATAATTTATGTTAAGTTCATTTGAAGTCCCTTTTGACATGTATAAATTAACATTACTAGCACTTAAAAAAGACAACAACCCTTTAACGTGATCAGAGTGTTCGTGAGTAATAATTACATCAGTAATATCTTTTAAACTTTTATTAACTTTTTCCAATCCTTTTTCGATTTGTTTTAATGATAGTCCAACATCAATTAATAAATTAGTGTTTCCATAACTTATTAAACTTGAATTACCTTTTGAACCAGACGCAATATTTAAAAATAACATATTTTTTTATTAGATTATTTTAAGAAAAATAAAATATTCTCCTTCCAAACGATTTATTACATATTTTTATTAGCACAAATTATCTTACCATATTAATTACTAATTTAAAATCTTTCTACAAGAACCAAACGAAATGAGTATTTGTTTTTAAAAAATTAATATTGCCTTCTTTAGTGTTTAAAAGTCTTTTTTATTTATAATCTATTTCATGTTTGTAAATATATATATTTAATAGTATAATATATCTTAGTGTAAAAATGATAATCTATGTGCGAAAAAGATTGCATTGACTTTCTAACTATGTTATATTATTTATGCTGTAATTTGAAATCGAGGAGTGAAAAAGTGAACAAAACAAAGATATTCAAAAGAAGTTTAGCACTAGTAATTGTAGGTGTTTCTTTACTAGGTTTAGCTTCTTGTAAAAAAGTAAAAGATCAAATTCCTTATGGTAGCCTTACTGATTCAGTTTATGCTGAAGGTACTGGCTTTAAAATCACTGAAAAAGAATTATACGAAGAAATGCGTATTAATGGTGTTGATTTATTAAATAAAGAATTTGAAAATATTGTTTTCAAAGAAGAAATTAAAAAAGTTAATGATAACTTTGAAGATTATAAAGAAGATTTAATTAAGTATGCTAACCAAGCTATTTTTGGTACAAGCAAATTAGACGACTTAAAAGAATACAAAGAAAAAGATTTAGTTAGTGCTGTTGAAAGTTATCTTGATTCAATGTTTTTAAAGGGTACTCCTTTAACTACTGCTGACATCGACGCTGATAACTTTGAAGCTCATAGCGACGAATTATTAAAACAATATGTTAATAACGTTGCTAAAAAGCTTTATGCTAAAGAAAAACTAGCTGAAGAAGTTGTTGATGAAGATTCTAACTATTATATTGATAAAGACAAAGATATCGAATCATACTTTAAGAGTAACATTCAAAAAAGATATCCTTTAAGCTTTGTATCAATTCGTTTTTCAAATAGTTATGAAGCAAATGAAACTTTAAGATACTTTAATATTAAAACTTACCGTCAAAACTGGTATATTATTCCAGATCCACGTGATGTTGTTGTTGATGGTTATGCTTTATCAGTATTAGAAGATCTAGGTTTAGAAGATAGTAATGGTTCTTTATCAGAATTAGATCATCAAAAATATTTTGACAAATATTCTGTTAACCCTGAAAGAGAAATTTCTGAAGGCGAAAAAGATGAACTATTAGATGAAAATGAAGTATTATTCCAAATTTTAGAAATTTATAACTATATTTACCCATATAAAGCAATTGATTTAAGTGGTTTAGACAAAGTTGAAGCTTTAGAACAAGTATTAGCAGATGAAGATTTTGTTAATGATGATGAAGATGCTAAAGGATTATTTACTTTAACTTATGAAGATTTCCCAATTAACTCACAAAGTGAATCTACTTTAAATGGTGTAAGAACATATTTATATAACACATTATCAACTAAAGAAAACGGCACAAGATTTACTGCTTCACCACGTAGTTTTGGTAACTACTACTACTTATTATACAAATTAGAAGATCACAATGATGATATTTTAAATCAAGTAGATGAAGAAGATAAATTAATCGTATGGGCTGATGAAGATAAAAAAGAATTAAAAGACTATGCTTTAACATATTACGAAGAGTTAGTTGAAAACAAATTAACTGAAAGCTATGTTAATTCTAAAGCTTCTGCTAGATATAACGATGTTAAAGTTGTTATTTATGATAGTGACGTTCATTTATTCTTAAGAAATGATAAATACGAACTTGCTAAAAAGTTTGATAATAATTTAGTTGCAACAGTTGATGGAGAAGAAATTACAGTTGATCAATTTTATGCACTACTAAAAAAACAATACGGACCTTCTATCGCAATGGATATGGGTATTAAAAAGACTTTATTAAATTCTAAGTATGTTGACCAAATTACTAAAAAGCAACGTCAAGAATATGAAGAAAACATCGATAACTTAATTTCACAATTTAGTAGTGATGCTTTTGCTTCAAGTGGATTCCCTGCTTCTATCGGTAGAGCTAAGTTTTTAAAACTTGCTTTCCAATCAAACAGTAAAGAAGAAGCCGTTGAAAGAGTTTATATTTTATCAGAAGTTGAAAAACTATATTTAGCTGACTATAAAGAGCATTTTGGCGAACAAGTTTATGATAAATTCTTAACACTTGCTAATAGATTACAAGAACAAACATTCTCACTTACAACTGGACATTTAATTGTTAAAGTTGATATGGATGAAGATGAAAATCCAGATGATCCACAAGAATTCTTTGACACATTAACTGCTGCTGAAGTATTAGAATATAAAGAAGCAATTACTGAATTATTAGCTTTAATTTACACAAAAGCTTCTAAATATCCTAACTTTGATAGCGGTCTACAAGACATTGTTAAACTATATAAAGAAAGCGCACGTTTTAACTGTGATGATAATTATGTAGGCGATGATGACGATGACGAACAAAACAAACTTTGCGGACCAGAAAAAGATTGGGCTAAATTTAAAAAATTAGGTTTACAAATTGAATACCAATCATTAGGAACTCAAACAAACAAAACAAACTGGCCAGGCCAACAAAACTTTGATGAAAAGTTTTATGATAGAATAGTTGAATTTTACGATTTCATTTATGAAGAATATTATGAACTAGATGAAAAATTCCCTAAACAATTACTTGATAGCAAACCAATTGTTTATGATGATGTTTTAGAAACTAGCTTCGGATGGCATTTAATTTTAGCTTTAGGCGGAGATGTTGCGAAAAGCGCTAAATTCACTTATAGTGATGATAAATACATTGATGGCGATAATACTAAAGGTAAAATTTATGAAAAAGTTGAATTAAAAGATAAAGATGGTAACGTAGAAAAAACACTTAATGCTTATAGCGATGATAAAAAAATCTCTTTAAACCAAGTTGAAATTTACTTACACCAAAAAGATTCTGATTATGATATTGACTTACCTTCAAATGTAAACACAGCTATTACTAATTACTTAGCACCAATCGTTGCTAGATATGAAGAACAAGAAATGAGACTTCACTTACTTCATAAATTAGTTACAGGAGCAAACTTAACATTTACTAATGCTTCTGACCAAACTACTTTAGATGGAATTTTAGCAATCAACCAAAAACAATTTTTAAAATATGCTACTTTAGAATCAAATAAAGAATACTTTGAAATATTTGGAGATTGGTTTACTATTTTCAATTAATAAATAAAAAAGGACTATAGCAGTCCTTTTTTTCTTAGTTATTTAACTTTATGTTTGTAAAATCTCATTTTATCAGCGACATTTATTAGTTGAGTAAAGTGTCCTTCTGGTGTTTCTTTTAAAACTTCTTCTAATACTCTAAATTTAGAATCTATTGTATCAATATACCATACTAACAAAGCTTCTGCTGTTTGAGGCTTTTTTGCTGCGCCAAAATTAGGCAGGCCATGGTGTGATAATAAAATATGGTTAAGCTGTAATACTTCTTCCTCATTTTCTAAATTTAATTTGCTAGCTTCAATCATTAATTGTTGGGTGACTAATACTAAGTGACCAACAAGTTGTCCTTCTTTAGTATACTCTCCACCTTCAAAACCAGAAAGTTCAGTTGTTTTACAAATGTCATGTAATATTATTGCACTATAAACTAAATCTTTGTTAATAAAATCATAAACTTCTAACATTTTGTTTGCTAAGTTTAACATTGTTTTAGTGTGATAAGCTAAGCCACCTAAATAAGCGTGGTGAAACTTTACTGCAGCAGGGTATAAATAAAAGTCAGATTTATATTTATCATAAATTATTTTTGTAAGTTTACTTAAAATTGGATTTTTAATATCTTTTAAATAACTTTCAATCGTTTCTTTTACGTAGTCAATATCAATAGGAGCAATTTCATAAAAGGCACCTAGCTTTTCTTTTATTTCTTTAAAATCACTTACTGTTTTAGTAATATCTTTAATTTCAATAACTTCGTTATAACATCTTTCATTGTTATTGTTTTTTTGTTCGTACTCAAACTGATAAACTCGGTCAACTTTTAAACTGTAAGCTTGTTCTTTTGTTAGTTTTAAGTTAATTCTTTCTTTAGTACTAAGTAAAACATTACAATTAAAAAAATCTTCACCAATATTCATATTTTCTACTTTACCAATTATTATCATCTAAATCTCTCCTTTATAAATATATAACACCCTGGTCTATTAGCCACAATTCCGCTAGCTTTACTATTTACTAAACTAATACCATCAAAATATAAATTATAGTCTTCTTTTGGTGCTAATAGTTCGTCTTCATAATCATTTTTAAAATAAACTACAAATTCTTTTGTTAAATCAGTTAACAAAAACTCAACCGTTTTAAATTCTATTCTATTTGAACCACTTTTAATATGCTTTTTAATTTCAGCATTTGAAGTTAATCTAAAAACACGATATTCTTTTCTAATTTTAATTAATGTTTTTACTGTTTCAATTAGACTACTATTTTGTTCTTTCAAATCCCAGTTAACTGCATTAATTAAATCACTAGATTTATAAGAGTTTTCTACTCCATTTTTACTTCTTAAAAACTCTTGTCCTAAATGAATAAAAGGTATGCCTTGACTTAAAATTGTAAATGATAATGCAAGTCTAGCATAATCAATAATTTCTGTTGCAGTTAAATTTTTATTTAATATTTTTGCCCTATCGTAAAATGTATGATTGTCATGACATTCAACATAGTTAATCGATTGACTAGGACTATAGAATTTAAAATTATCAAGGGAGCTTCCAGTAAATAAATAATAAAGGTCTGTTTTATTTAAATTTCCACCTAAACTATAACCTAATTCTTTAGAGAAAGTGCCACCCTTTATCTTATCTCTAAAAGTATCATTGAAAAAGGCAACGTTTGGTAATAATTTAGCATTACTCATATTAGCTCTTTGTTTTGGTGGTAATATTGATTCCATATTCCAACCTTCACCATAAATAAAGCACGCTTCGTCATATCTTTTTGTAATTATTTCTACTTTAGTTATTAATTCAATATCATTTAATCCCATTAAATCAAATCTAAAAGCTGAAATTTGAAATGTTTCTAACCAATATTTTATTGATTGAATAATAAAATGATTAACCATTATTTTTTCGCTTGCTAAATCATTTCCACATCCTGATGAACTAGTCTTCATACCATTGTTATCATATCTATAAAAATAGCCTGGTACTAAATCGTTAAAAGGAAAAGTGTTTATATTATAAACATGATTGAAAACTACATCCATTGAAACTCTTAAGCCACTTTCATGTAAATAATCTATTAATTCAATTAATTCATTTATTCTTAAGTAAGGATCTTCTGGGTCTATACTATAAGACCCTTCAACAACATTATACTGACTAGGATTATAACCCCAATTATATAATTTAGTTTGGTTTAACTCATCTACACCTTCAAAATCAAAAATTGGTAGTAATTGAAGATGTGTCACCCCTAAAGTTTTAATATACTCTATTCCTTCGTTTTCATGTTTTTCTAAAAGCCCTTTAAATTTTCCTTTATTTAAAGCTTTTGATGTTCCTGACATTGTTAAATCTCTAATCATTGCTTCATAAATAATTGCGTCAACATTTTTACCACTAAAGTCTGGTTTTTTATGTTTAAACTTCCTAAATTTATTTTTATCAACAACATAATTATATTTTCCATTAGCTGTACTACTAATAGCATATGGATCTGTAATTGTTTTAAAAAGCTCATTTACTCTAACATGATATCTATATTTTGCACCTTCTAAATTTTCATGCAAAATAGCTTCCCATAAGCCTTTTCCTGAATATTTCAAGTCAACAATTTGTTTCATATTATTAGAATTAATAAGTTCAAGCTCAATTTCTTTTGCGACAGGACTCCATAATTTAAAAACAGTTTTCTCTTTAGTATAAGTAACACCTAAATCATGCTTATCATACTCATACATTAAATCAAACATTTCTGTCCTTACTACTTTTCCAATTCTTAGTAAAGAAATATTATTATCTTCATCAATGACATTATACGTTTCATTTAAACTTATTGTTTCATTAATTTCACAACTATATTTCGTTTCATTTCCTAATGCTTCAATTTTAACAATAGTTAAAGGAATGTTATAATTAAGAGCTTTTAAACTAAATGATTTATTACCATTTAAAAATTTATTTGGAAGAATAATTGTAATTAAATTAAAGCCATCTAAATAACAATAAAAATCACTCTTCATTCAAATACTCCTTACAATACTTTATTAGTTCATCATGCTCATTTTTTAAGTTTCTTAATAAAACTTGTTTCACTAATTCATTTAATAAGTTTTTTAACCAAGCGCCTTGTTTTTTAGTTGTTATTTTTAAAATATCTGAGCCTCTAACATCTAAGTCAGTTACACTTTTAATAACTAATTCGTTAAACATCTTTTCAATTTGAATTTTCTGATGTGGTTTTTTATTTAAAATAAATAAGATTTTATTAGCAAGAGTTGAAATCTCTAAGCCGTATTCGTATAAAACAAAATCATCAACATCTTGTTCATCTAAAACAAGTTTTACTACTTTTTGATATTTATTAAAATGATAATTGCTAAACTTCCACTCTCTTGGAACACCTTTATTTAAAGAAAATATCAAACTAAAAAAAGTATCATTGTATAAGTTATAATCTATATTTTCAACTATAAAATTAATACCATTCTCAAAGCCCGGAATATGTTTGTGCAAATCTGATGCTTGTAAACTTTTTAATGCTTTGACTTGATGTTTACTTTTTAATATTTTTAAAAACTCGTCTAAAACTCTTTCGTTTGGTAAATGTGTTAATAAATGGGCATTTTCTTTCATGCTATTTAAAGTGTTTTCTTCAATTTCAAAGCCTAACTTAGCTTGAAAATAAATAGCTCTTAAAAGCCTTAAACTATCTTCACTAAACCTTTGGTTTGCATCTCCGATTGCTCTAATTACTTTTCCCTTTAAATCTTTAAGACCATCAACATAATCATAAACTTTGTAGTTTTCATCCATAATTAAAGCATTAATAGTAAAGTCTCTTCTTTTTAGATCTTCTAAAACATCAACAGTAAACTCTAC
Source organism: uncultured Acholeplasmataceae bacterium (assembly GCA_964649865.1). Lineage (GTDB taxonomy): Bacteria > Bacillota_I > Bacilli_A > Acholeplasmatales > UBA5453 > DUQU01. Next base: position 48,105 of record CAZYSQ010000006.1, read on the forward strand.
TGTTTCTGGTCTTCTAAAATCAGCGTAACCCTCTTCAGTTCTAAAAGTTGTAACTTCAATATTAACTCTTTCATCAGTAATTGTAACAGTACCATACTTAACTCCCGTAGGCTCTGATCTAAAAAGATTTAAAACTTGGTAAGGAACCGCTGATGTTGTAATATCAATATCATTAATTGGCAAACCTAAAAGATGGTCTCTAACACAACCACCTACAAAATAAGCCTCATATCCATTTCTTTTTAATTTATCTATCACATAAGTTGCTAATCTAATTGAACTCAAATTATATCACCATCTTTTATTATAACATAACTAATATGTTATAATTTTAATTTATCACATTTTATTAAAAAAATTAGTGTTATAATAACATTAGGAGAGTTTACTAAATGAAGCAACTTAAAGAAAATATTGTAACTGAATTTATTGAAAAAAAATCAAAATTTATAACTTTTTTAAGTGTTGTAAAAAGTATAGATGATGTAAATGACACCTTAAAAGAAATAAAGAAACTTCATCCAAATGCTAGACATCATTGTTATGCCTATATTTTAGATGGACAAAACATTCAAAAATCAAATGATGATGGAGAACCAAAAGGAACAGCAGGTGTTCCTATTTTAGAAGTCTTGAAACATCATGATTTAACTAACGTATTATGTGTTGTAGTAAGATATTTTGGTGGAGTTTTATTAGGTAAAGGCGGATTAATAAGAGCATATAAAAATAGCGCTTCTACTGCATTAAAAAAAGCTTCTTTTTTCGAAGAAGCTTTAAAAACTATTTATACTATTTCAATACCTTATCCACTTTATGATACTTTAAAACATTATTTAGAAAACAACGCTATTATTTTAACAGAAACCTTTTTAGAAGAAGTTATTTTAGAGTTTTACTTTTTAAAAGGTAACTTCTCAAAATTAAATACTAAGTTTCCTAAAAAAATTAATTTAATAAAAGAAACTAACAAACTAATTAAAATATCGCTTGAAAAATAAAGTAGATTCTTTCAATTATTGAACCTAAAACATGTCCTAATAACAGAGAAACAAGGGTAATAGTACTACGCATTTCCCATATTTTATTTTGCTTAAAAAGTGATTCAAAGCGGCTACCTTGAAGTGATCTAAAAGCCCACACAAATCCTATTAACAAACCGCCAAAATAAAAATATTGATTCATTATTTAGTGCCAAACATTCTGTCGCCACAGTCACCTAAGCCTGGAACGATATAACTCTTTTCATTTAATTTTTCATCTAAAGCTGCTAAATAGACATCTACATCAGGATGTTCTTTTTTTAGTAATTCTACTCCTTCAGGACATCCAACAACACCAACATATCTAATATCTTTAACACCTGCTTCTTTTAAAATTGTGATAGCTGCACTTACTGTTCCGCCTGTTGCTAGCATTGGGTCAACTAATAGAACAGTTGACTCATCAATTTGTTCTGGAAACTTTTTAAAATAAGTTACAGGTTTTAAAGTTTCTTGATCTCGATATAAACCAATGTGACCAATTTTAGCTTGAGGAATAATTGTGTGAATTCCTTCTACCATTCCAATCCCTGCTCTTAAAATAGGAACAATCACAATGTTGTTTTTTAAGACTTTTACATTAGTTTTTACTAATGGTGTTTCTATTGTTTTACTTACTGTAGGAAAATCTCTTGATATTTCATAAGTAATTAACATTCCAATCTCACTAATAGCTTCTCTAAAATCTTTTGTATTAGTATTTTTATCACGAATAATTGCCATTTTGTGTTCAATTAAAGGGTGTTTTAAAACAGTTAGTTTGCTCATTTTTTCTCCTCATGTTCTGTAATTTTATCTATTCTATTTTGATGCCTTTTTTCAAAGGTTGCTCCTTGGTAAGCATTAATAATTTTAATTGCTTCAGGTAATGAAGTAGTTCTTCCTCCAAAAGCAATTATATTTGCATTGTTATGTTCTTTAGCAAGTCTTGCAGTATTTTCATCATATACTAATGCAGCCCTAACTCCTTTAACTTTGTTAGCCGCAATAGAAATTCCTATTCCTGTTCCACAAATAACAATGCCATAGTTGTACTTTCCTGTAGTTACGGCTTTTCCGACTTTAAAGCCAAAATCTGGATAGTCAACAGACTCTAATGAGTTTGTGCCAAGATCTTCATACTTAATTTTATTCTCTTCAAAATAATTAATAAGTTGTTGTTTAAGTTGAAATCCGGCATGGTCTGACCCAATTGCAATCATATATAAAACCCCCTTCTTTTATTGATTATATCATATAATAATTTATTATTTATTGTAATTTTATTTTTTTCTTAATCTAATACTTTTAGGTGTAATTTCTATTAATTCATCATCACTTATATAAGACATGCACATCTCTAAAGTCATTTGTCTAGCCTTCCTTAAAACAACAGTTTGATCTTTAGTTGCACTTCTTACATTAGTTAGTTGTTTTCCTTGAGTTACGTTAACGTGCATGTCAAATTCTTTATTAGTTTGTCCAACTATCATTCCTTTATACACTCTACTTTTTGGTTCTATAAACATTGTTCCTCTATCTTCTAAACGATGTAAAGCGTAAGCTGTTGCATCTCCTTCATTTATTGATACTAAAGAACCAAATTGTCTTGTAATATTTGATGAAACTTCTTTTCTATATTCTAAAAATGCATGATTAATAATTCCTTCTCCATAAGTTAATGATAAGAAAGTATTTTTAACACCAATTAAGCTTTTTGATGGCATCTCAAAAATTAATATACTATCATTTTGAGAAGTTTGTAGATCAATTAACTGTGCCTTTCTACTATTGAAAAGTTCAATAACACTACCAAGTGATTTTTCTGGTGTACTTATTGTTACTTTTTCAAAGGGCTCTTTTATTATTCCATCTTCTTCAATTAAAATTACATTTGGTTTAGAAACAGCAAACTCATAACCTTCTCTTTTCATTGTTTCTATTAATATACTTAAGTGAAGTTCCCCTCTTCCTTTAACTAACCAACTATCGTTATTAATTTTCTCAATAACTAGACTAACGTCTTTTTGACTTTCTTTTGTTAATCTTTCTTCTAATTTACTACTAGTCACAAACTTTCCTTCTAATCCTGCAAAAGGTGAAGTATTTATTTGAAATGTCATTTCAATTGTTGGTTTTTGAATTGTAATGCTAGGTAGAGGGTCAATTATGTTATAATCATTAACTGTTTCCCCTACTGTTAAATCGCCTAACCCAGCGATAGCTACAATATCTCCACTATCTGCTTCTTTAAGTTCAACTTTGTTTAATCCTTCAAAACCATAAATCTTTTGAATTCTAAAATTAACAATTCCTTCTTCTCTTTTTACTGAAGCCATTTGATTAACTGTTAATTTTCCTCTAGAGACTTTACCTACTCCCATTCTACCTACATAATCGTTATAATCTAAAATTGCAGGTTGAAATTGAAGTGAGCCTTCTTTAACTTTAGGAGGATTAACATAATCAATAATTGTTTGGAGTAGTGGTTCCATTGATTTGAGATCATCCATTGTTTCTTTATGTGAAGTAATTCCTTCACTAGCTGAAGCATAAATAATTGGAAAATCTAATTGTAAATCACTAGCATTTAAACTTAAAAATAGTTCATATATTTCATCAATAACTTGTTTAGGCCTTATTGCTTCACGGTCCATTTTATTTAACACTACTATTATTTGTAAATTAGCTTTTAAAGCTTTTTCTAAAACAAATTTTGTTTGTGGCATAACTCCTTCATTAGCGTCTACTACTAAGCAAATAGCATCAACCATATTCATAATTCTTTCAACTTCTCCACCAAAGTCATGGTGTCCTGGAGTATCTAAAATATTAATTTTGACATTGTTATAATAGATTGCAGTATTTTTAGATAAGATTGTAATTCCTCTTTCTTTTTCTAAATCTAAATTATCCATTGCTCTTGTTTGAATTTGTTTATTTGTTTTAATCGTTTCTTTTAATAGCGCATCAACTAATGTAGTTTTTCCATGATCAACGTGAGCTACTATTGCTATGTTTCTAATATTTATATTATTCATTGTACACTTCCATTATTTCTTTTTCTAAAATGGAGCCTATTCTAATAAACTTCACTTCAGTAGTTGTTAAATCAATTGTTGTTGAAGAAAGATTTAAATAGTTCCCTTTCTCTTCTTCATATATAAAATCAACATCTTTGCTAAAACTTTCTTTAATTTCATTAATGTTGTTTAGTGGTGGAAAATTAGCTTTATTAACAGATGTAGTTTTTAAAGGTCCATTGTTTTTTGTAAGCATTAAAGCAATTTCATTGTTAGGAATTCTAACACCAATAGTGTTTTTACCTGTTTTTTTATAATATTCTTTGGAAGTTTTTAAAATTATAGTTAATGCTCCTGGCCAAAAAACTTTTGCTAGTTTTTCTGATTTTTTATCTAATATAGCAATTTGTTTTACTTGCTCAATGTTATTACATAAAACCGCTAATTCTTTTGTTGTATCTCTACCTTTTATTTCATATATTTTGTTTATAGCAACCTCATCATACAACAAACAACCCATACCAAATACTGTATCAGTTGGAAATATTACAACACTATTTTCTTTTATAAATCCGTTAAGAAAATTTTTCATCATTTAATCCTCTAACTATCGTGTAACGATCTTTACCATTTAAATCTTTAAATGTCTCTATTATTGTTTTATCATTATACTTTTTAATAATTTCTTTAAGTAATTCTTTTTGTAAGTAACCGTGCTCTATAATTATTAGATAATTAAAATTCACATACTTAAATACTTGTTTAAAAAAATTATCATATAAATCAACACCATCTATACCTGCAAATAAAGCAGTCTTAGGTTCTTTTAATACATAATTATCTAATTCTTCTGTCGTAGAAACATAAGGAAGGTTTGCGACTACAATATCTAATTTGTTATTTACTTTATTAAACAAATCACTTTTAAACATCTTAACATTAGTATTATGTTTTCTATTATTCTTTTTAGCTATTTTTAGTGCTTTTAAACTTTTGTCTACTGCAAAATAATTATTGCTTGGAAAAAGTTTACTCAAAGTAACACTAATTACTCCAGAACCAGTACCGACATCTAATATATTTAAATTTTCTTTTTCATTTAGATGAGATTTTAATAGTTCGATTATTCCTTCGGTTTCTGGTCTTGGTATTAAAGTGTGTTTGTTAACTATAAACTCTAAATTATAAAAATAAGCCTTCTTTAATAAATATTGTGATGGCTTATTTTTTGAGATATAACTATTTAAATATTTATTATATTTTTTAATAACTTTTAAAGAAGGGGATTCTGATAAGCTACTATAAAACGAATTAGCAGTTAAAGAAGCGCTTTCCATTAAAAACGTTTTTGCTAAAGATTGGTCAAGACCTCTTTCTTTTAATTTTTTTTGTCCTTCTAACAAAAGTTTATTGTACGTCATTGTTGTCGCCTGATTTTAGTTTTTCACTTTGGATTTCATTTAATAGTGGTTCTAAAATAATATCCAATTTACCTTCCATAATTGCATCTAATCTTTGAATTGTTAAATTAATGCGGTGGTCAGTAACTCTGTTTTGAGGATAATTGTAAGTTCT
>CAZYSQ010000007.1:0-52845 GCA_964649865.1 uncultured Acholeplasmataceae bacterium
TAAATGTATTAAACTTAGAAAACGAAGAAAAGGCTTAGGATTTTCCTAAGCCTTCTTTTTATTAAAACTAATAGAATCTAATAATTTAAATAATAAATTTACTAAAATACCAACTATAGCAGCTAACGCCATAGTCTCTAAGTTTATGGCTCCGCCAATGTTAATCACTAATCCTCCTAAACCAACAACTAACATAGAAGCAATAATAATTACATTTTTAATTTCACCTAAATCAACTTTATCTTCAACAATTACTTTAAGACCGTTTGCAGCAATCATTCCAAATAAAACTAAAGCCATTCCTCCTAAAACTGGAGTAGGAATGCTTTGAATGAAAACATTCACTGGCATAATGAAAGCTAATAAAATAGCAATTAATGCAGCTAAACCAGTAACCCAAACTGAACCGACCTTTGTTAAAGCAACAACACCAGTATTTTCACCATAAGAAGTATTAGCTGGAGCTCCAATTAATCCGGCAAATAATGTTGCAACACCATCACCAATTAATGTTTTATCTAAACCAGGCTCAGTCATAAAGTCTCTATCCATAATTGCTCCTAAAACTTGATGGTCACCAATGTGTTCCATAATAGTCACAAAAGCTAACGGAATAAAAATGTATAAAGCGCTAAAATCAAATGAGTATGTACCGACTAGTTGGAACTTAGGCAAATGGAAGAAACGTAAATTAGCAAATAAACTATAATCAACAATTCCCACAATTAATGAAGTGATATAACCTGCTAATATTCCAAATAAAAACGGGATTATTTTAATAAAGCCTTTAGCTTTAATACTTACAATAATAATAGTTAAAAACGTTACTGAAGCTACTAAATAACCTTCCCAACCAACAACAGTTCCATCAGCAAGATTAGTTATTTGGCCAACGGCAACTGGCGCTAAACTCAAGCCAATTACCATTATCATTGGGCCAACAACAACTGAAGGAAGCAACCATTTAAGCCATTTAACACCGAAATATTTAATTAAAATTGCTACAACAACATAAATAAGTCCAACAGCCATAAATCCAACTAAGGCGCTATTAAAGTTACCATTAACAGCATAAGCACCGCTTACTGCAGCGATATAAGCAAATGACGAACCTAAATACATCGGTACTTTTGCTTTAGTTGCTAAAATATAAATAAGTGTTCCAATACCACTGCCTATTAAGGCAACACTAACATCTAGACCGGTTAAAATAGGTACTAAAACAGTAGCTCCAAACATTGCAAATACATGTTGTAAGCTTAATAAAATCCACTTAAACAAAGTTGGTTTTTCATAAGTGTCTAAAACAAGTTTTTTCATAAATCAAATTTCCTTTCTATTGTTATAATTTTATAAAAAAAATAACCCCTAAGGGTTATAAAAATACTGCCATAATGAAATAATAAAGAATAAATAAACCTGCTAAAGTATACATAACAGGATGTATTTCCTTATAACGTTTTTTTGCTAAATTTGTAATAACATAAAATATTATTCCAAATGCAATACCATTAGAAATCGAATAAGTTAAAACCATTATTGCAATTGTTAAAAAAGCTGTAATGGCAACTTCTGTTTTGTCCCACTCAATGTTTTTAAGTTGCATTGCCATTAATACTCCAACTAATACTAAAGCAGAAGCAGTAATTGCACTATTACTAAATACTTGGAAAACAGGGAATAATAAAATTGCTACGAAGAATAAAAGTCCAGTAACTACAGAGCTTAATCCTGTTCTAGCACCAGCGGCTATTCCAGTACTTGATTCAACATAAGTAGTTACAACTGGTGTACCTAACATATTTCCAAAAATTGTCGCAACACTATCAACAATTAATCCGCGCTCTAAACCTTCAATAGATCCATCTTCTTTAATTAATCCTGCTGGACCAGCAGTAGCTAGGAAAGTTCCCATAGTATCAAACATATCTAAAAACGTTAAAGAAATAACAACTAAAATTAAGTCTGCTCTACTAAAAACAGTTTTAAAACCTTCAATGAACCCTTTAGAAGTAATAGTAATATCTTTAAGACCGCTATAATCAAAACTTCCGATTACTGGAAAACCTTGATTTGGGAAAATATATCCTAAAATAACGCCTACCACTGCAGTAACAAAAATAGAAGTAATAATTGTAAATTTAAAATCCATTGTATGTAAAACGAGTGCTAAAATAATTCCAAATAAAGCAAGTAGTGTAATAGGATTTTTAAAATTAGTTAAAGATACTAAAATAACTGGATCTCCAACAACAATTCCTGCACCTTGTAAACCTATGAAAGCAATGAAAAATCCTATACCAGCTCCAATAGCTAATCTTAAATTTGCTGGAATTGCTTCCATAATAATTTTTCTAGCTGGAGTAACTGATAAAATTAAAAATAAAACTCCTCCAATAACTCCCGCTGCTAAAGCTTCTTGCCATGTGTAGCCTAAACCTAATACAACTGTAAAAGCAAAGAAAGCATTAGTTCCCATTCCTGGAGCTAAAGCAAATGGTATTTTAGCATAAAGTCCCATAAATATTGTTGCTAAACCAGCAATAACTGCAGTTGCTAAAAATACTCCACCAACTGGCATTCCAGCTGCACTTAAAATGTCCGGGTTAACAGCTAAAATATAAACCATCGCCAAAAATGTAACTAACCCACCAATAATTTCATTTTTAAAAGAAGATCCTCTTTCAGTAATTTGAAAAAAGTTATCAAGTTTATGTTTAAATGATACTTTTTTCCCTGCATTGTCTTTTTGCATTTTTTCCTCCTTAAGTTATTTTGCAAAATAAAAGCCACTTTAGATGTGGCATTTGGACATAATAAGAAGATTAGTACGTAGTCATAACATTTAAACGGTGTTATGGTAGAAACTCGGCCGCCACATCTAGCCCATTATACGTCTTACTAACCGATTTCATATTATCAAATCAAAGCTATTATGTAAAGAGGTCAAAGTAGATGTTTTTTTGAAAGCGATATCACGGTAAACAAAATGTAAAATTATCTTAAAATCTATGACAATAACAATAGAGAAATAATATTGTATATGATACAATAGTTTTGTGAATGGGGTGGAATAATTTTGAGCTTATTAGAAAAAATTTTAAAAACAGAAGAAGAAGCAATATTATTGAAAGAAAAAGCACTTCAAAATCGTGAGATAGAATTAGAAAAAGCTAGAGCTACGATTAAAGAATTTGAAATTAAAACATTAAAACAAACAAAACAAGAAGTAGAAAAGCTTCTAAACGAAGAACAAATGAAGCTAGCTAAGTTACAAGCAGACTTTAATGAAGAAATTAAAGAAGAACAAGTTAAACTTAGAAAAAACAGCGAAAAAAACGTTGCTGAGGCTTTAAAATTTTTAAATGGAGTGATTTATAAATGATTATTCCAGTTAAAAAAGCTCGTGTTGTTGTTTTAAATAATGATTTAAATAAAGTATTAAAACTAATTCAGAAAAAACAGCTATTAATGTTAATAGAAGAACAAAATAGTTTTAAAGAAGATACAAACAAGATAGATAACTTAATTAGAGAAGTTGATGAAGCAATCAACTTTTTAGAATTATTTATGCCTAAAAAAGGTTTTTTCTATTATAAAGAAATTAAGCACACTGTTTTTGAAAGTGAAAATGAACAAGTTAATGACTATCTTAAATCAGTTTTAGATAAAAAAGTTTTAATTGAAAAGTTAAATTCTCAAATTAAAGATATTGAAACTGAACTTAAAAACAATAATCCTTTTAATAAGATGCCTTTAAAACTTAGTTTACTTAAAAAAACTGAATATGTGAACTTTTATCAAGGCTTTGTTCATGAAAGTTTATTATCAGATTTAACTAACTTTTTTACTACAAATGAAGTTATTTATGAGCTTTATGGTAAAGACGATAGAGGACAAGCTTTAAGTTTTGTTTTACTAAAAGAAAAAGAACTATTATTTAATGATATAAAAGAATTTGATTTTAAAACTTTTGAGTTACCAGATTATGATGATGTAATGGAAAGTTATTTAAAATCATTACAAGCAGAAAAAGAAGATTTAATAAAAGCTTTAAAAGCAAATGAAGAAAGTATTAAAAAAGCAGCCTCAGAAATTGATTTGCTATATGTTTATGCTGATCAACTTAGAACAACTAAAAAAAGAAAAGAAGCACCAGTAATTAAAACTAACGAAACAACAATATTAACTGGTTGGATAAGAGAAGATAAAATAAAAGTTTTAGATCAAAGTTTAAGTAAAAATTTAGATTTTCATGAAGTTGAATATTTAGATCCAGCACCAAACGAAGTCGTACCTACAGCTATTAAAAATAATAAGTTTGTGGAAAACTTTGAAACGATTACAGATTCTTATAATATTCCCAACCATCAAGAGATCGATCCTAACCCACTAATGAGTATTTGGTATTTCTTAATTTTTGGCTTAATGATGGGTGATATTGGTTATGGTTTAATAATGGTAATTGCTTTTGGTTTATTTTTAAAACTTAAAAAGCCTAAAGGTGGTTTTAAACAATTAGTAACAGTATTTTACTATAGCGGTTATATGACAATAATTGCTGGAATACTATTTGGAAGTTTATTTGGGGTGGATTTTGATATCGGTAAAATTATTGGAAATATCTTTAACCAAAACTGGTCATCGATAGTTTTATCACCAATGGAAGACCCTCTAACAATGTTAATAGTTTCTATTGGAATTGGAGTACTTCATATAATTAGTGGTTTAGTAATGAAAGTAATGTTATCGATAAAATTAAAAGAACCGCTTACTGCGATTTCTGATGGAGTTAGTTGGATTTTAATTTTAGTAGGTGTTGTCTTTATGGCACTATCAATGATTAGTGAACTGCCTAATATTATTGGAACATCCTTAGTTTTAGTAGGGGCAGCACTCATTTTCTTCTTAGCAGGAGGAAAAGAAAAAAATATCTTCAAACGTTTAGTGAGCGGACTAGGCGGATTATATGGCGTTAGTGGTTATTTGAGTGATGTGTTAAGTTATTCTAGAATATTAGCATTATCATTATCAAGTGCAGTAATAGCTTTTACATTCAATTTACTAGCAGGTATGCTTCAAGGTTCAATTTTTGGATTTGTGATAAGTTTAGTAGTTTATTTAATTGGACATATCTTTAACTTTGCAATGGGATTATTAAGTGCTTATATTCATGACTCCCGCTTGCAGTATATTGAGTTTTTCAATAAGTTTTATATAGGTGAGGGCGTTAAGTTTGAACCTTTACAAATAGAATTAAAATATATAGATGAATTAATAATGGAGGAATAAATAGATGACATTTGGATTAATGATGGCTTTAGTCGGTATCGCAGTAACGGCTGGTTTTGCAGGAGTTGGCTCTGCAATGGGTGTAGGAATTGCTGGAAAGGCAGCATCTGGAGTTTTATCAGAAAAACCTGAACTTTATGGTAAAACATTACTTTTACAAGCATTACCTGGAACGCAAGGTATTTATGGGTTTTTAGTAGGAGTTTTAATGTTAAACCAAATTGGTCTTTTAGGTGGATCACCAGCAACATTAACTGCATTTGACGGATTTGCTTATTTAGCAGCTGGACTTCCAATCGCAATTACTGGTCTAATGAGTGGAATTTATCAAGGTAAAGCTGCTGCAGCTGCAATTTTAATGACTGCCAAAGACCCAAGTCTTTCAGTTAGAGGAATGGTAATGACTGCTTTAGTAGAAACATATGCAATTTTAGGTTTATTAGTTTCTATTTTAGTTTTATTTGCAATTTAAACTATGAGCACAATTTTTGAAAAAATAACTCTAAAAGGCAAAGAAGCAGCACAAGAAATTACAAATTCAACAAAAAACGAAATCAAAGAAATGATGGATTTAGCTGAAGAAAAGGCGCTTTTAGAAAAAGAAGAAACAATTAAAAAGACTAAACTAAAGATTGATAGAGAAATTACCCAAAAAGAAAGAAGTTTTACGCTAGATAAAAGACAAGCTATTTTAAAACATAAAATGAGTTTGTTAGATGAAGTAATTAATAAACAATATCAAGAATTAAACACTTTAACAAAAACGGATTTACTTAAGTTTTCTTTAATACTACTTAAAGATGAAAAACTAAGTGGAAAACAAACTATGCAAGTAAATGAAGTTGACTATATGCGTTATTTAGAAGCTTTTTCAACTAATAAAAAAGCTGATTTTGTTATTTTAAATACTTTAAATGACAAATTAGATAAAGGTGTAGAAATAACTTTAGTTAAAGAACCAGCTAACATTGAAGATGGATTTTTAATTATAGGCGAACATTATGATTTAAATTTTTCTATTAAAAACTATGTTTCAAAATTAAAAGATAAATACGAAAAAGAAATATTTAAAATATTATTTGGAGAATAAGATGAGTTTTACAAGTGGTTATTTTAGTGCCAAAACTTTATTAAAATTAGAAGATTATCAAAACTTGAGCAAGTCAAACAGCACTCATTTTTTTAATTATTTAAAAACAGTAGGTTTTAGCACTTATACCGATATTGAAACTTTATATCTTAATGAACACATTAAAGTTAAAAATGATTTAGAAAAATTTGCAGATGTTAATTTAAGAAATTTCTTTTATGTGCTTTATGATAGTTTAAACATTAAACAAATTTATAAAAGTATAAAATTAGAAAAACCTTATAAGTTTCATCCTTTAGGAAGAATAACTGAAAACGCAATTTATAATGCTTTAAAACATCACGACTACACTTTATTAGAGCAAGAAGATAAGTTTATTTTTGATGAAATAAATAAGTCAAATTTAGATTTTAAGGAAGTTAGCGATTTAATTGATAGTCTAATTGTGACTAGAAAAGCTAATTTTGTAGTAAATGAAGTTTTAAAGTCTTATTTAAAAGTTGAAACAACTCTAACTAATATTTTAATAATATTAAGAAGTCTTAAACTAGGGGTAAAAATTAACTTACTACCTGGTGGAGAATTTGAATTAAGCGATATTAAGGAAATTATTAGTAATAATGAGAGCTTTCAAAACTATTTAAATAAACTATATGTTGGTCATTTAGAAAAACTTGATTTTGATAACTTTCAAGTGTTATCTAATCAATTAAAAAGAGCTTTTTATGAAATAATAAAACCCCTTACTTATGCAGAAGAAGGAATAGTTGTTGGTTATGTTTATAAAAAGTTTATTGAACTTGAAAACTTAAAAGCTCTTTATTTATCAAAAAATATTGAGGAGTTGATTATATTATGAAACCAATTTATGCAATTGGAAACTCTGAGGCAGTGATGCTGTTTCAAAGTATTGGAATTGAGTCCTTTATAGTTACAAATAATAATGAGTTTAAAAATAAATTAGAAGAACTTAAAGGAGCTAAAATCATTTTGATTTCAGAATCTTTAAGTCCGTTTTTAGAAGAAATTAGTTACAAATATGCAAATGAAACTTATCCAATTTTACTTTTATTACCTATGGAAGGTCATGAGAGCAGTTTAGGATTAGATAAGTTAAAGAAAGATGTAGAAAAAGCGATAGGCATCGCTTTGTTGAGGTGATATTATGGAAAAACATGGAACAATAATAAAAGTTTCTGGACCTTTAATAGTAGCAAAAGGAATGGAAGACGTTCAAGTTTATGACGTTGTTTTAGTAGGTAAGGAAAAACTTATTGGAGAAGTTATTGAACTTAGAGACGATCTTGCAAGTATTCAAGTTTACGAAGAAACTGCAGGAATTGGTCCAGGAGAAGAAGTTTACTATACTAATGAACCTTTAAGTGTAACATTAGGGCCTGGTCTGATTGAAGGTATTTTTGATGGTATTTTAAGACCACTTGATGTTATTTATGATCAAGTTGGTGCTTATATTCCGAGAGGAATTCAAGTTCCAGCCTTAAATTTAGAGAAAAAATGGTTTTTTAAACCTCTTAAAAAAGTTGGAGACTTTGTTAATCAAGGTGAAATAGTAGGTGTAGTTGATGAAACATCTGTTGTTAAACACTACATAATGGTTCCACCAAAAGTAAGTGGAACTATTACAAAAATCAATGAAGGTGAATATACTGTTGCTGAGACAGTATATGAATTAGAAATTAATGGAGTTAAAAAAGCATTTCCAATGCTTCAAACATGGCCAGTTAGGAAAAAAAGACCATATATTGAAAAACTTCCACCAAGAAAGCCAATGGTTACAGGACAAAGAGTAATTGATACTTTATTTCCAATTGCAACTGGAGGAATAGCAGCTATTCCTGGTCCGTTTGGTAGTGGTAAGACAGTTGTCCAACATCAATTAGCAAAATGGGCTGACGCTGAAATAATTGTTTATGTTGGTTGTGGTGAAAGAGGAAATGAAATGACAGACGTGTTAAGAGAGTTTCCTGAATTAAAAGATCCTAAAACTAATGAATCATTAATGAAAAGAACAGTTTTAATCGCAAATACTTCTAATATGCCTGTTGCAGCTAGAGAAGCTAGCATTTATACAGGAATTACTATTGCTGAGTATTTTAGAGATATGGGCTATAAAGTAGCTATTATGGCAGACTCTACTTCAAGATGGGCGGAAGCTTTAAGAGAAATGAGTTCAAGATTAGAAGAGATGCCTGGTGAGGAAGGTTATCCGGCTTATTTATCAAGTAGACTTGCAGAGTTTTATGAAAGAGCTGGTTTAGTTAAAACTTTAGCTGGTAATGTAGGGGCTATTACAGCTATTGGAGCAGTTTCACCTCCAGGAGGAGATACTAGTGAACCTGTTTCACAAGCAACACTTAGAATAGTTAAAGTGTTTTGGGGGTTATCCGCATCACTAGCATATAGAAGACACTTCCCAGCAATTGATTGGTTAAAAAGTTATACTTTATATGATGATGTTATTTATGATGAATTAGATAGTGAAATTAATGGTTGGTCTAAACAAGTTATTAAAACAATTACACTTTTACAAGAAGAAGCTAATTTAGAAGAAATTGTAAGATTAGTTGGACTTGATTCTTTATCATTTAATGACCGTTTAAAATTGTTAACTACACAAATGATTAGAGAAGACTATTTACACCAAAACGCATTCCATGAAGTTGATACATATAGTTCTTTAAATAAACAATATCAATTATTGAATTTAATTTTAACGTGGCATGACTTAGCAAACGAAGCATTAATTCATGGTAAAAACTTTTATCAAATGGAAACAATGAAAATTAAAGAAGCAATTGGAAGATTTAAATATGTTGTAGAAAATGAAGTAAATAAAACATATGCTACTTTAATAACCGAAATGGAAAATGAGTTTGCTAGTTTAGAAAGAGAGTAAAAGATGGCTATTAGAGAATATAAAACAATTAAAGAAGTAGTTGGTCCGTTAATGGTTGTAAAAAACACTAAAGGCGTTACTTATGACGAGTTAGTAGAAATTAAACTTAAAAACGGCGAATTACGTATTGGAAAAGTATTAGAAGCTAATGAAGACTCTTGTTTAGTTCAGCTCTTCGAATCTGCTCAAGGACTTAAAATTGATGATGCAAAAGCAACGTTTTTAGGTCATGGGATCGAACTTGATTTATCTCCTGATATTTTAGGAAGAATTTTTGATGGAATGGGCAGGCCTATTGATAATAAAGGACCAATTTTAAAAGAAGTAAGTAGAAATATAAACGGGGAAGCGATGAATCCTTATGCTAGAGATTATCCTAGTGAGTTTATTCAAACTGGTGTTAGTGCTATTGATGGTCTTAATACTTTAGTTAGAGGACAAAAACTACCGATATTTTCTGGTTCAGGTTTACCACATGCTAAACTTGCCGCACAAATTGCAAGACAAGCAGCAGTTTTAAAAGCGGATGATAAGTTTGCGGTAGTATTTGGAGCGATTGGAATTACTTTTGAAGAAGCAAACTACTTTATGGAAGATTTCCGCAAATCTGGCGCAATTGAAAGAGCTGTAATGTTTGTTAATTTAGCAAACGACCCTGCAATTGAAAGAATTGCAACGCCAAGAATGGCAATTACAGCGGCTGAATATTTAGCTTTTGAACTTGGAATGCACGTTTTAGTAATTTTAACTGATATTACTAACTATGCTGAAGCTTTAAGAGAAGTTTCGGCTGCTCGTAAAGAAGTTCCAGGTAGACGTGGTTATCCAGGTTATATGTATACCGACTTAGCATCTTTATATGAAAGAGCAGGAAGAATTGTAAATAGTAATGGTTCAATAACTCAAATTCCTATTCTAACAATGCCTGAAGATGATAAAACACATCCAATTCCTGACTTAACAGGTTATATTACAGAAGGACAAATTATTTTGTCTAGAGAACTTAATTTAAGAAATATTACTCCTCCAATTGATGTATTACCATCACTTTCTAGGTTAAAAGATAAAGGAATTGGTAGTGGTAGAACAAGAGAAGACCACGCTGATACAATGAACCAATTATTTGCCAATTACGCTAGAGGAAAAGAAGCCAAAGAACTTGCGACAATTTTAGGAGAAAGTGCCTTATCAGAAATAGATAAACTCTATGCTAAATTTGCAGAAGAGTTTGAAAATAAATACATAAATCAAGGTTTTGAAGAAAATAGATCAATTGAAGAAACACTAAATATAGGTTGGGAATTATTAAAAATACTACCAGCTAGTGAATTAAAAAGAATAAGTGAGAAAAATCTTAAGAAATATTATTAATTATGCAAAAACAAATTAATCCAACAAGGATGGAACTAACAAAACTAAAAAATCAGCTAACAATGACTAGAAGAGGTCATAAGCTTTTAAAAGATAAGCAAGACGAAATGATTCGTGTTTTTATGCTTATTATTGAAGAAGCTAGAAAACTTAGAACTGAAGTTGATAAAAAGCTAACTATTAGTATAAAAGCTTATCAAAAAGCTTTATCTAAAACTGATAGTTATGTCTTAAATGAAGCTTTGTTTGTCCCAGCTAATGAAGTTGAATTAAAATTCTCTAAGCAAAATATTATGAGTGTTTACGTTCCAAAAATTGAAGTTGAAGAAACAAGTTTAAAAGGGATAACTTATGGACTTTCTTATACACCTCCAATGCTTGATGAAGCGATTTCTTCATTAAATGAGTTGCTTCCAAAAATTATAAAACTAGCAGAAATTCAAAAACAAATTGATATGTTGAGTTTAGAAATTGAAAAAACTAGAAGAAGAGTAAATGCAATTGAGCATATGATGATTCCAGAGTTAGTTGTCTTAATTAAGTCAATTCAAATGAAACTTGAAGATAATGAAAGATCAAACACTGTAAGAATGATGAAATCTAAAGAAATAATTACAAAAAGAGGAAAGTGATTTCCTTTTTTTATTAATGAAATTATTACAAAATTGCAGAAAAAGATAAAATTTTAATTTTTAATGATATAATAATGCTAGTTAGGAGTTTTATTATGAAGCAGCTAAAAATTGGTTCTAAACTCTCAATCTTTGCTTATAAACAAAACGGTGAGCTCCATAGAATGTGGATGAGTTCATCAATAATTAAAAAAGAGAGAAATTTAATAATTTTAGGCACCTCAAAAACTAAAGTTATTGAATCTGATGGCAAAAGTTGGATGACAAAAGAACCTTCAATCACATTTTTTTCAAGCAAATATTTTTTTAATATAATCGCAATGATAAAAAGAGATGGAATTTATTTCTATTGTAATTTATCGAGTCCAAGTGTAATAGACGATGAAGGTTTAAAATATATAGACTATGACTTAGACGTAAGGGTAACGCCTGATTTTGAATATAAGATATTGGATGAAAACGAATATGCACTTCACCAAAAAATCTATCATTATTCTGATGACTTAAAAAAAGTAATTAGTGTGCATTTACAAATTCTTCTTAAACAAATTGAAGAAAGACAAATCCCATTTAACCACAATTATATTTTAAAATTATATGAACAACAAAAAAATAAAGAAAAATAAGCACAATAAAAGTGCTTATTTTTTTTGAAATAAAGTTGATGTAGCACTATTTAAAATTAATAAGGTCAAATTAATTATAAAAATAAAAAAACACACATGAAGTGTGTTAATGGTCATTGGAGCAGGCGAGGGGAATCGAACCCCCATCTGATGCTTGGCAAGCACCTATACTAACCGTTGTACTACGCCTACTTCTATATGCAGCATTATTATAATATCAAAGAGTATATAATTTGTCAATAAAATTATGACATTTTTTAAGATATATTTTATGGCGCGCCGTATAGGATTTGAACCCATAACCTTCTGATCCGAAGTCAGACGCTCTATCCAGTTGAGCTAACAGCGCATTAAATCTTACATTCTAAGTCAAATGGTGTAACACCGCTATTTCTTTTTAACTCATTTTCAAGGTAAGAAGGAACATGTTTTATAATAAAAGATAGGCTATTATCGTTAATATTCTCATATTTATTTATAAAATCAAAATGGTCTTCAAGTTTTAGCAAGTGAAGAGTTTGTTTTAACAAAAATTCTCTTTGGTTGTCTTTAGCATCTGAATCTAATAATCTATTTTTAAAAATTTCAAATAGTGATAAAGCATCTTCATTAAAGCTACAATTATAAAAATACAAAATCAAACTTTGAGCAATTTTAAAGTTATCTAAAGAATTTAACAATCTTCTAAAAACATTTTTATTTAAGTAAGGTAAAATAGCATTAAAAACTTCTACATCGACGCTTGTATCATCATATAATTGTTTATCAACTAAAAAAGATAAAAAGCTTAAATAGTCCATGTTATTTGATCTAGGAAGACTTAGAAAAGCTTGTTTTACCTTGTGATAAAGATAATTTGTGGTATCACTATATTGTAATAAGATTAAAAGAGAAAATAAATCGTCTGTTTTAACCCTTTTATATGCCTTAAAATCACCCTTAATTGTAGAGGTTTCTTTAGTAGAAACATAAGTATAAAGCAGACTAAAAAATAAAGTATAAATTGATATAGCAACTAATAAAGGGATTTTATAAAATAAAAACGCAGTTAAAATAAATAAAACTAACCCACTTAATAAAGTCATTATTGGTGCGGCTATTAATGATTTTATCATTGCATCACGAGCTTTATTGTAATCTTCTAAAGAATTAATTTCACCCAAACTTGGATATGCAAGCCCTCCACCTAAAACTAAAAGTTTAAAATCTATTTTAATTTTCCATTTCCCATTTAATTTATAAAAAACAAAAAACAAAATGATTAAAGCCTCATTTTCATAACCTAAAAAAACAAAAGTCAAAAAATGAGTTAACTCATGTAAAATAAGAGTTAAAAAGAACAAACCAAAAAATAGTAAAATATGGAAATACCATTTAACAGTTAAGAAACTGCCAAAGAAATCACTAAAATAGCCATTATGAAATAAAGGCATAGTTATAAAACCTAAAACAAAACAAATAATTAAAAAGAATATGAACTTGTGTTTTTTAATAAATTTCATCATTTCACCTTAA
Source organism: uncultured Acholeplasmataceae bacterium (assembly GCA_964649865.1). GTDB lineage: Bacteria > Bacillota_I > Bacilli_A > Acholeplasmatales > UBA5453 > DUQU01. The sequence goes on from CAZYSQ010000007.1 coordinate 13,444, forward strand.
AATTATTATACCATTACTTCTATGTTTTTAATCAAAAATATGATATCATTTGTATATGATAAATTGTAAAGGAAAGCAAAGATGATTGTATTAATTGGTGCGAGCGCAAGTGGAAAAACAGAAATAGCAAAAATACTAGTTAAAAAAGGATTTAAAAAGTGTATAACTACAACAACTAGAGAAAAAAGAATAAATGAAGTAGAAGGTGTAGATTATCATTTTGTGACTAAAGAACAATTTAACAGCTTACTACTTAAAAATAGTTTTGTGGAAGTAACTCATTACCAAAATAACTTTTATGGTACTAATAAAAAAGATTTAGATTTAGATGGTTTAATTATTGTAGATCCTAATGGTGCAAATGCTATTGTTCAATTATTAGGTAAAAATGCATTTGTAGTTTTAATTAAATCTAGTAAAAAAGTAAGAGAAGAACGAATGAGATCAAGAAAAGATGATGAAGTTCAAATAAAGGTTAGATTATTAAATGATGATGCAATATTTAAAAAGAAGAATCTTTATAAAACTAACCTAATCTTAAAAAATGATGATGAAACGTTAGAAGAACTTGCAGAAACTATTTCTAAAAAATACAAAGAATATAAAAAAAATAGCTAGAAAGGCTATTTTTTTATTATATTGATTGAGACCTAATTATATTTATAAATTCTTTAGTTTCATTATTTTTTGGGCTATAAAAAATGTCTTTTGGATTTCCTTCTTCGGCAATTACGCCATCATTCATAAATATTACTTTAGTTGATATATCATGAGCAAATTTCATTTCATGAGTAACTATAATCATTGTCATACCTTCTTTGGCTAAAGATTTAATTACAGATAAGACTTCATCAATTAAAATTGGATCAAGTGCACTTGTTGGTTCATCAAAAAGCATTACTTTTGGTTCCATACAAAGTGCTCTTGCGATTGCAACTCTTTGCTGCTGACCACCACTTAATGTTAAAGGACTTTTTCTTGCAAAATCTTTCATACCTACTTTTTCTAAATAAAACATTGCTTTTTCTTCAGCATCTTCATTTGTCATTTTATGAATTTCTTTTAATGCTAAAGTACAATTATCGATCACAGATAAATTATTAAATAAATTAAATGACTGGAAAACCATTCCCATTTGTTGTCTAATTTTATTAATATCAGCATCTTTGCTAGTTATTTCTTCATCTAGAAAATAGATTTCCCCTTGATCAGGTTCCACTAATAAATTTAAACACCTTAATAGTGTTGTTTTACCGCTTCCTGACTTACCAATGATAGATATTACTTCGCCTTTATTAACTGTTAAATTTACTCCTTTAAGTATTTGGTTTGAGCCATAGTTTTTAATTAAATTGTTAACTTTAATAATCATAAACTCACTCTCGCTTGTCCAACTCTTTTTTCTAAGTATTTTATTAAATAATTAGATGAGATAGTTATTATTAAATATATCAATGCAGCAATAGTAAAGGCTTCTACGTAAGCATAGGTTTTACCGGCTGCTTGCCTTACAGCATAAAACAAATCGACAACTGCAATCACACTTAAAACAGAAGTGTCTTTTAAATTGACTACAAACTCATTACCAATTGAAGGTAGAGAGTTTTTAATAGCTTGCGGCCAAATAATTTTTCTCATTGTTTGACGTCTACTAAGTCCTAAAGACCTTCCCGCTTCCATTTGGCCAACGTTAACTGATTCAACTCCGCCCCTTAAAACTTCGCTTATATAAGCTGTTGTATTAATGGTAACGATGATTAAACCAGCAGTTAAAGGATTCCACCATGAAAATATTCTTAAAGAAGCGACTCCATAATAAATTATCATCGCTTGAACTATCATAGGAGTTCCTCTCATCAATGTTACATAACTATTGCCAAGGAAAATAGATGTTCTTTTTAATGTTTTAATTGCTTTGCTATCTCTTTTATTGTCAATTTTTAAGAGCCTTATTTGGGTTAGGTTAATAGACAGTATAAAACCGCCTATTGTACCTACTATTGAGAGGAGAAAGGTTACCCCTAACCCATAAAGGATCACACCATAATAGTTTTGTAATAACGAAACTATTTTATCAATAAAAGTAGAGCTTAAAATATTTAAGCTTATCATTAATTTTGTTGACGTTCTAAGGCGCCTAACATCCAAGCTTCTCTTTGCTCAGTAGTTATTGTTGCTAAAATTTCGTTAATTTGATCTAAAAGATCATTATCAGATTTTCTTAATGCGACAGAAATTTGGAGATTTTCTTCAAGAATATCAAAACCTGATCCTTCTCTAAATGTTATATATGTTAAATCACTATGTGATGATGTAACAGAAATCGCTACTGGCATTTCAGCTAAAAACGCATCGCTTGTCCCACTAAGTAAGCTTTGAGTAATTTCTGCATAACTTCCAAGTGGTACTTGTCTAACTGCACCAATTAATTGATCATAAATTTCATCATCATCTTGAATTGTGTCTTTTTGAGCAATAACTTTAGCTCCTTCAAAGTCTAATATGCTTTGAGCATTCGCATAAGGGCTATCTTTTCTTACAATTACTACGTTTTCACTTCTATAATAGTAATTAGAGAAATTTACTTCTAATTTTCTAGAAGCAGTAGGGCTCATTCCAGCAATAATTAAATCAATCTCACCATTATTTAAACTTACTATTAAGCCGTCCCAGTCAATCGCTTTAATAACAAGCTTTTTACCTAATTTCTCAGCTATATATTTAGCAACTACAACGTCAAAGCCATCAGCATAACCTGGTTGACCACTAATTTTAGTTGAATATTCAGATGCTTTAGTCATTTCCATCCAATTAAACGGGGCATAATCTGCCTCCATTCCAACAACAATTGTTTCCTCAACAGTTTGATTACAACTAACTAATGCGAAAGTTGTAAATAGGAAACTTATAAAAATAATTACTTTTTTCATTTTGATACCTCTTTCTTATTTTTTAAAAACAAAAAAGTGCCCTTAAGAGCACTCATCCAATATGAATAAAGTAATAAATCAAATTTGGTAAGCGCCTCTACGTTATGTAGGAGTAGAATAGATGTTCTCTATAATCCCATAAGATTATTATGCCTAATTATCTTATTCGGCGATGGTTACCTTTCTTATGCTTCTAAGACTGCCGTCTCCACATAATACTCATTTGCATCGCTGCCTCTAACTTTTTTGTTTGAATGTATAATAAAACAATTAAGTTTCTTTGTCAATCATTTAAGACAATGGAAACGTTTTTACTTCTTTAAAGATGGTGCCCCCAGTGAGAATCGAACTTACAATTCAAGCTTACCATGCTTGCGTTATGCCATTTAACTATGAGGGCACATCAATTTATATTTTATCATATTATCTTTATTTAACAACTTGCCAAATAAATTGTTTATGAGGTTGACTCAAAAATAAAGTATCTCTATAATGGAGTTAGTGTTTGACAACAATATTATTAAGAAAAGAGGAAGAAAGATGACAGTTTTAACAGTAAATCAAATATATAAAACAAAAGTAAAATTATTTGATAGTAGTAAAGATTACAAAGTATTAGAAAAAGTAAAAGAAGTAGAAGTTTTTAAAAACAAAGGAAATGAAATATTTTTTGATCTAAAGTTAAATAGAGAAGGAACTATTTATGTAAGTGTAAATAAAAGCGATAAAGAAGAAATAAGAACTTTAGCGTATAAACTTGCGAAAAAGTTAAATAGTGAAAAAGTTAAAAAAGTTACTTTAGACGGAAAAGGGTTTAAAGATATAATGCCTTCTTTTTTAGAAGGGTTATTAATGAGTAATTACAGTTTTACTTATAAAAAAGAAACTCCAAAATTTGAAACTGAAATTTCATTATTAAATGTTGATACTAATTTATTAGAAGAAATGACTAATTTAGTAAATGGTGTTTTTGTAACAAGAGATTTAGTAAATACACCAGCAATTGATTTATATCCTGAAACTTATGCAAATAAAGTTGTAGAACTATTTAAGGGAACTAATGTTGAAGTTCAAGTATTAGGATTAAAAGAAATCCAAGAACTAAATATGCATGCTTTATTAGCTGTTAACGTTGGTAGTGATAAAGAACCAAGATTTATCGTTTTAAAATATCTGCCAAATAAAGATCAAAAAGAGCATTTAACTATTGTTGGTAAAGGTGTTACTTATGATACAGGCGGTTACGCTTTAAAGCCTGCAACTAGTATGGTAAATATGCATAATGACATGGCAGGTTCAGCAGTAGTAGTTGGACTATTTAAAGCTTTAAATGATAACTCTGTTAACCAAAACGTTGTTGGAGTAATGGCATTAACTGAAAATATGATTTCAGGCAAAGCGTACAAAAATGGTGATATCATTTCTTCAATGAAAGGATTAACTATTGAAGTTGGTAATACTGATGCTGAAGGTAGATTAACTCTTGCTGACGCCCTTTATTACGCTGCAACAAAATTAAATTCAACTAAGATTATTGAATTATCAACTTTAACTGGAGCTTGTGTTGTTGCGCTTGGTACAGACATTGCTGGAGCTGTTTCAACTGATGATCAACTTTATAATGAAGTTCACAAATATAGTGTTGAAAACGGTGAATTAATTTGGAGACTTCCAATTACTGATCCATTAAAAGAAGCTGTAAACGGAACATTTGGAGATTTGAAAAATTCAATACCTGGTGGAGCAGGAGCTATAACAGCTGGAATATTTTTAACTCATTTTGTAGAAGAAAAACCATTCCTACATATTGATATAGCTGGACCAGCACATGGAAGAAAGCGTCGTTATTATGAAGAAGGCGGCACTGGCTTTGGTGTTAAAACTCTATATAGTTATATAAAAGGTCTTAAATAGTCGGGGAGTAGCTTAGCTTGGTAGAGCACTAGGCTGGGGGTCTAGGGGTCGCAGGTTCAAATCCTGTCTCTCCGACCATTTGAAATGTAGTACAATTATGTGAAAAACACTTTTCAAGGGTATTGATTAGTGTTTTTTTTGCTTAAAAAAATTTAAATAATTATATAATTAAGCAAAGGGGGGACATAATGGAACAAAAAGTAGAGAAAAACAATTTAAAATTAGTTGCCTTAATAAGTGCTTTAGTAATAGTTATTTTAGAATTAGTCGTTTTAGTTAATAGAATAATTAATTCTACAACCAAATATACTACACCAATAGGATACTTTTTAGCATTAGTATTAATTATTCTAGTGGGTGTTAAATTAATCCAAAAAAACAAAGTAGTAGAAGCCGCTATTTTACTTTTATATTTAATTTTTATTCCTGAAGGATTAGTCTTTGTTAGAAGACTTCTAGGGGGAGCAGTTGGTTTAACAACTTTAAATGGATTATTAGTAATAGTTTACTTTGCCGCTATGGTATTGTCAGTCGTATTTTTATTAGGTGAATTTAAAACGGAAAAACCTAAATACAATTTAGTTTGCCCGTGTAAGTCAAAATTATTTATATTAGGACTAATTACTTTAGGGTTTATGGTACTGTTTGTAGGCTTTGAGTTTACAGTTTATTATGTCTTAGCATTATTATTTTTAGTAGCTATTGAGGCAGATGAATTAATAGCTTACCTATCAGCTTCATATTTTATTGTGTACATATTTAGTTTTTTTGATTATTTCATTGATAAAAAGAATATCCCAGGCTATAAATTAGCAACGATAAGCTGGATTGAAATTATTATAGGGATTGCTTTTTTTGCTTTTGCAGTTGTTAGTATATTTAAGCCTAATATATTAGAAAAAAATAAAGAAGAAGTTCAAAAAGAGTGAAGCTTAAATAAAATAATAAATAATATAGTTACCTTGTTATTAATAGATTGTTGTGGTATAATCCTAAATAGACGTGTAGAAGCGTTGAGTTTTTAAGAAGGAGCACAATTTAATGACAGGCAAAGTAAAATGGTTTGACGGAAAAAAAGGCTATGGTTTCATCTCATCTGAAGATGGCCAAGATGTATTTGTACATTTTTCTGCCATCCAAACCGAAGGCTTTAAGAATTTAGCTGAAGGTGACGAAGTTGAGTTTGAAATTAATGATGGTGAAAGAGGCCCACAAGCTTCTAACGTTGTTAAAATATAGTTCAATTTTTAAACTAAAAGACTAGCGATAGTCTTTTTTTTATTTTAATAATTTATTAATTATTATTGTTAGATTTAAAAAAAATTGATATAATAATAAAAAGGACGTGATAACATGCAGAAGGAACTACTTTTAGTAGAGAAAAATCATTTAAAAGAAATACTAGAAGAACAAAAACAAGATCAATATGCTCACATAGATAATGACTTTAAAATCAAGAATGCTTATGATGCGGTTCATATTGAAGGAACTAACTCAGTAACGCTAGAAGAAGCGTACACATTAAAAAAAGTTATTAAAGAGCACACATTGTCTGAGCTAGAGCAAAAAGAATTACTAAATCATATGAAAGCATATGAATACATTAAAAGTGCCGCAAAGAAAGATACTCCAATAACAGAAGAGTTTATTAAGGATGTTCATCAACTAATATTAGATGAAATAATGCCAGGAGGACTTTATCGCCAAGTTAACATCGGATTAAAAGGTTCAATTCATCAACCACCTGATTATGTTAAAGTTTATGACAGAATGAAAAGATTAATTAATTATCTTGATTTCGAATTTAAAGGTGATGCTATTGAAAAAGCTGCATACGTCCATTTAACAATAGCTAAAATTCATCCTTTCTTAGATGGTAACGGTAGATTAGGAAGACTTTTAATGAATTATTGCTTAATTAAAGAAGGTTACTTGCCAATTTCCATTGATGAAAATGTTAAAATAGAGTATTTTGAATCTTTAGATAGTTTTAAACTTGAAAAAACTACTAAAAAATTAGAAGATATTATTATTAAATTATTGTTAGTAAGATATAATGAAGTAATTTTAAAAATGACTGAATAAACAGCTCCGCTTATAGCGGAGTTTTAAATAGGGAAAAAATGAGAATAAAAGAAGAATCTAAATATAAACTAGTCAATGTTGTAAGGTATTTAGGGGATGCGCTTTTGTATCCTTTTTTACCGTTATATTTTAGTTATTTAAATAAAACCGAATCTGAGATTGGGATGCTTATGATGATAATTCCTTTACTTGGTGCTTTATTAAATCCTTTGTGGAGTATTTTTAGTAAAAATGTTAATTATAATAGAACATATTTAAAGATTCTTGCTATTTTTGAAGCTTTAGTAATAATTTATTTATTAATATTTATAGATATGCCGTTTTTAATTTTAGGAACAGTTGTTTTAGGTATTGTGGGACAACCTTTTTATTCTTTATTTGATGGCTACACAACAGTCTATACTATGATGGAAAATAAAAATTATGCCCCAATTAGATTGTATGGTTCTTTAAGTTTTGCCTTAGCTGCTTTAATTGCTGGATTTCTTTTAGATAAGACATCTTTCACGTTTTTGTTTGGTGCTGCAGCTTTAATGTATTTGTTTGTAAGTATTGCTGTTAGTTGGGTTAAACCGCTTGACCTTTCGCATTTATCAAACATTTCTAGTAAAGCTAATCCAAAAGAACTTCTTAAAAATAAACATTACTTGAAATTCACTGCATTTTTTATAATTTCAATGGGCCTTTTATTTGGTGGAGACTCTTTTTTAGGGATATTTTTTGAATACTTAAATCATAGTCCTGATATTTATGGACTAGTAGTTTTTGTTCAAGTTATTTTAGAGGCGATTATTTTATTTCTTTTAGCTAAATGGAAATATAAAAATAAAATGAGAATAATAATGATTTCTATAGTATTATCCAATTTTGCAAGATATGTAATATTTAGCTTTTACCCACCACTTTATTTGCTCGTTTTTGCAGCTACATTAAGAGCTATTGCGATGGGTAGTATACTATATGTTTCGGTAGAATATTTAAAATTAAAAGTTTCAAGCAAAAACATTACTTTAGGTATTATTATTTATAATTCCCTTAAAAATATTTTCCAAGCTGGATATACACTTTGGGGTGGATATTTTATTGAAAACGTTAGCTATCAAAAATTTTATATTATTAGTGCTTTTGTAAGCTTAATTGCACTCATATTTATTGATTATAAGCAAACCCATGATATAATTAAAAAGGACGTGATAATGTGAATGCAGGATTAATTTATACTTTTGTAGTAGAAAGAAAAACAGATATTGGATATATTTTAAAATTGAATGATAAAGAAGTGTTTTTGCATAATAATGATTCTTTAAATAAAGAATTAAACTCTGGAGAAGAAGTTGAAGCATTTTTATTTTATGACTTTAAAAATAGATTAGCTGCGACACTAAAAAAACCAATTATCACTTTAGGAGAAGAAGCATTTTTAGAAGTTGTGGGAAGTTCTCCACACTTAGGAGTTTTTTTAAATAATGGAATTGGGAAAGACGTTTTACTTAGTAGGGACGATTTACCACTTAATAAATCAATGTGGCCAAAAGAAGGCGATAAAATTTATGTGACATTAAAAGAAAAAGGTAGAATAGTTGCGAAAAGAATTACAAAAGATTCAGTAGTATTTCAAATATCTTTAAGTGAAAAAGATGAAGTAGATGCTTATATAATGTCTTTTCATAATGAAGGCGTTTCTGCAATTACATTAGATAAACAAGTAATATTTATTCATAAAACTCAAACAAGAGACAAACTTCGTTTAGGAGAGCTAGTAAGAGTTAGAGTAATGAAAGTTTATCAAGATACTATTAATGGCACTTTAATTAAACAAAAAGAAGACATGATTGAATCTGATGCCTTAATCATATTAAATTATATGAAAGAAGTTAAAGAGATGGAGTTTGGAAATAATAGTACTCCAGAAGCAATTTTTCAACAATTTAACTTATCTAAAAAGGCTTTTAAAAGAGCATTAGGTAATTTATATAAACAAAGATTAATTGATTTTAAAGATGATAAAACAATATATGTAGGTGAAGATGATGAATAAATTAGTTAAAGAAATTACATCAAGAAAAGAAGACTTTGCACAGTGGTATACTGATCTTTGTCTAAAGGCAGAATTAATGGATTACAGTGATACAAAAGGATTTATAATTTATCGTCCTTATGGGTATCAAATGTGGGAGAATATTCAAAGTTACTTAAATGGAGAATTTAAGAAAACGGGACATGAAAATGTTTATATGCCATTAGTAATTCCAGAAAGTCTCTTTCAAAAAGAAAAAGATCATGTTGAAGGTTTTTCTCCTGAAGTTGCTTATTTAACAGTTGATGGCGATGATAGTGACGAAAAGTTAATTGTAAGACCAACTAGTGAAGTTCTTTTTTGTGAACATTACCGTAAAATTGTAAACTCTTACCGTGATTTGCCTAAAAAGTATAATCAGTGGTGCAGTGTACTTAGATGGGAAAAAACAACTAGACCATTTTTAAGAGGAAAAGAGTTTTTATGGCAAGAAGGACATACTATTCATGAAACTGAAAAAGAAGCAAGAGATGAAACTTTATTAATGTTAAATATTTATCAAAACATGGGTAAAGAGTTATTAGCTATTCCGTTTGTGACAGGGCTAAAAACAGAAAAAGAAAAGTTTGCAGGCGCAATAGAAACTTACTCAATTGAAGCTTTAATGCATGATGGTAAAGCACTTCAAAGTGGAACTAGCCATTATTTTGGACAAAATTTTTCTAAACCTTTTAATATTGTTTATAGAGATAATGAAAACAAAGAACAGTTTGTTTATCAAACAAGTTGGGGTGTTTCTACTAGATTATTAGGAGCGGTTATAATGGTTCATGGAGATGATGAAGGCTTATCTCTACCACCTTATATAGCACCAGTGCAAGCAGTAATAATACCAATTCAATCTAAACAAGAAATAGTAGTTGAAACATGTAATAAAATTTATGATGAATTAAATGATAGCGGAGTAAGAGTGAAATTTGATAACACTAATAAATCACCAGGATGGAAATTTAGTGAGTATGAGATGAAAGGCGTGCCAATTAGAATTGAAATTGGCCCTAAAGATATAGAAGCGAATGAAGCAACAATTTCTATTAGACATAGTAGAGAAAAAATTAAAGTTTCATTATCAAATTTAAAAGATGAAATTAAACCACTATTAGATAAAATACATCAACAAATGTATGAAAAAGCTCTAGAGCATGTAAATAATAATACACACACATTAACTGATTATTCACTTTTCAAAGAAACAATTGAAAAAGGCGGATACATTAAAATGAGTGTTAATGAATTAGCAGAAGAAATTATTAAAGAAGAATTTCAAGCTTCTGCTAGAGTAATTGTTGACGAACCACTTTTAAATGAAGTTTGTCCAGTTACTAATAAAAAAGCAACAAAAACAATTTTATTCGCAAGAGCATATTAAAAACAAAAGGATAACTGTGATGGTTATCCTTTTTTAAATAGTAAATTATATATTTCAAGGTAATCTTTTTTCAAAAATAAAAGTTCATCCGGTAAAAGCTTTTTATTTAATAACAAACTTGATAACAAAGGTAATTCTTGATTGTTATAACTAATCAAAGAACGCTTTACTAAGCCTTTTTCTATTTCTAAATCAATAATGTAATTGTTTTTATTTAGATAGAAGTTAGAAGAAGGAGATTCAAAATAGTTCCAAGAGGATGTTAGATATTTTTCTTTTTCTAAGACTTTAATTTTAGCAACATCATTTTCTGTTAATGTAATTTTATTAGCATTAGGGGCGACATATTCATAAATATAATTTGTTAACTCAGCTAGTGTCAAATCAGTAAACTCATTAACATTAATAACACTAGAAGGTCTAGATTTGATTGCTTTACTCCTGTGAGATTTGTTTGTTAATAAACAATTGGTTAATTCACTTAAATTTGAATTAAATAAAATAGTACCATGATGTAAAAGAAGATCTTTATAAAGAAATTGAGCGTTACCACCAATTTTGTGTTTGTTTAATTTAATATCACTCTTTGGACTAAAATAAGCATTAATCCCTAAACTATTTAAAGCTTTAATAATTGGTTCAGTCATTAATTTATAATTATTAACTTTACCCGTAGCTTTAGTAATAAAAGTATAATTTAAGTTACCTAAATCATGATAAACAGTACCTCCGCCAGAGTTTCTTCTAAAAAGAGGTATTTTTTGTTCATTTAAATAAACTAGATTGACTTCTTCATAAACGTTTTGATTTCTCCCTACAATAATGGAAGGTGAGTTTTGCCATAAAAAAAACAGTTCTTCGCCACTGTAAATATGTTTTAAAATGTATTCTTCCCAAGCTAAATTAAATGATGGGGATGTAGAAATAGACTTTAGTATATTTAGCATATAATACCTCACAATATTAGTTTATCACATTAATAGTCAAGGCAACCTATAAATGCTTTATTAATGAGCAAATAGCCCTAAAAGAGTAAGCTTTTAGTCTATAATAGTTATGGAAAATTAATAAGGAGGATATTTTATGTTTAAGACATATGATGCAACAAAAGATAAGGTTTATCAAATCTTAGATGAAAAAGGTAATGTTGTCAATGAAAAAGACGAACCTAAAATAAAAAAAGAAACCTTACTTAAGATGTATAAAACAGCACTCTTAGCTAGGCAGGCAGATATAAAGGCGCTTCAATACCAAAGACAAGGTAGAATGCTAACTTACGCACCAAATATGGGGCAAGAAGCAACACAAGTTGGTATTGCGGCAGCAATGGATGAAAAAGATTGGTATTCACCAATGTACCGTGATTTAAGTGTTAAACTATTTCGCGGGGAAGCCTTAGAAAATATTTATTTATATTGGTATGGAAATGAACGTGGTTCAGTAGTTCCAGAAGGTGTTAAAAACTTACCAGTTAACGTAATTATAGGTTCACAGTCAAACATAGCTAGTGGACTTGCGATGGCTTCTAAAGTTAGAAAAACTGGTGAAGTTACTGTTTTTTCAATTGGTGATGGTGGAACCTCACACGCAGAGTTTTATGAAGGATTAAACTTTGCAGGATCATTTAATTTACCTGTAGTAGGAGTTATTCAAAATAACCAATACGCTATTTCAACACCAACAAGAGTAGCAACAAAAGCACAAACTTTTGCGCAAAAAGGAGTAGCTTTTGGAATTCCTTATGCATTAGTTGATGGTAATGATGTTTTAGCAGTTTATAACACTGTTAAACAAGCAGTTGAAAGAGCAAGAAAAGGTGAAGGACCAAGTTTAATTGAAGCTTATACATATCGTATGGGACCTCATACAACTTCAGATGACCCTTCAATTTACCGTACTAAAGAAGAAGAAGCAAAATGGGCTAAAAAAGATCCGCTAATTAGATTTAAAGCTTATATGATTAATAAAGGCTACTGGTCTGAAAAAGAAGAGGAAAAATATTTAGAACAATTAGATAAAGAAATTGGTGAAACTTTCCAAAAAGTTGAAAGTTATGGAGCTATTGTAGAATTAGAAGAAGTTTTTGAACATACTTTTGCTGAGTTAACTCCTGAACTTAAAGAACAATTAAAAGAACATCAAGAATTTTTAAAAGAGGTGAAATAAAATGGCTGCATTAACATTATTACAAGCAATTAACCAAGCTTTAGATCAAGCAATGGAAAAAGACAACACTGTTGTTGTTTATGGTGAGGATGCCGGATTTGAAGGTGGTGTTTTTAGAGTAACCGCAGGACTACAAAATAAATATGGCAAAGAAAGAGTTTTTGATACTCCAATTAGTGAATCAGCAATTACTGGTACTGCAGTAGGTATGGCAATTAATGGATTAAAGCCAGTTGCAGAAATTCAATTTGATGGTTTTATTTTCCCTGGTTTAACAGACTTAGTTACTCACGCTGCAAGATTTAGAAATAGATCAAGAGGACAATATACAGTTCCACTAGTAGTAAGAATTCCACATGGTGGCGGGATTAGAGCTTTAGAACATCACTCTGAATCAATTGAAATGTTTTTAGCTTCAGTTCCTGGACTTAAAGTTGTTTCACCGTCTAACCCTTATGACGCAAAAGGACTTTTATTAGCTGCAATTAACGATCCAGACCCAGTAATTTATTTAGAACCTAAAAAAATCTACCGTGCTGGAAGACAAGAAGTACCAGAAGAAATGTATGAAATTCCAATTGGAAAAGCAAAAGTTGTTAAAGAAGGTACAGATATGACAATTGTTGCTTGGGGTGCTTTAGTAAGATTAGTAGAAAAAGCAGCAAGCATTGTTTCAGAAGAAGGAATTAATGTTGAAATTATTGACTTAAGAACAATAGTACCATACGACAAAGAAACAATAATTGAATCTGTTAAAAAAACAGGAAAGTTTATGGTTGTAACTGAGGCAGTTAAATCTTATGGTCCAGCTGGTGAATTGATCGCTATGGTAAATGAAAAAGCGTTTTATCATTTAGAAGCCGCTCCTGTTAGATTTACAGGTTTTGATATAACAGTACCTCTAGCAAGAGGAGAGCATCATCACTATCCATCTGAAGAAAAGGTAGTTAGTTATATTAGAAAACTTCATAAAGAAAGACCATAAGGAGGTTTAATTATGTATTCATTTAAATTTGCAGATATTGGTGAAGGAATCCACGAAGGAACTATTTTAAAATGGAACTTCAAAGAAGGCGATAAAGTAAAAGAAGGTGAGACTTTAGTAGTTGTTGAAACTGATAAAGTTAATGCTGAGTTACCTTCACCAGTTCATGGCACTATTCATAAAATTAATTTTAAAGAAGGTGACGACATTCACGTTGGTGACGTTATTGTTGTTATTGATGATGGCAGTGGCAAAGAAGTAATAGAACCTGCTAAAGAAGAGCCAAAACAAGAAGAACCAAAAAAAGAAGCTCAAAGTGAAAAAGGGGCAGCTGTTGTTGGAGAAATTGAAGTATCTGATGAAATTATTGGTTCTACTCACCATGAAGTTAGAAAAGAAGCAACTTTAAAAGTTTTAGCAAGTCCAGTTGCTAGAAAGTTAGCGAGTGAGTTAAAAGTTGATTTAAAAAATATCTCAGGTTCTGGCCCTCAGGGAAGAGTCTTAAAAGAAGATATTTTAAGTCAAAACAAACATAAAGGTTTTGAAGCTCCAGCATTTAAACAACCAGAAGGTGAAGTAGAAATTGTTAAAGTTTCAAGATTAAGAAGAGCTATTTCTTCAGCCATGACAACTTCTAAACAAATGATTCCTCATACAGTTTTATTTGACTCAGTAAACGTTGATAAATTAGTTGTTTTTAGAAATGAAGCTAAAGTTTTAGCAGAAAAACAAGGTGTTAAATTAACTTATATGGCTTTTATTGCTAGAGCAGTTGCGATTGCAATTAAAGAGTTTCCAGTATTTAACTCTTCGTTTGACTCCGAGAAAGGTGAAATATATTTAAAACGTAGCATTAACATAGGTATTGCAGTTGATACACCTGATGGATTAATTGTGCCAAACGTTAAAAATGTTGATAAACTTTCATTATTTGATTTAGCGAATGAAATTAACGATAAAGCAAGTAAAGCAATTAATAGAACATTAGCACTTCCAGAACAACAAAATGGAACATTTACAATTACTAACTTTGGATCTATTGGAGTTCCTTATGGTACACCAATTATTAACTATCCAGAAGTAGCAATATTAGGAATTGGAAAAATAACTAAAAAACCATGTTGTATAGAAGGGGATACCATTAAAATAGGAAATATGCTACCATTATCATTGGGAGTGGATCATCGTATTATTGATGGTGCAGATGCAGGAAGGTTTTTAAACAGAGTTAAAGAACTCCTTAATAGTCCCACATTATTAATGTTAAGTTAGGAGCGGTTAAAAATGTACGATATTACAATTATTGGTGGTGGCCCAGGTGGTTATGTAGCAGCGATTAAAGCGGCTCAGCTTGGTGCGAAAGTTGCTTTAATAGAAAAAGAAACTGTTGGTGGTATTTGTTTAAATCATGGTTGTATTCCAACAAAAGCTATTATTAAATCTACAAAAGTTTACGAAACATTAAAAAATAGTATAAATTATGGAATTAATAGTGGTGAATCTATCAGTTTTGATTGGGAAGCAATTATTAAAAGAAAAGATGGTATTGTTAAGCAATTAACTACAGGAGTTAGTTTTCTACTAAAGAAAAATAAAGTTGATGTTTTTAATGGTTTAGGTGAAATAATTAACAAAACTAAAGTAAAAGTAAACGATCAAACAATCGATACTAAAACAATAATTATTGCGACCGGATCACATGCAATCATCCCTCCAATTGAAGGAGCAAAAGAAGCATTTGAAACAAAACATTTACTAACTTCAAAAGAGCTGCTTCAGTTAAAAGATTTTCCTAGTTCACTAACAATAGTTGGTGGTGGTGTAATTGGTATTGAATTTGCGACTATTTTTAATTCACTAGGAACAAAAGTTACAATAATTGAAAGACTTCCAAGTATTTTAATTAATATGGATGAAGAAATTCAAGTAGCTTATAGTAAAAAGTTGAAAAGAGACGGTATCGATATTTTAACTAATGCTAATGTTACTAAAATTAATAAAAACACTGTAACTTATGAACTAGAAGGTAAAAGCACTGAATTAACTAGCGATTTAATTTTAATGGCTGTTGGAACAAGAGCAAACAGTCAAGCATTTAAAAACTTAAATTTAAAAATGGATAACGCTAATATTGTTACTGACGAATATTTAAGAACTAGTCAAGAAGGAATTTATGCTATTGGTGATGTTAACGGTAAACACATGTTAGCTCACGTAGCTTCAGCTGAAGGTATTGTAGCTGTTAGTCACATAATGGGTAAAGATCCTAGACCTATGACATATGATAAAATACCAGCTGCTGTTTATGGTTCTCCAGAAATAGCAACAATCGGATTAACTGAAAAAGAAGCTAAAGAAAAAAATATTGACTACAAAGTTTCAAAAGTTCCTTTAGCTGCCGTTGGTAAAGCATTAGCAGATGGAGAAAAAGAAGGATTTATTAAGTTAATAGTTGATAAAAAATATTTAGAAATAATTGGTGTTCATATTTATGCATATGGAGCAACTGAATTAATTAGCGAATATAGTTTAGCAATGTTAGCAGAAGCAACAGCTTATGAAATAAGTGAAGCAATTCATCCGCATCCAACTTTATCAGAACTAAATTTAGAGGCTGCATTAGGTGCAGTTGATAAACCAATTCACATTTAATAAAATAAAAAGATTCTCAAACTTGATATCACATCAACGAGAATCTTTTTTTTTCTTTACTTTTTTTTCAGGAACAGGATCGTATTTAGGTTTTACAAAAGGATTACAAGAAATTATTCTTTTAGCAGTTAGAAAGCTTGCTTTAAAGAAGTTAAATCTTTGATAACATTCTAAACCATACTGAGAACAAGTAGGGTAATGTCTACACCTTCTTTGACTATTTGGACTAATTTTTTTTTGATACCAAAGGATCAACTTAATTGCTAATTTATTCATAATTTCACCACTTTTATTATAACATAAATTTTAAACACCAATTAACAATTTAAAGAGTTATACAAATATAAGTAAATATTACTTAATTGTAGTAATTTATTGTTAGGTAACAATTATTAGTATATAATAAAGATGTAATAATACTTAAGAAACGGAGGGGATAGCGATGTATGGTTGGTTTTTGGAAAATATGACCGTTATTTTAGTATGGGGTATTATTTTTATTGTTGCTCTTGTTATTGAAATAGAAACAGTAAACCTCACAACTATATGGTTTTGTATTAGTTCTATATTAGCATTAATAGTTGGAATTTTTGGTGCTAATATTTATTGGCAAGTAGGAGTCTTTTTAATCGGTTCAGCACTTTTATTAGCAATAACTAAACCATTTGTAAAAAAATTCTCTAAAAAAGAGCCAACAAAAACAAATGTTTATAGTTTGCTTGGCCAAGTAGCTTTTGTTACATCTAAAATTACTGCTGATGAATACGGAGAAGTAAGACTTGGTGCTAATATTTGGAGAGCTATTAATAAAGAAGGTTTAACAATTGATGTAGGTGAAAAAGTAATTGTTAAAGAAATTGAAGGAGTAAAACTAATTGTTTTGAAATTAAATGAAAATGAGGAGGATAGAAATGTTTAAAATTTTAGCGGGAATTTCCGATGGGGGAATTATTGTTTTAGTAGTTATTATTGTAGTTTTATTAGTTTTTTTAGCTTCATGTTTTAAAATTGTTCCACAAGCTAAAGCATATGTTATTGAAAGATTAGGAGCGTATCATACAACGTGGAATACAGGGTTACATTTTTTAATACCTTTTATTTACCGTATTTCAAGTAAGGTAAACTTAAAAGAACAAGTATATGATTTTGATCCACAACCAGTTATTACTAGAGATAACGTCACAATGCAAATTGATACAGTCGTCTTTTTTACAATTGCGGATCCTAAACTTTATACTTATGGTGTGGATAAACCTATTTTTGCAATTGAAAAACTAACTGCAACAACTTTAAGAAATATTATTGGTGATATGGATTTAGATGGTACTTTAACGAGTAGAGATATTATTAATACAAAAATTAGGATAATTATTGATGATGCGACAGATCCTTGGGGAATTAAAGTTAATAGAGTTGAACTTAAAAATATTTTACCACCTGCAGATATTAGAAATGCAATGGAAAAGCAAATGCGTGCTGAAAGAGAAAGAAGAGAAGCAATCTTATTAGCAGAAGGTGAAAAAAGAGCAAAGATTCTTCAAGCAGAAGGATTTAAAGAATCAGCGATATTAGAAGCAGAAGGTAAAAAAGAATCAGATATATTAAAAGCAACCGGTGAAGCAGAAGCAATCGTTAAAATTCAAGAAGCAACTGCAAAAGGATTAGAGCTTATTAAAAAAGCATCAGTAGATGAAGCAGTTTTAACTTTAAAGGCTTATGAGGCTTTAGTAGAAATGAGTAAAGGACAAGCAACTAAAATTGTTGTTCCTTCTAATTTGAGTGGTGTCGCAGGTTTAGCAACATCTTTAGCTGAAATAATTAAAGAACCAAAAGAAGAAAATAAACAAAAAAAATAAATGAATAAATTAAAAAACCTTTTGTGATATGAAGGTTTTTTTCTATAGTAGAAATTAGATAATTTAACATAAACTAGTTAAATTTTATAAGTATGTAGTTTAAAAAGTTTAATATAATTAATTTAAAGTTAAAATAATATAATTTATAGTGCTAAAACAACATTATTATGATATAATTTATTTACAATAAAAATAGTGTTTTCAATAATTAGGAGGAATAAAAATATGAGGGTTTATAATACAAACCAAATTAGAAACATCGCAATTCTAGGTCATTTAGGATCTGGGAAAACAACTTTAAGTGAAGCATTACTTCACGCTAGTGGAGCACTAGCATTAAAAGGTTCAGTGGAGACTAAAAATACAGTTAGTGACTATATGGATGAAGAAAAAGACAAACAAGGAAGTCTTTCAACGTCATTAATTCCAGTAGAATGGGCTGAACACAAACTAAATTTCTTAGACGTTCCAGGAACTGAAGAGTTTGATAATGAATTAAAACAAGCACTAGCAGTAGTTAAAGGCGCAGTATTAGTAATTGACGCTAATAAAGGTGTTGAAGTTGGAACAGAAAGAATTTGGACTTTGTTAAGAGAAAAAAATATTCCATCAGTAATATTTATTACTAAAATGGATAAAGAAAACGTTAAGTTTGAAGAACTGCTTAACGATATTAACACTAAACTTGGTAAAAGTGCAGTACCGTTTTTAATTCCAATTGGTAAAGAAGAAAACTTTGAAGGTTATGTTAACTGTGTAAGAATGGAAGCTTTTGTTTATAAAAATGGGAAAAAAGAAAAAGCTGAAATTTTTGAAGATAAAAAAGCTAGAATTGATGAATTAAGAGAACAAATTTTAGAAGCTGTAGCTGAAACAAGTGAAGAACTACTTGAAAAATATTTTGGTGGCGAAGAAATTACTCAAGAAGAAATTAATGACGGTTTAGCATTTGGAGTTAAGACAGGTGATTTAACACCGATTTTAATTGGTAGCTCATCTAAAAATATTGGGATGACTAACTTACTTGATATGTTATTATCATTTTTACCAAAACCAGAAGAATTAAAACCGCTTAAAGGTGTTAATCCTAAAACAAATGAAGAAGTTGAAAGAAAAACTATATCAACTGAACCATTTTCAGGTTATGTTTTTAAAACAATTATTGACCCATTTGTAGGATCAATTAATTTTATTAAAGTAAATAGTGGTTCATTAAAAACAGGTCAAGAAATTACTGTTTCTGATACTGGTGAAACTGAAAAAATTGGTGCTTTATTTACATTGTTAGGTAAAAAGCAAATCCCTTTAGAAAGTGTTAATGCTGGAGATATTTGTGCTGTTTCTAAGTTAGATGGAATTTATACAGGAAATACAATAAGTGATCCAAGAAATCCTGTTGTTTATAAGAGTGTTGAAATTTTAAAACCAACTATTTATATTGCTTTAGCTCCTAAGAGTAGACAAGATGAAGACAAAATTTCTAATGCTTTAACAAGACTAAATATTGAAGACCCATCATTTGAAACAGTTAGAAACAAAGAAACAAACCAATTATTAATTGGCGGACTTGGAATGACTCATATTAACTATATTATTGATCGTATGAAAACT
The DNA here is from genome assembly GCA_964649865.1 of uncultured Acholeplasmataceae bacterium. Taxonomy (GTDB): domain Bacteria; phylum Bacillota_I; class Bacilli_A; order Acholeplasmatales; family UBA5453; genus DUQU01. Next base: position 33,089 of record CAZYSQ010000007.1, read on the forward strand.
GTCTTTAAAGTAGAAGTTAACAAAGATGAACCAAAAGTAGTTTATAGAGAAACAATTAAGAAAAAAGTTGAAGCCGAAGGAAAACACAAAAAACAATCTGGTGGAGCAGGACAATTTGGACACGTCTTTATTAGATTTGAACCTTCACAAGAATTGTTTGAGTTTAAAGAAGAAATTTTTGGTGGATCAGTTCCTAAAAACTTCCACCCAGCTGTAGAAAAAGGTTTAGTAGAAACTTTCGAAAGAGGACCACTAGCAGGATTCCCTGTTATAAATGTAAAGGCAACTTTATTTGATGGTTCTTACCACTCAGTTGACTCAAATGAAATTTCCTTTAAAATGGCTGCTTTACTTGCATTTAGAAAAGCTTGTGAAACTGCAGGCCCAACAATATTAGAACCAATCTTAAAAATGCAAATTCATGTAAAAGAACAATACGTTGGAGATGTCATGGGTGATATGAACAAACGTAGGGGTAGAGTTTTAGGAATGAATCAATCAGCTGACGGAAGTCAAGTTATTGAAGCAGAAGCACCAGAATCAGAAGTTTTATCATATACAATTGATTTAAAAGCGATGACTCAAGGTTCAGGATCATTCCAAAGAGAATTTGCCAGATATGAAGAAGTACCACAACACTTAATCCAAGGTATTATCGATAAATATAAAGAATAATATAAACTATTTAGCGTGTCTTTAAAGTAAAGAGGCGCTAAATTGCTATATATAATGTGGTGATAGTATGATTTGCTTAATATGTGGTAAAAAATATTATGAAAAAAGAACTCTAAACACATTATTTAAAGAAAAAATTTCATATAGGTGTCATTCGTGTAATAAAAAATATCAAATAAACATTAATTACCAAGTAATTCCTAAAACTTTAGGATTAATTCACATTTATAGTCTTTTTTTAGAAGACCATAAATTAAATTTAACTGCTTTTAATGATGAAATTAATAATTTATTAGGTATAATATTAAAAAGTAAAAGATTAAATGATTCATTAGTTTGGTTAGAGGAACTAAAAATAGAAATTCTTAACAAGCTTGATGAATTTGAAAATGATATTTATGTAATAACCAATACACCATATTTTAAATAAAGGGGGAAATGAAAATGAAATATGAAATAATTGGAAAAAACAACTTTGTGCCAACTAAGGCAATTGAAGACTATGTTAAAAAAAGACTCAATAAAGTCATCGGCGTTTTTAAAGAAGACTGGGTTATTAGCGTTAGAGTAGTTTTAAAGGTGTATAAAGACCACTCTAAAGTAGAAGTTACCATCCCCGCAAAAGGAGTAACACTAAGAAGCGAAACAAGCGATCCAGATATGTATCGTGCAATTGACAAAACTAGTGATAAACTTTTAGCTCAAGTAAGAAAGCACCGCAATAAACTGACAAACCATTTAGCTAAAAAAGGTATTAAAGATGTTTATGAAAAAGATTTACTTGAAGATACAGAAGCTATCTCTAAAGAAGTACTTGCTAAAGAGTTAGTTAAATCAAAAGAAATAGAATTAACACCACTTACAGTAGAAGAAGCTCTTCTTGAAATGGAAATGATCGGTCACGACTTTTATATTTTCATTAATAAAGAAACAAATAAAGTTAATGTTTGTTACTTAAGAGAAGATGGAGATTACGCTGTAATTGAAACTAAATAAAAGCATAAAAAAAAACTTAATTCGAATACTGAATTAAGTTTTTTATTTGTCTTAAGCAAATTTTTCTAAAACAACATCCCAGTTAATTACTTTGAAAAACTCAGTAACATAATCAGGACGTCTGTTTTGGTAGTTTAAATAATAAGCATGTTCCCAAACGTCAAGTCCTAAAATAGGTGTTCCTTCATTTAAAGGAGTATCTTGGTTAGGAGTAGAAGTTACTTTTAAACCATTGTCTGTTTTTAAAAGCCAAGCCCAACCTGAGCCAAAACGTGTTTTTGCGGCTGTTGAAAATTGTTCTTTAAAGTTTTCAAAAGATCCGAAGTCTTTGTTAATTTGAGCTAATAACTCTCCGCTAGGTTCACTAGCTCCACCTGGAGTCATTACTTCCCAAAATAAAGAGTGGTTATAGTGACCTCCACCATTGTTTCTAACTGCTCCACGAATATCTTCAGGAACTTTGTTTAAGTCAAATAACATTTCATTAAGTGATAATTTTAATTCAGGATACTTCGCTAAAGCTTGATTTAAGTTTGTTACATAAGCATTATGGTGTTTAGTATGGTGAATCTCCATAGTTCTTGCATCAATAACTGGTTCTAAAGCATTGTATGCATAATTTAAATTTGGTAATTTGTACATCTTGTCATTCCTTTCTTATTTATAATTTTATTATATAACATTTTAAAAAAAATTCAAATGTTACGCACTATATTTATATATAATAATTCTAATATTTAAATAGTATTATTTACTTTATAATTAATAGTTTGATATTTCGTCAAAGATAACTTAAAACCAACAGTAGTTGAAAGTTTTTTTGTATTTTTTACTTGCGTGTAGTTAACTAAAGCACTAGGTTCATTTTTTAATTTACTATATTTTATAGCTAAAGAAGCTGCTTTTTCGATATTTATAGTATTTAATTCTCCTCTTAAAAAAACGTGAGGACCTGGATAGTCTTTTAAATGGAACCAGTAGTCATCCTTTTTAGCTATTTTAGTGTAGAGATAGTCATTTTGAATACTTGATTTCCCAACAAAAAATAAAGCATTATTAGTATCAATTACTTCATAAGAAGGATTTTTGTTTTTTCTTATTTTTTTCTTTTTTAGTAACCCAGTTTCTTGCAATTCGTTTTTTAAGTCTTCAATATCACTATTAGTTAAGTAAGGAAGACTAGACTTTACTTCGTTATAGTAAGTTATTTTTTCTTCTATTTTACTAATTTGATCTAAAATAAAAGTTAAAGACCTTTTTTGTTTGTGGTATTTTTTATATAAATTTTGGGCATTTTCATTAAGTGTTAACTCATAATTTAATTCATAATTCATAAAGTGACTGTAGTGATCCTTTAAATTTAACCCACTAGCATAAATACTATCGGCAGTTTCTTTAAAAGTTAAGTAGTTTTCATTTTCTTGATAATTGTTTTTAAGTTCAGTAACTTTTAAAGTTAAATTGTTAATTTGTTTAGTAATTATCTTTTCTAAAGAAGAAGTATAGTTGCTAGTTTTGTAAAAAGCATCTAACAAACTTGATAAAGATTCAAAAACTTCTTTTTCAGCTACTTCAAAATTAAAAGCGTGAAATTGAGTTTTATCATTTTTATACATTATTGGTGTAGTAGACATTAAATCTAAGTTATAGTTATGGTGATAAACTTGGTAAGCAAGTTCTTTAGAAAAACCTAAACAGTTATTAAAAACAGCATTTGGTGAGTCAAACTTTTTAATATCTAAATAACTGCACTCATCTTTAGAAGAGGGGTAAAACTCATATTTAAGTTTAGGAAGCAGCGACCTTTTATCATCATTAAAAATTTTATTAAAAGAATCAATAATTACACCATTCTCATCAAGTAAAATAAGATGAGCAGTTCTCCCCATAACTTCAAATACTAAAGTTTTTTTAATTGGATCAGAAAATGGATCACTTTTTAAAAACTCAAACAAAACAACTCTATCTTTTTTATACTGATAAACCTCTTTGAGAAGCGAATTTTCAAGATTAAACTTTAATGAATTTAAAAAACTATTATTGTGTTCACTTAAAGTAGTTGGTGATAATTTAAGGTGAGCCTGACTAGGACTTAAATCAAAATATAAAGAACCTAATGAAGAGTTGTTAAATTCTAAAACAACAACTCTTTTATTAGGCATTTTAATTTTTCTTATTCGTTTGTTTTGTAGCTGTTTTAATTCTAAAACTAATCTACTTAAAAAATAACCATCAAGCGGCATCTAATCACCATTTATAATTATATCATATATGTAAACGCTATTAAGAAAAAGTTTAATATATAAATTCTTTACAAAATGGCATTATTAAACTATAATATATACTAAACTATGATAAAAGGGGTACTTCGTGAAGCTAAATGTAAAGGGACTATTAATAGTATTATCTGGACCATCAGGTGTAGGTAAGGGCACTGTTAGAAAAGCACTTTTTAATAAAAAAGGACATAATTTAGTTTATTCTGTATCGATGACAACTAGACCTCCACGTAAAGGTGAGGTAGATGGAGTAGATTATTATTTTGTCACTAAAGAAGAGTTTTTAAAGAGAATTGAAAACGATCAGTTTTTAGAGTGGGCTGAATTTGTAGGAAATTATTATGGCACACCTAAAGACAAAGTAGAAGAACAACTCCAAGAAGGTCACGAAGTAGTTTTAGAAATTGAAGTTAATGGGGCGCTTCAAATTAGAAATAAAATGCCAGAAGCAGTCTTTATCTTTTTAGTTCCACCAGGTAAACAAGCTTTGTTTGATAGGTTAAAACAAAGAGGAACAGAAGATGACGCTTTAATTGTAGAAAGAATAGAAAAAGCTAAAAGAGAATTTTTATTAGCATACAAATATGACTATATTGTCGTTAATGACGATTATGATAATGCGGCCGATAGAGTGCTTGCGATAATTAGAGCTGAACATGCAAAAACAGAACGTTCAATTCACCAATATATTAAATTGTTAGGAGAGTAAGTATATGAAAAACAACGAAGGAATGAGATATCCATCAATTGACGCTTTATTAGAAGTAGTTAATTCAAAATATAAACTAGCATACATTGCGGCTAAAAGAGCTAAGACAATTCAAAGCGATGGTACTAGTTTAGAAACTCACAATTGTGTTAAGCCAGTTGGTGTAGCACTAGAAGAAATATTAGCAAACAAAATCCAAGTTATATTTGACGAAAAAGAAGAAATTTAATTCTTCTTTTTTATTTATGTTAAAATAAGATTAGGTGATAAATTGTTAAAAGAAAAACTTCAAACATTACCAAATAAACCAGGTTGTTATTTGTTTTATGATAAAAATGGCATAATTATTTATGTTGGTAAAGCGAAAAATTTAAAAAACAGAGTTAAAAGCTATTTTGTTGGCGCTCATAACTTTAAAACAACAAAACTTATTAGTGAGATTGTTGATTTTTCTTTTATTATTACTAATACTGAAACGGAAGCTTTTTTATTAGAATTTAACTTAATTAAAGAAAATATTCCTAAATATAACATTAAGTTAGTTGATGATAAATCATATCCATATATTGTTATTACTAAAGAACAGTATCCTAAAATTATTGTAAGTAGAGATTTATCTATTAAAGGAACTTTTTTTGGCCCTTATCCTAACGTTTATGCCGCAAAACAAACTGCAAGATTATTAAATAGAATTTATCCTTTTAGAAAATGTGATAAACTTCCAAAAGAAGCTTGTTTATATTATCATTTAGGTCAATGTTTAGCGCCATGCATTGAGGAAGTAGATTATACTGAGATGATTAAAGAAGTAAAAGTTTTTTTAAAAGGGGACAACAAAAATGTCTTAAGACTACTTAAAGATAAAATGGAAGAAGCCTCAGAAAAGCTAAGATACGAAGAAGCTTTAGAATATAAAATTATGATTGACTCAATTAACCAAACAACAGAAAAACAAGTAGTAAGTTTAAATGACTTTAAAGACCGTGATGTTGTAAGTTACGCTGCAAACGAAAATTATATAGTTATTCAAATTTTAAAAATGAGACAAGGAAAAATTATTGACTCTTCCTCAACAACAGTAGATAAAATGATTGATGAATTAGATCAGGTAACATCATATATTTATCAGTATTATAATAAAACAATTTATCCAGATGAAATCTTGTTAGATAAGCGTTTTGAAAACGCAGACTTATCAATGTTTAAAAATTGGTTTATACCTAAAATAGGCGATAAACTAAAACTTGTAGAAATAGCTTATGATAATGCTTTATATGACTTAAATCACTATCATAGACTTCATGAAAGTAAAGCTTCGAAAGAATCTAAAGCGGTAAGTGAACTGTTAACAATTTTAAATTTAACCCAAATAAGAAGAATAGATATTTTTGATAATTCTCATTTGTTTGGTTCTAATCCAATTAGCGCAATGGTTGTTTACACTAACTTTAAACCAAATAAAAAATTATATAGAAAATATCATTTAACTGAAAAAGATGATTATAATGGAATGAAAGAAGTTATTTACCGAAGATATCAAAAAGCATTATTAGAAAAAGAAGAACTTCCCAATTTGATAATTGTTGATGGTGGTATAGGCCAGTTAAATGCAGCTAAATCTATTTTAGATTCACTTTACTTACAAATTCCTTTAATCGGCCTTAAAAAGAACAATAAACATCAACTTGAAAGTATTATTACTCTAACAGAAGAACATATAATTAAAAAAGGAACGCCTCTATATACTTTGCTTTCAGGAATGAGTGATGAAGTACATAGGTTTGCGATTACTTTCCACCAAAAATCTAGATCTAAAGCTATGATTAAAAGTAGTTTAGATAATATAAGTGGAGTTGGTACAGTTCGTAAACAAAAGCTATTTACTTATTTTAAAACAATTGATAAGATGATTAATGGCTCTATTGATGAATATAAAACTCTAGGAATAAATGAGTCACTTAGAATAAAAATTATTGAAGGATTAAAAGATGAAAAGAATAATACATGAAGTAAATGAAAAAAAAGGTTATTTTTCTGTTAATATAAACGGAAGACTTGTTTTTATTTATTTAACTAAAAGACAAATTAAACAATACATAGGATATTTAGAAGAAGGTAATTTTGTTACTATGTCTTTAGTTGAATCTACTAAAACAGTTGATAAAAGATTAGCCTATAAACTTAATTATTTTTCTAAAATAGAAAGAAAAACTAGTCGTGGTGTTAAAGTTTTATATGATTTAAATATTATAAGAGAAGAAATATTAAAAGTTATTAATGGTTTTGATAAGTATTTGTTTATTGACTTAGAAATGACAATGCCTCACTACTATAAAGCACCATTTGAGGCGGAAATTGTCCAGGCTGGTTATTTACTAACAGATAACGATTTAAATATCATTGTAGAAAATGATTATTACATTAATCCAACAAAATATGAGAAAATTTCAAAACGAACATTAAATTTTTTAAAAGTAGAAAGTAAAGTATTTGATAAAGCCAAACCATATAATTATTTTTATGAAGACTTAAAAACAATTATAAAAAATGAAAACCCCAAAATAATAGTTTGGGGTAATAATGATATATTAGCTTTAACAAAATCATATAAAATAAATAAAGTTACACCTTTAACTAAAAGAAGTAGTTTTATAAATTTGTTAGATATTCATAAAACTTATTATCAACTAGATAATGATTTAGGACTTTTCAATGCTTATAAATTATATTATGGTGAAGATGAAAATCAAGAACATAACGCTTTGATAGACGCAAAAGTAATGATGGATGTTTTTAAAGCATTAAAAGAAAAAAAAGAAACTAATTAAAGTTTCTTAATCTAAATCAATAATTACTGGTAAAATAATAGGTTTCCTTTTTGTAATTGAGAAAATATAATTTGTTAAATCATCTTCAATTTGAGAAACAGTTTTATCATATGATAAGTTTTTATACATTGCTTGAGTATACGAAAGTTTACTCATTTTTTGTATTTCAAGAATAATATCTACACTACTTTTCATATAAATAAATCCTCTAGAAACAATAGTTGGCTGGTAAAGTAGTTTTTTATCTTTATCGATAGTTAACACTACTGATAATAAACCATCTTCAGAAAGAGATTTTCTTTCTTTAATTAGTTTAGAACCTGTTGAACCAATTCCTAGACCATCTATATAAACTTCACCTGATCTTACTTTTCCAACAACTTTTGCATATTCATTAGTTAAAGCGGCCACTTCCCCGTTATCCATTATTAAAATGTTTTCTTTTTTAACACCTAAGTCAATGGCAATGTCGCGGTGGAATTTTAACATTCTATGTTCACCGTGTACTGGAATAAAAAACTTCGGTTTAGTTAGTGCGAGCATTAACATTAAGTCTTGTTTAGCACCATGACCAGAAGCATGCGTATCAGCAACCGGACCATTTACAATTACTCTTACTCCATTTCTGTATAACAAATTAATAGTTCTATTAACTCCTTCTTGGTTACCTGGAATAGGAGAAGAAGAAAATATTACTGTATCATTTGGTTGTACTTTAATTTGTTTATGTGTGCCAGCGGCAATTCTTGATAAAGCAGCCATAGGCTCACCTTGTGATCCAGTACATAAAATAGTAATTTCATGAGCACCATAAGAATCAATATCTTCACTATTAATAAGTGAATTTTTAGGCATTTTAATATAACCTGTTTGCATTCCAATTTCCATAGCCTTTTCCATTGATCTACCAACAACAGCTATTTTCCTCCCATTTAAGATAGAAGCTTCCACGATTTGTTGCATACGGTAAATATTAGATGCGAAAGTAGCGATAATAATTCTTCCATTAATATTTGCGAAAATATCATCAATAGATGCCCCAATAGTTCTTTCACTAGGAGTAGTTCCATCTCTTTCAGCATTAGTAGAATCACTTAATAAACATAAAACACCTTCATTAGCTATTTTAGAAAGTTTATCATATTCAGCAGCTGGTCCAACTGGAGTAAAATCAATTTTAAAGTCTCCGGTGTGGAAAATATTACCATATTTAGTTTTAAAATTAATACCAAACATATCAGGGATAGAATGGTTTAATCTAATAAAAGAAACTTCTACATCACCAAACTCAAAAACATGGTGAGCTTTAAACTCAACAATGTTAGTAGAAGGAACGTTTGGATGTTCAATTAACTTGTTTTCAATTAAATCAACTGCAAATCCACTTGCATAAACTTTTTTAATGGGAACTTGTTTTAATAAATAAGGAATACCACCAATGTGGTCTTCATGACCATGTGTAATAAAAAGTCCTACAATTCTTTCTTGGTTTTCTATTAAAAATTGATAATCAGGAATTACATAATCAACACCTAGCAAACTATCATCAGGAAATAAAATGCCGGCGTCAACTAAAAAAAGCTTATTATCAATGTCAAATACATATGTGTTTTTACCCACTTCTCCTAATCCGCCTAAGGCAAAAAAGCCAATCTCATGGGATTTTAATAACGTTCTACTCACGCTATAACCTCCAAAATTTTAATTATCAGAATCATCTATACTTATTTTACACTAAATATTATTATAATCAAAACAAAATAAAAAAAAGTTGCGATTTCGCAACTAATTGTCATAATTTATAGTTTTTAGGGGTTAAAACGTTTTTTAATACCTGTAGTAATTTCTTCTATTAAAACTTTAGGAACATAACTTGAAATATCAGCATTAAAATAAACTAATTCTTTAATGGCACTACTTGATAAATAAGTGAGGCGGTGAGAAGGAAATAAAACTATCGTCTCAACGCTAGGTTCAATGTTTTTATTGAAGTGATATAAAGCAATTTCAGATTCAAAATCTTTAATATTTCTTAGTCCCCTTACAATAGTGTTTACTTGATGTTCTTTTGCATATTTAACAACTAAGTCGTTAGTAGAATCAATTACTACATTTGGTAGATCAACAACCTTTTTAATCATTTTTACTCTTTCTTCTAAAGTGAAAGTAGTAGATTTACCAACATTTTGCGTTACTAAAACATAAACTTTATCAAAAAGTTTAGAGGCTCTATTAATAATATCAAGATGTCCATTACTGATTGGATCAAATGAACCAGCATATAAGGCGTTTTTCATAACATCCCTCCTTTTGTTATTATAACATAAAATCAAATAGCATTTACATCGTAATTTTGTTAAAATGGATGTGGTGATAATTATGCAAACTTTAAAACGAAGTATTATTTTACAATTATTTGTTTTTATTGGCTTCTCAATTTTAGGAATAAACACAATTTTAATTGAATTAATTAATGTTTCTAATATAAACTTTTACTTAGCTTTAGCGTATCCAGTAGTTATAGTTATTGGAATAATTGTCTTTTTTAAAACAGCTAAAGACGATGTAATTGTAATAAACAATGTAGTTATGCAAAGGTCTAAAATGGCATTATATGGTATTGCGATTGGACTACTTATTAGTTTTTTAAAAGCTTTCAATTACTATTTAATATATTTTGTAATAGCTTCTGGTAGTGTAACTACGGTTGCATCACTATATGGCGCTTGTAGTGTTTATAAGGCGTTAAAAAATTAATTAGCTTGACACTTTTGGCAAAGTCCATAAATTGTTAAATCATGATGTGAAATTTTAAAACTATGCTTTTTTAAAATCTCTTTTAAATCTTGATGAATAAAACAATCAATTTCAATCATTTCATGACAACTCTCACAAACTAGATAATGTTTGTGAGTTTTTGTTTTTAAAGAGTAGTAAGAGATATTTTTTAATTGATATTTGTTAACTAAACCATTTAAAAAGAAAGTATCTAATGTACGGTATACAGTAGATAAATTAAAGTGCTCTCTTTGGTTAGCATAAATATCTTCAGCTGAAACTGGGACGTTGCTTTCTTTTAAGTAATCTAAAATTTTTAGTCTTTGTTTTGTCATTTTAAGCATTATTCTATTCTCCTAACTTTCTTATAAAGATAAATAAATAAAAAGATGAAACCGTGTAAAACAATAATTACTGATCCTGCAGGTAGTGATAAATAATGAGCACTCACTATTCCTATTAATGATGCAGTAACATTAATAATTAAACTAATGATAATCATATTTTTGAAGCTTTTTGCGATTAAACCTGATGATACTGAGGGAAAAATTATAAAAGCACTTATTAATAAAGTTCCTATTGTTTGAACACCTATCACAACTAAAACAGCAGTTACAATTGTTAAAGCAAAATCAAACAATGTTACATTTATTTTACTAAATTTAGCATAATTTAAATCAAATGTCATTGAAAACAATTGTTTATAACTTAATATAACAAATAATATAAGGAAAATTACTACAACTAAAATAATCCAAACATCAGTCCAAGAATTTGAAAACAGTGAGCCAACTAACATAGATTCTACACTTTTATTAAATCCTTTTGATAAAGCGATTAAAATAAAACCGATTGCCATCACAAAAGTAGAAACTAAGCCAATCGCAGAGTCGCCTTCTAATTTTAATCTCATTAAAAGTTTAATAACTATTGCGGCTATAATTGAAAAAGGAATGGCTACTAATAAAGGATAATTACTTAGTAGTAAACCTAAAATTACACCAGTAAAACTTATATGGGCAAGGCCATCTCCAATTAAAGCTTGGTTTGATGATACTAAATAATTAGAAATTAAGGCTGTTCCTACAGCCATTAAAGTGCCAATTAAAAGAGCTCTGATCATAAACTCATATAAAAAGATACTAATCATGACTATGAATACCTTCCTGTTCTTTATATATTTTGTATTGTTCATAACTACCATCAAATAAAATTTTATGATCCAAATGAATAACTCTAGAACCATGTCTTAAACCATCGCTTAAATCATGAGTTACGTGAATTATTGTCATTCCACTAAAATGTAAGTCAGATACTAATTGGTAGAAGTTTAATCTAAAACTGTAATCTAAAGCACTAGTCGGTTCATCTAAAATTAAAACATCAGGTTTTAAAAGTAAAGAGCGAATAATATAAACTCTTTGGGATTCTCCGCCTGATAAAAGTTTTATTTTTTTATGTTTTAAATGCTTTATTGACATTTTTTCTAATAAATCATCAATTTCTTGTTCAGAAACTTTTATGTTTGTAGTATTTTTTAATACTTCGTAAACGGTAGCAGGCATAAAAGAGGCTTTATTTAAATGTTGAGGAACATAACTAAATTTATAATCCCCAAAAATAACTTCACCGTTATTAGGTTCTAATAATTTAGTTAAAACTTTGATTAAAGTTGTTTTACCACTCCCGTTAGGGCCAACAATATTAACATATTCACCTTTTTTAATAGCTAGATTAATATCTTTTAAAACGCAAGTGTCATAAAAGTTAACAGTAACGTTATTTAAAGTTAAAATCATAATATCCCTCTTTTTAAATTATTATAATTTTCAGTCCATAAATCATTAATAGAAGTAATCGAGTTAAAATCCTCTTTACTAATTGTATGAAAAGTATTTATTGGAAGGACTTCTATATCATAGCTTAGTTTTTTTAAGTCTTTTTGAAAATTAAGAGCCATTTTAGCACCAGTAACTGAGTCATAGTATAAAAACTTTATATTATTCTCCATTAAATTATTAAACATTTTCTCTATTTCACTACTAGAAGGATTTGTTTCATCGGTAAACTCATCAAGCAAAGAAATAAAAGTAATATTTGTTTGTTTGGTAAATGATTTAAAGACATTATGACCTATAAAATAAAAATTTTGATTATCCAAAGAGAGGTAGTTTTCTTTAGTAGTAAGTAGTTTTTCTTTTAAAGTTTGCGCATTTGCTTGATAGTAAAGCGTGTTAGAAAAATCAATACTAGTAATTTCATTTAAAATAATATCTATCATATTAATTTGATAATCAATTGACATAAAAAAATGAACATCATCAGAAATGTTTTCATCAATAAGCTTTATTTCATCATATAAGTTCATATAAGTGCCTTTTCCCTTTTCAATCTCTTTAATCCATGGTTCCATTTGATCGGAAGTATAAATAAATAAAGAAGAATTGATAATTTCAATCATATTTTTGCTTGATGGTTCAAAATGGTGAGGATCAGCACCTGGAGCCATTAATAAACTAACACTTAGTTTATCACCAACAATTTCTTTGCTAATTTGATATTGCGGGAATAAAGTTGCGACAATGTCATATTTCTTTTGTTGGCAACTACCTAAAAATGTTAATGCAATTAAAATTAATAATAAATAAAGTTTTTTCACTAAATCACCTACTTCATTTTTTAGTATAACATAAAAGAACGCAAATGCGAATCATTCGCAATAAAAAATAAAATAGTTGAAATTATTAAAAATAATGTTATAATATATTAAGAATCAGAGTGGATGTTTATCCACTCATTTTATTGAGGTGGTTATGGATCTAAAAAAAATAAAAGAACTTATCGAAGCAGTAATTTTAAATGAAGATTTAAGTTTATATGATTTAAAGACTAAAAAGGAATTTAACCTATCAATTTTAGAAGTTAGTCTTGATGGTGATAACTTAGATTCTGAATTACTAAGTAAAATGAATGAACTCATTTTAGATGAAATTAATGACTTTTTACCAGAAGACTATTATTTAGAAGTATCTACTGCTGGAGCAGAAAGAGAATTAAGATCATTAGATGATGTTAAAAAACATGTAGGGTCATATATTAAAATAGTTTCAGATAAATATAATGACGAAGGAACATTGGAAAAAGTAGAAGATAACATACTTTTTATAAAAATTAATATTAAAGGACGCTTCAAAGTTGTTGAAGTTCCATATGAAGATTTAAATAAGATTAACTTAGCAATAAAGTTTTAGGAGAGAAAATATGATTAGTAAGGCATTTTTTGAAGCGCTTGATGATTTAATTGAAGAAAAAGATATTACAAAAGAACAAGTATTAGATGGGTTTTCTAAAGGATTACAAGCTGCTTTTCGTAAAAGTAGAGGGCACAGTTCTTGTAGAGTAGAAATAAACCCTGAAAAGTATGAAATTTTAATATTTGAACAAAGATTAGTTGTTGGTGATGACGGCTTTGATTTAGAAGCTGATCCAAAATATAAACAAATTAAGTTAACAGAGGCAAGAAATATTAAAAAAAGAATTAAGGTTGGAGACATTTTAGAAGAGTCAATAAACCCTAAAGAGTTTTCTCAAGCAGCTGTTCAAAACTTAAAAAACGTTTTAAACCAAAATTTAAAGGCGATTGAAAAAGATCAACTTTACAGCTACTTTAAAGAAAAAGAAAAAGAAATGATTAACGCTAAAATTATTGGTGAAGATGACAATTTCTTTAGATTAGATATTTCTAGAGGGGTAACTACATTACTTCCTAAAAAAGAAATTAGTGAACTTGATGATTTTGTAGTTGGAGAAACAATTAAAGTATTCATTTCTTTAGTTGAAATGAAGTCAAAAGGACCAAAAGTATTAGTTACTAGATTAGATAAGAGCTTAGTAACAAGAATATTTGAAGATTATATTCCTGAAGTTAAAGATGGAATTGTTGAAATAATGGGGCTTGCAAGAGATCCAGGAGATAGAACTAAAATTGGTGTAAAATCTAATGATCCAAACGTGGATGCAATTGGTTCTTGCGTTGGGGCTAATGGAAATAGAATTAGAGATATTGTTAACGCATTATCAGGTGAAAAAATTGATCTATTTTTATGGAGTGACAATGAAAAAGATTTAATAGCAAACTCATTACAACCAGCTGAAGTTATTGATGTAATTCAAATTAATCCAACATACAAAACTGCTTTAGCAATTGTTAGCGACGATAAATTATCTTTAGCAATTGGAAAACAAGGACAAAACGTTAAATTAGCAGTTCAAGCAATTAACTGGAAAATTGACATAAAATCAACGTCAATGGCAGAGGCAGAAGGAATAATTTAACAATGAAAGTCAAAAAGGTACCAATGCGCACATGTGTAGTAACTAAAGAAGTTAAGCCTAAAAAGGAATTAATGCGTGTAGTTGCAAATAAAGAAGGAGAAGTTTTCGTTGATCCTACAGGAAAGCAAAATGGCCGTGGTGCATATATTACTTTAAGTTTAGAAGTAATTGAAAAAGCGAAGGTATCAAAAGCGCTTGACCGCAAATTAGAAACAACTGTTCCTGAAAAAATATACGAAACGTTAAAAAGATATGTATAACCTTAATAATTTAGGTTTGGCAATGAGAGCTAAAAAACTTGTTCATGGCACTCCACTTTGTATTAAAGCAATTCAAAATGGTTCTGCTAAACTAGTGATAATAGCTTCAGATGCTAGTGAAAATACAATAAAAAAAATAACTGATAAAGCAAAATACTATCAAGTTGAGCACTTAATAATGTTTGACTCTATATCTTTATCAGCGTCAATAGGTAAAAATAACATTAAAGTTGTTTGCTTATTAGACGATGGGTTTAAAAAAATGTTCACCCAACAATAAAGGAAGTGATATTATGGCAAAAAAACATTATGAGAAAGAAAATGAATCAAAAAAACGAACTAAAGAAGAGTTTAGAAAATCTAATGTGCCGAAGAAGAAAAAAGAAGTGTCAGTAGGTAAAATATTAACATTTAAACCTAATATGACTGTTTCTGATGTTGCAAAAGGGTTAAATATTTCTAATGCTGAAATTATGAAAAAATTGATGGGATTAGGTGTTTTAACATCCATTAATCAAAGCATTGATAGAGATACTATTGAATTAATAGCTTTAGATTTAGGTTTTGAAATTCAAGATGAAGTTATAACTGATATGACTAGGTTTGATGAGATGGTTTTTGATGATAAAGAAGAAGACCTAATTGAAAGACCACCAATAGTAACAGTTATGGGTCACGTAGACCATGGAAAAACTACATTATTAGATACTATTAGACACACTAAAGTAACAAAAGGCGAAGCAGGCGGTATTACACAACATATTGGTGCTTATCAAGTAATGGCTAAAAATAAAAAAATTACATTTATTGATACTCCAGGACACGCCGCTTTTACAGAAATGAGAGCTAGAGGAGCACAAGTAACAGATATAGTTGTTATTGTTGTTGCTGCTGATGATGGCCCAATGCCTCAAACTTTTGAAGCAATTGATCATGCTAAAAGTGCTAAGGCTCCAATTATAGTAGCGGTAAATAAAATGGATAAGCCAAACGTAAATCCAGATTATATAAAAACAGAACTATCAAAAGTTGGATTAACTCCAGAAGAATGGGGTGGAGATACTCCTTACGTAAGTATTAGTGCTTTAAAAGGTCAAGGAATTGATGAATTATTAGAAGTAATAGTTTTAATTGCTGAAATTGAAGACTATAAAGCAAATCCAAAAAGATTAGCTACTGGTGTTGTTGTTGAAGCAAAGCTTGACAAAGGTAGAGGTGTTGTTGCAACTTTAATAGTTGAAAATGGAACTTTAAAAGTTGGTGACAATATTGTTTGTGGTAACACTTTTGGTAAAATTAGAACTATGACAGATGGAACTGGAGCTAGATATAAAGAAGCTTTACCAAGCCAACCAATTGAAGTTACAGGAATAATGGAAGTTCCACAAGCTGGAGATAGATTTGTATCTATTGAAGATGAAAGACAAGCAAGACAAATATCTGAAGAAAGAACTTCAAGACAACGTGAAGGCGATATCTTAAAACAAAGAAAGGCATCACTTAAGACGCTCTTTAAACAACAAGAAGACTCCTTAAATGAGTTAAACTTAATTATAAAAGGTGACACACAGGGGACAATTGAAGCGTTAAAAAGTTCTTTAGAGAAAATTAACATTGAAGGATTACACGTTAATGTAGTACGTTCTTCAGTAGGTGCAATTACTGAATCTGACGTTAATTTAGCGATTGCTTCTGAAGCAATTATAATTGGATTTAACGTAAGGCCTATTAGTGTTGTAAGAGATATGGCTAAGCAAGCTAAAATTGAAATTAGACTTTACAATGTAATTTATAAAGTAATTGAAGATATTGAAAATGCACTTAAAGGTATGTTAGAACCAGAACTCGAAGAAGTTGTAATTGGTCAAGCAGAAGTTAGAGAAATTTATCGTATTTCAAAAGTTGGTACAATTGCTGGTTGTTATATGACAGACGGTTATGCAACTAGAAACGCAGGAGTTAGATTATTAAGAGAAGGAATAGTCGTTTATGAAGGAAAATTAGCTTCACTAAAACGTTTTAAAGACGATGTCAGAGAAGTTAAACAAGGTTATGAATGCGGAATGAGTGTTGAAAACTTTAACGACGTTAAAGAAGGAGATATCTTTGAACTATTTATAAATAAAGAGGTGAAAAGATGAGTATAACTGTAGAAAGATTACAATCACTCTTTTTAAGAGAATTAGCTGTAATAATAAATAAAGATAGAAAAATTGATAATCAACCATATTTTAATTTAACTGAAGTAAAACTATCTAAAGACAAGTCAATTGCAACAGTTTATTACACGATATTATCAGATGAGCTTGAAGATATTAAAAATGCGGATCAAATTTTAACAAGTATTAATAAAGATGTTAGATTAGAGTTAGCAAAAAAAGTAAATAACATAAGAAGAATGCCAGAATTACTATTCAAATACGATGATGCATTAGCTTATGGAAATAAAATTGATAAAATTTTAAAAGAAATCAATAAAAAGACGGAATAATTACCGTCTTTTTTATAAATATTGTATAATTTAATTAATAAAGGTGATATGAATGTATGTAAAAGTTATTCTTGATTTAGAAGTTAAAAGTATTGATAAATCATACGACTATATTGTTCCAAGTTACTATCAAAAAGTAATAAAAGTTGGGATGAGAGTAGTCGTAAATTTTAACAACCAAAATAGGATGGCTTATATAATAGAAATATTAAAAACAACAAATCATGCAGAAAAAGAAATACTTTACTTGCTAGATGAATCACCTACATTAACAAAAAATCAACTTAAAATTATTAATAAAATAAAAGAAAAATCATTTTCCAGTTACGGAGAGGCTTTTAATGTTGTTGTGCCAACAAATTTGCAAGCAAAATATGAAAAAAGATTTAAAGTTATAAACGAAGAATATTTAGTTGCTTTAAAACAAAAAGTAAAAGATGGTTATTTGTTTTTAGAAGATATAGAAGAAAATGAGTTTAAAGAATTAAATTCATTACTTAGAAAAGGGTATATAAACAAAGATACTTTAGTAAAAAGCAAAGGATCCTTAAAAAAAATAAAAGTAGTTAGTGTCTTAAAAAATGAGTATAACTCTAAAGCAGAAGAAGCGTTAATTAACCGACTTATAAATCCTGAATCTTATACAGTTTTAATAAAAGAAAAGTACTCAAGATCACTTATTAATAGATTAATAAAAGAAAATGTTTTAAAAATAGATTATATACGCTCTGATATTGCAAATAGAAATTATATTAACATAAAAAACAGTGAAATAATTTTCAATAAAACACAATTAAATGTGATTGATAAAATTGATTTTAACTCGTTCAATAAATACTTATTAACTGGAAAACCAGCCTCTGGTAAAACAGTTGTTTATTTAGAGTTAATAAAAAAAATAGTAAATAAAAATCAACAAGCCTTAATATTAGTCCCAGAAAGATCATTAATACCTTTAATCTCATCAAGAGTAAAAGAAATGTTTCAATCGAACTTTAGGGTATATGATAATGAACTTAGTTTAAATGATAGATTAATTGTTTATGATGAGGTTAAAAACAATGAAGTTAATATTATTGTTGGAACTAAAACAGCTCTTTTCTTACCATTTAATAATTTAAAGCTAATTGTTCTTGATGAAGCACATGACAATAGTTATATTCAGTCATTTAATCCAGTTTATGATGCAAAAGAAATCGCCTCTTTTAGTGCTTTATTATTTAAGTGCCCTTTATTATTTGTTAGTGCGACACCTACGGTAGAAATGAATTATCAAGTTGAGTTGGGTCAAATAACAAAGTTTGAATTAGATGACTTGAGGAATTACAAACCAATAGTTAAGTTGATTGATATGAGACAGGAACTTAAAAGTGGAAATAACTCTATGTTTTCTGCTGAACTTAAAGCTAGATTAGATAAAAACATTAGTGCCAAAGAACAATCAATAATCTTAGTTAACAAAAAAGGATATGCACCATTTGTAATGTGCAGAAGTTGCGGAATTGTTGAATCATGTCCTTATTGTGAAAGATCGCTTACTTATTTTAAAAACAAAAACATGATTATTTGTAGTTCTTGTGGCTACAAAAAAGTTTATAGTAAGACATGCTCAACGTGTAATAGCAACGCTGTAAGGCCTGTTGGCTTTGGTATTGAACAAGTTTATGAAGAAATGTTAAAAGAGTTTCCAATGGCCAAAATAGCAGTTTTAAATCATGAAAGTACTACTAAAAAGGGAATGGTTAATAAAGTTTTAAATGATTTCAATGAACAAAAGTATGATATATTACTTGGAACACAAATGGTTAGCAAAGGTCATCATTATGAAAATGTCAGTTTAGTAGCAGTTTTATTAGCTGATCAAATGTTAAATTTGAGTAGTTTTTTAGCAAACGAAAAAACATATCAACTACTTACCCAACATATTGGTAGACTAAGAGGAGTTATTAAGGGAACCGCATTAATTCAAGTTTATGATACTAATAACTTAGTTTTAAAAGCAATAAAAGAAAATAATTATGAGTTATTTTACCAAAATGAAATAAAATTACGAAAAAAATTAAAATATCCGCCATTTTATAATATTGTTAAAGTTATATTGATGGGTAAAAACCAACGTAAAACATATCAAAATCTTTATTTTTTAAAGGCAAATATTTTAAAACAAAATACTCAAATAGAAATAATCGGGCCAAATGAAGATTACTCAATGTATAAAAATGGTAATTATTATTATGAGTTAATAATAAAGGCCCCTAAAAGATATGATATAATGTCTTTGCTTACTTATATAAGTAAGAGATTTAAAGATGAACGATATCAAATAAACATGTACGATGATAGTTTGTAGGTGAGAAAATGAGAGTTGTATTTATGGGGACACCTAACTTTAGTGTTCCAATTTTA
>CAZYSQ010000008.1:0-49237 GCA_964649865.1 uncultured Acholeplasmataceae bacterium
TCACGGAGGCGGTCGCATCCCGCGCCCACACAGTCGCAGCGCGGAACGCGGCCGCTCTCTTTGACAGTGACTGGAATTGTATTCCAGAACTTGAACTCGTGTGTGACTTCGTACGGAGTCGACATGAAAGGCTTGATTGACTCAGGAGTCTGTTGATAAAGTCTCCAGAATGTTTTGTAATCTGCGAGAGGGACTCCCTCTTTCTTATCTCCATCTCGAATCTTGTTCCAGATAGATCTCTTTGGTTCTTCGCCGAACTCGTTAATGGGTGCGTGGATGGCAATTGATTCGATCTTATCACTCAAAAAAGAATGAGCGAATTGAGAGAAGATTCTCAAAATTGGAATCAAGCTAACCATCGACTGCTTTTGCACAGATGAGGGGATCTTCGACATGAGTGCGACTCGTTGAGTCTGTCTGTAATCGAAGGTGAGAGCCGTGAGGCCATCAACTAGGGCTTGCTCGGTCATTATCTTAGCTTCCTTTTGGTTGAATCAGAAACGAAAAAGAACTTCGCGCCATGGCGTTAGTCTGCGAGTCCATCCGCCCTGAGTCGCTCCATCATAGCTTCCCAGTCTCTCTCCCGTTTCTCTTCTGCTGCGGCGATTCGAGCGTCGACTGCATCCCAGACTCTCTTGGCTCGCGGAGCGATCTCGGCTAGCTCTGCTTCTGTGAATGGAGTCGGGACGTAATCCAAAAGAGGGTCGAGCTTCCCTGGGTTAGTCTTCTTGAGTGTGGACTCTCTCGCCCATCTCACATTATCCGCCCACCAGCCTTCTGTCTCGTAGATTCGAGTCAAGACCCACTTACCGCTGGACTTGGATGCCTCAGGGTCCTTGACCATTTCGAAGAATTCAAGCTGACTCACGTCCTCGACGAATCTCTTGAACCCAGCGAGGCCATCTGCTTGCCAGCTTCTCTCCAAGAGCTCAGGTTGGAGTCGCTTGCGCAGATTCCTCCATCTCTCATAGAGAGGGTGTGTTGTAATGCTCATGCCCTGCTCTGGAATCCTCCAAGGGTCTAAGGGTTGAGTCGAGGGCAAAGCATCTGCCGCGCAGACGTTATTTGGCGAGGGGTCTTCGATCTGTGGCTGCGCAGTCGGTTCTTTGCTGGGGGAGTTGAATCCGAAGTTGATCTTACTCATAGCTTGGGCTTTCTCTGTTAGATGTTGAGTCAGAAGCTGTTTTGAAAAACGGCCCTGATTTCTCACTTTAGCACCTTTTCATGGTCTGTGTCAAATTCAGGGTTTTGATTCACTTCATCTGGTCATCTAGAGTGGAGATCGAAGGAGAGGAAGAGTCCGAAGTAGGAGGGGATTCGAGGCGGCTTGGGCGAGCATAGCTCGCGTGCTTCGCAGTCGGTTGAGTCAAGATGAGAATGTGCGCGGGGATGAGCCGCCTTGCGAGAGATTGATTCACATTGCGGAATGAGTCATCTCACGAGAAGCATGTGACCCGAGGCGGCTCTTACTCGCTTCGCGAGGGGATTCACAATGAGATGAGATGGATTCACAATGGTGCGAAGCGGATTCACTATGAGGCGGCTCACACTTGCTTCGCAAGGGCGCATGAATCGAAATTTTTAGTTGAGTCTGGGTCTGAATGCCGGGGGGCTATTTTAAAATCCATCTAGTTACTAGTTACTAGTATCGGTATGTTGTACCCATAACTTGATGGATTTCAAAAGGCCCCCTAGCGACACTGACCCAGACTCAATGAAAAATTTCGACTCACACTCTCCTACACAAGTGGACTCATGATGCACAACCGGTTCGAATCACAGCCGTCTCGCGCCCGCGCCCGCACCCATGCGCACCCATGCTTGATGTTCTCGATCTGGACTCCAAAGGCCGAAAAACGGCCAAAGGCGAAAAAGCGGCTTGCGCCAAAGCGCCAAAAATGCAATTCTATGGATGCTCCAAACGAGAAACGGAGCAAATCGCCGAAAGGCTTTTGACTCAACTAAGCAAAAGGAAATGGACTCATGCCTAAGATCAATGGACTGCTGGACAAGAACGCGAGCGAGCAGATCGAATCCATCAAAGCCCCATTGGGCGGAAAGGTTCGCAAAATCTTCGACTCATACAAGGACGCGAAAGCGGCTTTCGACAAGGCAGCCGCAGCGGCTGGCGACTCAATCCCGACTCACGCAGCGGCGAAAGAACTGTTCTCCGATGGAGTCAACGCCTGCGTTGCCGTCGTGGGAATGCGTCAGCGAGTCGGCGCGAAGATGGAAAGCGGAATCCGCGGCCTTGTGCTTTTCGCCATGCCTTCCGTGGACGCATTCGTGAGTGAAGCGAGCGAGTGGATTCAGAAGATTGTGGAGAAAGAAGCGGCTCATGTCGCCTTCCGGCGCCTTCGGAATGCAGAGACCACGGAGGAAATGGAATCAGCATTTGCGGAAATGCCCGCCGATGTGAATGCCTATGTGACGCAATACACCGGCGATGGACTCGACACCGACGCTTTCGATGCAATCTGGTCTCCGATGCGCGCCGCGCTCAAGGAGTCCATGCCTGCCCTTGCCTCGCTGCTTCCGCAGAAAGGCGAAGTCCTCAAGTCGATTCGCTCCGCAGCCTACGCCCGCGACGAGCACCCAGAACTGGAGGAGAAAGGCGTTTTCGTGTTCCTGGGCAAGAGCGCGATCAATGGTTGCGCCGGATTCAAGGACGCGGAAGGCAACGACGCGCCGATCGACGCATCGAGCATCGAGGAATGGCTGGCCAAGCGCGATGAGCTTGTGCTGGCGACTCGCAAGCCCCAGGAAAAGGACTTCAGCCAGCTTGCAGGTCTCGACCTTGGACTGGGCGCAGAGTCCGACGACGAAGGCAGCGAGACCGAAGGCGAATAGTTCGCCCGACTCGACCCACAAACCGGAGAGCGGCGCAGCATATCGCGCCGCTTTCCACTTTCCACTCACACCACCGACTCACTGTGAAAGGCCCAGCCGATGCTTACTTTCCGCCGCCCACCCTCTTACTCAGAACGCGCCGTCCGCCGCGCAAGGCTTAACGCATGGAGACGCCGCGCAATCGACCGAGCCAAGACTCGCCGACCCAGTTGGCGCGATGATCTTCCGCGACTGACTCTCACACAAGGCATCGAGCTGGCGAGCTGGCTTATCCTCTCGTTTGCCGCTGGACTCATCCTCGCAACCGTCATCGGCGGATAGACTGGGAGGCAGGACGATGAATCACCTATCCCATGCAATATTGAGCCAGACGCAGGACGGCAAATGGTTCGCCCGACTCGTGACCGCTTACGGAGGCGTGTTTCAGTTGCTGGAAGTATACGAAGGCGACGCAGGCCGAGCATACTGGGAACAGCGACTCGCCGCGTTAGGCTGTGAAATACGAACCGAGCCCCGCAGGACCGAAGGCAACTAGACCGGCAGGCCGTCAGGCCCGAGCCAGACAGAGAGGCGGAGTCGAGAGACCCCGCCTTTTCCTGACTCCAAAGGTTAAGATTTTATTAAAATTTTTTCTCCGTTCGCTTCGCTCACTCCGAGGAATGGAATGAATCGCTTCGCTCCCTCTTATTTACCTTGTGCTCGCTTTGCTCGCAAGAAAGAATGGAGTCTGCGACGCATACCAATCGTTCCAGTGCCGTGACACTAGACCCTGAGGTGAAGCATATGGGACTCCTGAAAGCCGGGCGGCGGGGGCTAGTCCCCCCAGTCGAGCCGGGGCCGGGGCGCTTTAATATGACTCCCCGACAATCTGCGCACACACATAATATCACCAAGACGGCAATCCGATGAATCAAATGCAGCAGATGTTCAAGGAAGCGTTCGCCAAAGCGGATTCGGATGTTGACTCGAGGTTCCTTGGGGATCAGGAGTCCCAAAAGGAGTCTGGAAAGGGGAGGGCCGCTTCGCAAGGTGGGACGCGAGTCCAGGGCAGAGAGCTAAGCCGTATAGCGCTGCTTATTCTGCATGTTGACTCAGCGGCTACCGCGAGGAAGGGAGTCAACGGAGCAGACGGCAAAACGGAACAGGAGTCCCGCAGAGAGGGAAGGGAGTCCCTTGCTGCCAGACTCGGCTGTACCGCAGAGGACCTTGAAGAGATAGCGGATTCCTACGGCGAGGATGTCTGGAATCAATTGGTACTTGAAGAGCGGGTGAGAAGGGGGATTGACTCATCCTACATCAAAGATGCGACGTGGGATAGGCTCGAAGGACTCGTGCTTCGCAAGCTAGTGGACCTGGTTGACATGGATAAAGTCCATGGAGTCAGTGACCTGCTGGCTATCGCGAAGACAGCAAATACGGCGATTCGAAAAGAAGGGCGAAATGGGATGGGCAACCAAGGCAACGGAAACGGAGGAGTCAATGCTTCGAGCAATGTCAACTTACATTTTCATCCTGGTGATCCAGCCGCTGGGGTCCTGCCTTCTGGGGATCTCGGAACGATTCAGCTCAAGCTCTCCCATCGAGTCCACAAGCAGATCGAGGGGGCCGCCGTCCTCTCTGAAGAGGTGTCCGCTCCGTCGGGAGAAGGGTCCGAGTCAGGAGAGGCAGATTCGCTAAATGGCGCGACAAGGCCTGGAGGTCGGTTCCTCGATTCAATCGAGATGCTAGACCTCCAGGCTATCCAAGAAGTCGGCAAGCATTCTGAAGATGAGGAGAAGTGACATGCTGGGTATTAACTCGAGTCGACTGATGGAGATACTTCGGTTGAATCTCAACCAAGGCCGGAAGGGCATGAAAGATGCTATTCTCCCGGAGCATCTGAATCCACCCCCAGATGGTCTCCCGGTTCAGCCTACTCCGAGGCCAGATGGCTTGCCAGTCCAGCCGATTCCACATGAGAACACCGGACGGATGCTTCTGCCAGATGGCCTGCCTGTTCAACCAGTTCCGAATGTTCGAACCGGGAGAATGCTTCCACCTGATGGACTCCCAGTCCAACCTCCCTCGCCTGAGTTCACAGGCTTGCCTGTCGAGCAGATGATTCGAGGGCTGCTGAACCCTGATGGACTCCCAGTTCAGCCCCCGGAACCTGCTCCCGATGGCACATTCAGAGATCGAGTCATGCAAAGAGAGGGCTCCGAGAATCTCCTTGATTGGCGAGATGGCCAGGATGGGCAGGGCGTAGCTATGCTCCAAGGTGGACTCGAGGCCATCCTGAGCGCAGCGAAGAACTCCTTCGGACTCAACCAGAGGGCCAGGCTCCAAGGCACGGAAAGGATGCTGGGCGGGATCGGAAGATTCAATCAGGGCAATGGCAGCAGATAGTTTTCACGAACGCAGCCTCGAGTCACGCAATCGTACATGTGATGACTCCTGGCGCGAAGGCGGGCGGGGCTTGTGACTCGGCGATTCAGGTTCCGTCCGCCGCTTATTTCATGTAAACAGGCAATCAAATGGAATCAGTAACAGTCCAAATCTCCAGAACAGAGCTCATGCAAGCCATGAAGGTGGACTGTGTGACCTTTCTGAGTTTTTATCTGGGGGAGGAGTTGACTCTAGAAGTCCCCACCTTCCACGAAGAGATTTGGGGTGAGCTGGTTGATATGGTTCAGAAGGTATCTGAGCCTGGATTCATCGTCGGCCACCTCCACAAGCTATTCGCCGTCCCACGTGAGCACGCGAAGAGCACGCTTATCAAGCTTGCTGTGATTCTATTCATGCGGTACAGCCCACTCGCATTCACCCTGTATGTCTCAAAGACGAACACAGTGGCCATGAATGCACTCAAAGATGTGGTGAAGTGGTTCAAGAGTCCACAAGAGGTGGATCTCTATGGTGAACCGATCGTCGAAAAGGCGAATGAGACTGAGTCCATCTGGATCTTGCTCATTGGACTCCCAAGTGGGCACAAAAAGCGAATCATTCTCAAGGCCATCGGCCAGGGCCAGCAGGTTCGCGGCACACTGATAGACAACAAAAGGCCAGAGCTGATTCTCCTCGACGACATCGAAGATCTGGATACTGCGGATGGTGGAGTCCAGCAGAGCAAGCTAGATGAGTGGACGCTTGGCTCTTTGCTGAAGGCCACGGCAAGGCGGAGTGTCCGAATCTTCATTGGGAACATGGTTCGGAGCACGACCTTGCTGGCCAGGCTGGCCAAGGAATCGGAGTGGAATCCAACTGTCTTCGGTGCGCTTGTCAGGGACAAGGCGACTCAAGAGCTCAAGGCTCTTTGGGATGGGCGGTGGACAGTCAAGGACCTCCTGGAGGATTACAGGAAGTACCGCCGAATCGGCATGGGCCATGTCTGGGAATCGGAGATGATGAACCTTTCCCAGGATGTGCTCTTGACTCAGAGCCTCTCAGGGATCACTCTCTTCCCGGACCCGAATCCAGAGGACATCACAGCTGGCTTCCTTGCCCTGGATCCTGCATTCGGCCAAGAGGCCTGGCATGATAACTCGGCTATCTCCGCCCACGTGAGAGTCAAGGGAATCGACCTCCCGATTCAAGTCGCGAGTGTGGAGGGCAGGTGGACAGAAGGTCAAGTCCTGGATGAGCTCTTGAATCTCTCTTATTACTGGAATATACGGACGTGGGTCATTGAGTCCGTGGCTGCACAGAAGCTTCTGCTCTCGCTCTTTCGACTCCTGCTCATCGAGAGGCAGATCAAGCCCGAGGTCTTCCTGATGCTCCCGGTGCTAGCTGGCAAGGAGTCCAAGGCCTCTCGAATTGTCGCTTATCGGCAGGCCGTCGGGGCTGGGTCGTATCTGCTTTCTGAATCGCAGATCGATGTGAAGCTCCGACTCGAAGAATACAGCCCAGACACAAAAGATCATGATGACCTCTGCGACTCGAGTGCCTACGGCCCTATCATCTGGGGCCTCTATGGCAAGCAGATAGTTGCGGATGGAATCACCAGCGTGGCTGGCCTTCTCATGCAAGATCAATCGATTCAATCAACTTCTCAGGGAGAGTTAGATGTCTGTCCTTTCTAGTGGGCTTCAAGACGGGGTTAATGTTAGGGAGCCGAGTCTGACTCTCCCCAAAGGCGAGCAGATGTTGGATCAGCTGCCCGATGACAAACATTCGGCGTTGCTGGACTTTCTGACTTCTCGACTCAAGTCTGGGAATCAAGATCGGACGAGCCGCCTTCTCAGGTACTCTCGAATCGACAAGCTCATCTCCACATGGCAGAAGCTCTCCAAGGAGGATGCGCAGAGGGCGGCGATCGAGGATAACACTGGGAAGCAGCAGGCGATTCCAATGAACATCCCAATCCTCGCTGCCCACCTTGAGGACTCGGTGTCTTTCTTCGCAGAGATATTCGCGCCGCAGGGCAGGGACTTTTATGTGCTTGCGCCGAGGGATCTCTCAGAGCCGGCCAAAGAGCTGGCCAAGAAGATGAATCGAGATACGAAGAGCCGCAAGTATTACAAGGCTATCTGTGGCTGCATGCGGAGTCTGCTGAAGTACAATCTCGGCGGTCTCTCAGTCCGTTACGAAGAGGGCTCTGGAGTCGGCCAGCTTGCAGAGGGCGGGAATCGCATCGAAGCGATCGACATGTACAACTACCTCTATGACCCCTCCATCCAGGAGCTGGACAGGATTCCCACCGAGGCTGAGTGGGCTGCGAGGATCTCACAGAAGAATCGGTCTTGGTTCCTCCGCCGAGGACTCCGCAAAGAACTGGCCAGGATTGATCGTCTCTTTGACGAGGCCAGGAAGAAGAATGTGGAGATGAATCAAGCCACATTCTTCAAGTACGCTCCGAGTTTCGTCGGACTCTCCGAAGATGGTGAGGATGACAGGAGCGGAAGTCGGAATGCTCAGGGAGTCGACTGGGAGTCCTACGGGGCTAGCTTGTCCACGGACACGACGGTGCCGATTCAGGGCTTCGAGCTCATCGAGATGTATTGCTGGCTGAGTCCAGAAGAGTTCGGCCTGGATGTTTCGGCTGGAGAGCAGGCGGCCGGAGATGATTCGCAAGGCCTGGACAAGCATGGGAACTCTTACAGCCTGTGGCGTTTTCTCATCGCGGACACGAGTCAGATCGTCCTGGCCGAAAAAGTCTCGGCGGAAACAGAGTCCGAGGAGATTCCACATTACTTTGCGTTCTACACGCAGGATGATATGAAAGGCTCGCAGCGCTCCAACATGGAGATGATGAGGCCTTTCCAGCGACTCATCTCTTTCCTCTTCAACATCATCGTGGCCGGGGCGAGGAAGAATATCTGGGGACTCAAAGGGTACGACCCTCAGATGTTTGATCTCACCAAGATTCAACAGGGTGATGTGGCTGGCAACATTCCATCCAAGGTACCAGGCAGGGATGTTCGTTCGGGGTTGATGACCCTTGATTCATCCTCCGGCACCGAAAGGGTATTCGAGATGCTCGGGGCTGTCAGGGAGATCATGCAGAGTCTCTACCCTGCGCAGGCCCTTCCGGCACAGATAGCTGGAATCGACAGAGCCGTCAAGAACCAAGTTTCGGCTGTGATGCAGGGCGTGGCTCGCCGACTGCACATGACAGCTCGACTCCTGGATGATGACCTGCTAGGCCCAATGAGGATGCAGGCATACAGGAATTTGGCTGCATTCGATTCTGATGGGCTGGATGGACTCACCGAGGAAGAGGTTGGGAAGATTCTATCCAGTGGAATGGGCCAGCTGAATAAAGAGGTGCTGGTCGCTGATCTCAGGGAGCTCATCTTCGCTCTCATGCAAAATCCAGAGTCTGCCGCACAGTTCGATCTCCCCGGCCTGTTCACACAGTTGAGTCGTTTCATGAACAGCCCTGTTGATCTGGGTGAGTTTGTGGTCCAGGCTGCGCCGCCGGCAGGGCCGACTCAGGCTGATCCAGCAGCAAACGGTGGCGAGGTAGCACCGGGCATGATGGGAGTCTAAGATGGATCACGAGAAAGCCCTCCTGGA
Organism: uncultured Acholeplasmataceae bacterium; assembly: GCA_964649865.1. Classification (GTDB taxonomy): domain Bacteria; phylum Bacillota_I; class Bacilli_A; order Acholeplasmatales; family UBA5453; genus DUQU01. The sequence continues at coordinate 8,845 of CAZYSQ010000008.1, forward strand.
TACTGCGCCTGAGCTTCAGGAAGATGTGATTCAGGCCTTGGTCGCTCTCAGTCGATCGGGCTATCTGAGGCGCTTGCGTGAGCATCTCAACAAGCAGACGCTCAATTTGATTCTTTCACATGAGACAACAGAAGGAACCTTGAATGTAACGGAAAGCCACAAGATCACCTGTCGAGTCCTGGATGGATTCGAGCAATTTGCCGACAAACTCGAGAATGAATAGGAGAGTCAATCATGTCCATCTTTAATAGCTTCCGAAGCGGAGGCGGTCAAATCGCGCATACGCAGGGCGCTGAGAATCAGCAAGAACAGATGAATGGCCAGCAGAGCCAGAATGGCCAGGCAGGGCCTGAAGAGCAGGAAGAGGAGTCCACCTTCGCCCCTCTCGTGGATATCTTCGGAAACGAGGCAGAAGAGGAAGATGAGTCCATCGACGATGACGAAGAGGAAGAGTCTCGGCGAGGTCAAGGCCGGCAGCAACAGCCGGGTCAGCAACAGCAGCAGGCTCCTGGAGTCGAGCATCAGCTGGCTCGTGAGATTCAGACCATGCTCTCCGGCATGAACATTGGCGAGGATGCAATCCCTGAAGGATTCGATCCTGCCGACCCGAAACAGTTCCGGGATGTGGTCGGAAAGATTCAGCAGCAGACGGCCTTGGCCACCATGCAGATGGCCTTCAAGCCGATGGAAGCTGCCATGAAGCAGTTCGGGTCTGAGATTCGAAATGAGATCAAGAGCATGATTCAGGAGTCCACCGGGGGCCAGCAGGCCAGGCAGACTCTGGAGACTCTCGTGCCGGAGGCGAAGAACCCGGAGCTCAAAGGTCTCGTGGATACGCTCTTCGAGTCAGCTCGGAAGAAATCCAAGAATCCAACCGAGGCCGCACAGAAGGTCCGCAAGGCTCTTGACGCGATGAACATCAAGTCTGATTCGAAGAGGGGGTCGGGACACTCGGACCCTTCCGAGGGGTCAGCTTTTAAGGAAGGCAAGGCTGCTTTGGATATGTTCGCCCCTCTGCCTTCTTCGAATCGAGGCTAGCCGGCGAAGTTTCTCTCGGCTCTCCTAGCCCCTGGGCCTATCCTCATAGATGGTTCAGGGGCAACCCCTCTGCCATTTTTGTTAACCCTCTCGAATCAAGGAGATGTATCATGGCCGTGAGGGGTATTTTCGCGAGTCACAGCGGTATCGTCGGTGATCGTCAGCAGGATCTCGCAGGTCGAGTCCTTCAGACAATGCCCGGCGGCATGGCTCCGCTTCTGGCTCTTTCTTCCGGTATGCCTTCGGCGCCCACGCATGACACTGCGTACAGCTGGATCGAGGACTCGCACATCAGCGGGAACACGACCGCAGTTGGCAACGTGAACAGCGGGGCTGCTTCGTTCGTCGTCGCTGACTCCAATATCTGGACTCCGCAAACGATTCTCATGAACGAAGCCACCGGTGAGTACCTGCTCGTCACCGGCATCACCGGCAACACCATCGCGGTGATTCGTGGTATCGGCGGTACTTCACCGGATGACATTACGGACGGCGATACGATTCAGTCGATCGGCACCGGCTTCCCTGAGGGCGGCGGCAAGCCTCAGCCTGTTGCACAGCGTGGCGAATCCATCACCAACTACGTGCAGATCTTCAAGAACGGCTGGGCGATCACCGGCACGGCGCAGCACGTGAAGTATCTCACTGGGAGCCAGATGGCTCTGAATCGTGAGCAGTGCCTCGCCTATCACGCGGAAGATATCGAGCGTGCGTTCCTCTGGGGCCGCAAGGACGTTCGAGTCATTGACAACAAGCAGTTCCGACTCACCAACGGCGTCCTCGCGCAGATCCGGGACTACGGTGGTCACGTGGCTGTGGCCGGCTATGAGTCGCCGGCGGATGGCACGATGAGCCTGTTTGGCTTGCAGAGCTACTTCCGTCAGATCTTCGATGTGCGAGTCAAGGGCCTCCCCAACGAGCGCGTCGGTTTCTGCGGCAGCCAGGTGCTGGAGCTGATTCAGCAGATGGTCATCATGGATGGCACCTACAACATCCAGGTGAACGAGACTGCCTGGGGCATTCAGGTGTCGAATCTGAACTTCTTCAACGGCAAGTTCTCGCTCGTGACGCACCCGCTCATGGTCGAGAACAACATCTGGAATCAGGACCTCTACGTCTTCCATCCCGGTCTCATCCGCAAACGTGTCCTTCGTGATTCGTGGTCCGAGGAGTTCTCTGCCCAGAAGCAGAACAACAACGGCAACGATGCGACCGAGGGTTACATCGGAATCGAGATGGGCTTCGAACTCAAGGGCGCCGAAACGCAGGGCATCCTGAGTGGAATCCAGACGGCGGTGCCCTCGTACATCAACACGGTGTACACCGAAGAGAATACGTAAGTCTCTTTGAGATAGGATTCGTTTTCAGTCCCCCTGGGCGAATCCTAAGCCCGGCTGGAGAGGTTATGGGCTTTCCGCCTCCAGCCGGGCTGCGTTTTTCGCAAAGCCCTTCCGAGTCAAACAGGAGAGCCAAATGGCAACTTTTCGTCACAAGACTGTGCGGCGATTCATGATCCCCAAGTCGCGCAGGGTTCCGCGTGAATTCAAGTTTCTGAATCACCTACTTCACATCGACAATGAGCGGGATGCGGAGATCTTCCGTGGAATCGTCGAGCGACTCCCGCGCAGTCAGTCGGTCAATATCGTCGAGATCAACGAGGCGGCGGTTGCTGCGCTCGAGAAGCCGGTGCGCAAGTCGATTCGTGGCGTCCAGCAGAGCACGCAGGTTGCGGATGCAGGGCTGGCGGCGAAGCAGGCCAAGGCACAGGAAGAGGCGGCTCGAGTCGAAGCTGATGCCAAGATCATCGAGGATGAGAAGGTCAGACTCAGCAACGAGGCCAAGGCCAAAGAGGAGGCCGAGGCCAAGACCAAAGAGGCTGAGTCCGAGCCGCAGGCTGGCAATGATGCCGGGGAAGCCGGGGAAGGGTCTGATGCCAAACAGGCTCCGACTCTGAACATCAAGGGCCAGGCTTCTTCGACGTCGGCCAAGAAGTGAGTCAGAGGCGACCATGAGCACCTTCAGTCAAATTGTTGATGACATGCTGGCCGAGCATCTTCGGCCGGACATGAGGATGACTGTGGTCGCCTACCTCAACCAGACGATTCGAGAGCTACATTCCGTCCGGAATACGAGCGTTCCAATCTTGTATGATTCCAATAGACATGAGGCTGCGCTCTCCGTAGATGCAGAGCCTTATCTTTGGGTGATTCCATCTGTCCCTAGGTTCCAGAAACTCGATACCGTTTGGTATTCGTTACGCGGAGTCTATTCTGAGCAAAGACACTTGAGTGTGGCTCACAGGCTGGATGTCAGAATCGACCCAGATGTCTATTGGTATCGCACAGGGAATCAAATTGCATTCAGCGGAGTTGCGCTGGGAGAGGAGATTCAACTTTCTTACTTCATGTTCCCACGCGCGCTGGTTTACTATCAGCTCAGTGACAGGCCAGCTACTTGGAATGTCGAGTCGGAGAGCTTCTCGTACAATGAATCGTACGATATCGACGACGAGACTCGCGCGCAGGCGGAAGAGCTTGTGACAAATTGGTTGTTGCTTCGCTGGGCAGAGGTGATCAAAGAGGGAGTCCGAGCGAAGATCTTCAAGCGACTCGGGGATGAGATTCGGGCGAGACTCGCTTACTCAGCCTACGAAGCTTTCCGTGAGCAAGTGCACACATCTGAGGCGTGGAGTCTAGGAGTAAGGCAGTGACAAAGCCCATTGAAGCCAATCTCAATATTCAGCGACTCCTCAAGGAGGCTGGGTACTATAAGGGTGAGATCGACGGCAAGGTTGGTCCGGTCAGTAAGGCTGCGATTCGGCTTATCTTGACTCGCCGGAAACCAGAGGCACTCAACTGGTCTGAGACTCGCCAGAAGTGGGCAGCAGGTCAGATCATCTTGCACTATGCCGGCTGGCGGCACATTGTGGTCGATGGTTACTGGGGGAATCAGAGCACCGGTGCTTATGATGAGTGGCATCGAGAGACCTACGGAGTAGCCGCTGAGATCCCGAGGATTCCTGAGACCCACAAAGGCAAGACTCCTGCACAGATGGCCACGCCGACTCAGGCTCAGTGCCCTCAGGTCTACGGGGCTACGCAGGCCGTCATCGAGTCCAAACTGGAGATGCTCATTCTCCCGTATCCGATGCGGCTCGACTGGAATCTCTCACGGACTGTGACTCGGGCCCAGCTGCACAGAGATTGCATTCCATCTGCGCATGATGCGCTTGTCGAGGTCTACAGGCATTACGGGCCGGAACGAATCAGGGCTCTGGGCCTCGACAGGAATGCAGGGACTTACGTCTGGCGCAGTATGCGCGGCGGGTCGAATCTCTCAATGCACGCTTTCGGGGCAGCGTGGGACTTTTTTGCGCAGCCGAATGGACTCAACACTCGCTGCCCGCAGGCAAAGTTCTGCGCGGATGACTATGTCCCATGGTTTAACATTTGGGAAGCCAAGGGATGGACGAGTCTCGGTCGAGAGATCGGCAGGGACTGGATGCACTTGCAGAGGGCAAGGCTTAGCTGAGAGGACTGAATCAATGGGAAAGTACTGGAAAGCATGGGGCGCCTTGGTCGGAGCCGCCGTTGGTGTCGGAGTGGCCCACGGTGTGATTCCGGCGGGCATTGATGAGCAGATTCGTCAGCTGCTTGACGTCACCCTGCCGATCATCGGCGCCGGAGTCCTTACCTGGAGGTTTCCGGCGAATACAGACTAGCCGGATTCAACGGAGGGAACACCCATGGTTAGCCTGACGGTGAAGGATGTGGCAGAGAATCAGACACTTACGGCAGTAGCCAGGGCCTCCATGGCTTTGGCTCTGCCGACCATCATCGCTGTCACTTCGTTGGGCGGGGGCTGGCTTTCTTCTCGATTCGAGACAATCGAGACAAAACTTGAGCAGGCTGACAAGCGAGTCACTGCTGTGGAATCTAGCCTGACAGGTAGGGTTCAAACGGCAGAGCAAAGCGTGTCGACTCTGCTGCAGCAAATCAATTCAATGAATCTCAAGCTCACGCAAGTTGAGACGAAGCAAACTCAGGAATCCTTGATCTCCGAGAGATTCCAGAGGGATACTTCGGTGAGGCTTGAGTCATTGCAGGACCTTCTCAGGAGACTCGATACGTCTGTCACCGAATTATCGACGACGATGAGACTCATGGGATCAAGGGTGAATGGAGAGCGCTCTGACTCAGGGCTAGGTGTTCGAGACGACGAGGGGTGATCGTGTCTAAGCAGAATGCGAATCAAATCCGACGTATTCTCGAAGAAGAGGGCTTCAGCAGTGTCGCCATTGCTGGAGCCCTCGCACGTATGCGCGCTGAGTCAAATTTCAACCCTAAGGCCGTGGCCAAGAATGATGCCGGCAAGGGGAATGATTCCGTTGGTATCTTTCAGTGGAATCGAGATCGACTCGCCAACCTGAAGAAATTTGCCAAGGGCCGAGGAGAGGATTGGCAGGGAGTCAAGGCTCAAGCCAGGTTCTTTGCGCACGAGGCTAAGACGACAGAGAAGACTTGGGGGAGTCGACTCCTTAATGCGAAAACGGCCGAGCAAGCTGCCGAGGCTGCCATTAGCATGGCTAGGCCACAGGGCTGGACCTCGAAGAATCCACGAGCAGGGCATGGCTGGAAGAAGACAGCTCAGTGGGCCAAGGAGTATTCGGCGGACAGAGCATTGAATCGACTCAAAACCAGCAAGCCAGAAGAGATTCGTCAGGCTGTCAATGCCCCAGATGACTCTGGGATCCTTACCGGAAGCATCAAGCAGGTTCAGGATGAATTGGCTAAGGCTGAGGCCCCGGTTGTCACGGCCGCACAGGCTGCTGGAGTCAGCGAGTCTGTTGCCAAGAAGAATCCAATGGAGCTGGCGGAGGGACTCGTTGGGCTGGGCGAGGTTCCAGATCGCAAGGCTCTCATGGACTACATGCTCACTGGTGGAGTGAGTCTAGATCCAGCCACGACCGCTTGGTGCGCAGCCTTTGTGAATGCGACTCTCTTGCAGAGTGGTATCGAAGGGACTGGAACGAATCTAGCCAGAGACTTCCTGAAGTGGGGCGATGAGGTTGTTGGGACTCCGGAGCCAGGCGATCTAGCCGTTTTCTCTCGCGGGGATCCGAATGGCTGGCAGGGCCACGTTGGATTCTTCAAAGGGTTCAATGAAGACGGGAGCATCAATGTACTCGGAGGCAATCAGGGTGATTCGGTTAACGTCTCGGCTTATGACTCGAGCAGACTGCTTGGTTTTCGTCGAGCGCCTCAGGGTTCAGGGACTCCAGCTTCACTAGAGCAAAGCATCTCTGGCTTGCTTCGAGGCCCACTGGATCTCCAGGGTGAGTCAACGGTTGACTCGAACATACTGACGAACACTCTGGGACTTCTGGATCAGCCACTTGAGATGAGTTCCAGCACAGCCTTCTCACCCACCACAGGGCAGGCTCCGCTTGGTGAGTCAGCTCCTGCCGAGGACGAAGGGGCGTTTGGCCAGATCTTGGTTGGACTCGGGAGTCTGCTTGCACAGGGATTCGCCGGGGCGCAAGGTGAAGAGGCTGGGCTCCCTAAGCTCAGTTCAAGGTTTGATAAGTACGGCCGCAGTGGGCAGAGTCCATCTGTAGGTGCGATTCGCTCGCAGATTGGTGTCTGAGAGTCCAGCCATGGCTCCTAATGTTTCCAACAGATTTCGCAGAGTCGGTGACTATAATCAAGACACTCTTCTGCGAGACCTTCAAGAACTCGATTCGATCGTCCTTCGCATCACAGAGTTGCTTGCCGGGGAAGGAGTCGAAGTCCCAGGGTCATCACAATCTGGTTCTGGGCCACGAGTCAGCTCTTACCCTGTTGCCGGATTCCCACAAGGAGTCCAAGTTGATCTCAAAGGGCTCGAAGGCCCTCCTGGGAAAGATGGTAGTCCGGGGGCACCAGGGACTCCAGGCGCACCAGGCGCTCCCGGGGTTCCAGGCTTGCCAGGCCCAGAGGGGATTCCAGGGAAGACTGCCTACCAATATGCGGTCGAAGGTGGATTCCAGGGGACCGAGGAGGACTTCGCTTTCAGCTTTCGTTCCATGTATCCGAATCGAGATGAGCTTGAGTTCATAGATGCGGATTTCGGTCGAATCAAAGAGAAGGTGAAATTTAGGGAAGACTGTGGGCCAGTTTCGCCGTATGATTACCCGGAGCCTGGGGTTTTCATTTTTGAGTCTATGGTCTTTCATCAGAGAGGCTATCGAATGACTAAGAGGGATTCGTAATGGCCAGAGAGTTCAGGCATCGCCGTGGGACCAGAGCGGATCATGAGAACTTCGTGGGCGCTCCGGGCGAAATCACCGTCGATACGGATTACTGGATTCCGGTTGTTCATGACGGCCGGACTCCAGGTGGTCACCGAATCAACGGACAGCCGACCACACCTCCCTTGCCGACCGGGGCTGTCATTGGGATTGGAATCACGAGGATCATGTCCTTGACTCAAGGGCAATACAATGCCTTGCCTTTCGTGGACCCAACTACGCTCTATGTGATTGTCGCTGATCTTTACGTAGTTGAACCTGGATTCATGTTCATGCAGGGCATGGAAATGAACATTCTGGAAGAGTAAGACCTAGAAAGGAATCAAGGAAATGGCAACTTATCAGAAGTTCGAACAGGCGATCGAAGATATCTATCATGGAGTCCATGATTTCTCTTCGGATCAGCTCAAGGTGGCTCTGGTGGCTGACGCGAATGCACCTGACCCCACCACAGATTCGATTCTCGCGGACATTACGACGATCGACACGACCTTCCTCGCGGCCGGCAATGATGAGCTCGTGCGTGACTCGGAAGGCCAGACGGATGGAGTCTATGAGCTGATTCTCGAGGATCGACAGCTCAATGCGGATGGCGGGGATGTTGGACCGTTTCGATACGTCGTCATCTACAATGATGATTCGACGTCGGACAGCCTCATCGCATTCTATGATCTTGGACTCGACGTGACGATCGCGAACGGCAATGCGATCACACTCGACTTCTCGCAAGATCTCGGGCTCTTCACGGCTGCCTAGAGTCCATCAGCCGTGCCAGTCCTGTTCGAAGATAAGCGGCCCATCGCTTTCCAGCTAGGCTCTCGATTCGTGTCGAGGGTCTACTTTGGCAGGCAGCTTATCTGGACGACTCAGCAATTCATGCCCGTGATCACATACAGGCACAGCGGGCAGGACGCTGGCTGGTGGCTTTCCAGGGCTAGGATGGAGTCGGAGCTTTACGAGCATACAGGGCAAGATGCGAGACTCTCGATCCATTATAACATGGATTCAAGCAGCTACGCACACACTGGTGCGGATCTTGCGACGATTCCATGGTTTGCCTTGGAGAGCGGTGAGTATCTCCATACTGGGCATGAGATGGTCCAGGAAGCCAATGACTATCCGGTTGAGTCGGGGATATACACGCACACTGGCTACGATCTTGAGATTGAGTTCGGCATTGAGTTGTATGTGCACAAGGCCCGAGAGATGCTTCTAGTCTCCAGGGCCAAGGATGGACTCTTTGTGAACAAGGCCCGAGAAGTGCTGCTTGCCTCTAGGGCCAAAGATGGAATCTTTATTAACAAGATGCAGGTGTACCTGTTCTTGGAGGAATTGTGAGATGGAACTATACCTAGCTGGGACATCGCTTGCAGAGGTTTCGACTGGAGTCGATTTCGTCATCTCAACAACCAATGACATATCCCCTCACTCGGTTGAAGGCATTCGATCGGGAACGTCGAATCACGCTCGAATCAACTTCGCAGAACCGGCGGATGATTTCTGGTTCTCTTGTTACGTTTACTCATCCGCAGGTTCAACTTCTCCGCAGTCTTACATTATCCTCGGAGATGGCAACCAAGATCGAATTCGAATCCGAAGCGTCAGCACGCCTGAATCAGTCTTTGAGTATCACAATGGCTCCAGTTGGATTGGAGTCGGTGGTAACCTTCCATTGCCAGCTGCGCTTGTCCGCCTTGATATCCGAGTTCGATTCGACGATACACTAGGTGAGATCAGCCTTTACATCGACGGGAATCTCGAAGCATCGTTCACTGGGGATACCAGCTTTGGTAATGCGATTGATCGACTCTGGTTCTGCCGTCGATCAAATTCCGGTTCGAGTTACTCAACCATCAGCAGCTGGTTCGCGACCGACGTTGACTCGCGGCCAATTGAGATGGTGATTCGAGTGCCGACAGGCAATGGGACGCACACGGACTGGGACGGCTCTTATACGGATATCGATGAGATTGGACTCGAGGTGAGCGATCACATTGACTCCACTGCAAACGGAGAGCGCAGCACCTTCACAAAAGGGAGCCTGGCTGCTTACTCAGGCTGGGCTGTGCATTCTGTTGCGCATGTGATGCATGGAGTCCGTGGCGCAGGAGCTGCTGTGAGTCTCTCCTCAACTGTTCGCTACGGTGGGGATGATTTCGACTCAGATCCATTCCCAGTGAGTGAGCTGCCTGGAAACTTCTTCACGAAGATGGATGTGAATCCAGACACCTCACTGGCCTGGGATATCGATGATCTCGACGGGGCTGAGTTCGGCGTGCTCACGGTTCTCTAATTTTTGAAGGAATCAACAAGATGCCCACGACCAGATTCCGTGTGCAGGATATCCTCGGCCGGACTCCAGCCGTCGACACGAGAAACGTGGATCAGACTTTCCTGCTCAAGGGAAAGAACTATTACTTCGACTCGAAAGGCCCTAAGTCCGGCCCAGGCTCAAGGCTCGTCACGAGGACCATGACGCCGATCGAAGATGAAGGTGGAGTCGTCCAGTCTGTCCAGGAGACGAATCGCAATCTCATCTGCACAACGAAGGGAGTCTACGAGCTCACCAAGGAGACGAGGACTCCTGAGTTCACCTTGCTCCGGGATTTCGAAGATTTCTTGGATGTACCTTGGATTGAGTCGAGGAAGTGGTTCACCGCCTATCTCGCCACCGGGGTCTATCTCGCCCACAGTCTCTTTGGCTTCTATAAGCTTGGAGTCGATGACCTCAAGCCTCTCACCAAGGATGACATCCCAGGACTCCCGTCTGATGTGATTGGCGTGTGTGAGAACAATGGTCGACTCTTTGTGCTCTCCAGGCACTATATGACCTGGTCAGCTCCGACTGCTCCCGAGGATTTCACGCCTACACTCGGCGGGGCTGGGCAGCAGTTGACTCGAGAACTCCTCACAGGAAGGCCCATAGGGCTGGCCAGTTTCCAGCGTGGAGTCATCGTCTGGACTGATGAGGGGAGTCTCTTTGCGGAGTTCATCGGTGGCCCCACAGTCTATCGATTCGTGAAGTTGGCCACGAAGCAGCTCCCCCTAAATCCATTCTGCGCGGAGATTATGCCGGATGGAGTCCACTTGTTGATGACCTATCAGGGACTCCATGTGATTGAGAACGGGCAGGAGCCCAGGGCAATCACCCCAGTCTTCAATGAGTTCATTCGTGGAATCTTCCAGCGATATCCGAAGTTGATTCCCAGGATCAACTACCTTCCGGAACTGGATCAAATCTGGGTTCAACTCCGGGATGATACGAATCACTATGTAAAGACCTTCGTGCTCTCCGCTGCCCTGGACAAGTGGGGAGAGTTCTCGCACAGGCATCTCGGAGTCGTCAAGATCACAGATGAGCGTGGGGACTTTGGTTACGTGGATGAGTATGGGATTGCTCATCGATTCCTCGATACGTTCACCAGAGAAGTGTCTCCCGGAGCTTTCCTCGGGCTTGACTCGGAGATTGAGATCGGTTACATCAAGCCGCCGGAGTTGACTCTAGAGGCTGACACTCAACTGGAGATGCAGGAGCTTACGATCGGTGGGCAGCCCAAGAGGCCGAAATGGGCTCCGCATCGAATCGATGACCTCGGTGCTGTCATACCCAATTGGTCTCCCGAGTGTGACCTTTTCACGGTTGACCTTCGATTCACCCAAGCCCAGGCCATCGTCAACGGAACGAACACGTTCCTGCATGAGGTGATCGAAGGCTATCCGCATCCATGGATCGTGAATGCTCAGGGTTTTGAGAATCTTGAGCTCAGCATGGATATGGGATTCGGCGGTGATTTCCTCGATATGACTGGCTGGGTGCTGAATTACACTTGGCGGCCATATCCTGATCCTGGTGACTCCAGGCACCGTGGGTTTCGTGTTCGCATGGGGATGCCCAATGCTAACTATGGATTCAATGCCTGTAGCTCCGGGGCGCTTCTCCCGCCAAACACTCGATTCATGCTTGAGGAGAGCTTCCGTATCATCGGAGACAACCTGCGTTGCGCAGCCATCACTCACTGGATCTCTGTGGATGGTGAGCCAAGGCCAGGCCCTCCGACTGTCAGCATGGCTCCCCTACTCACCGATGCGTTTGAGTGCGGAGTCACCTACATTTTTGAGATCCTTGGACTCGGTGGCACAGATGAAGAGTATGTCCCGGTCATGGTTTGGTGGCTGGAGAATGGGAGTTTCATTCGACTCGAATACAGTCTCACAAATCCCCCAACGGAGCCGGAGATTCCCGAAGAGCCCATTGAGCCTCTGTTTGGCCCCATGGCAGAGGAAGAGAGGATTCTCAAAGTCCAGGCTGTCTTTTCGAATGGCTTCGAGAGAGACCCGCTTGCAGTCACCGTTTTGTTGGAGGACGCAAATCTATTCAGGATTGGATTCACCTTCAACCGTTTCATCGAGGATGAGTTCTCGCGTGGATTCGATCTTTCTGTCAATGGCAGTGAGGCCATTTCCAGGGAGATCTTTGAGTCACCATTTCATGGCAGAGAGGATGAGTTGACTTCGTCCTTCATGTCGAATCCATTCGAAAACACGGTGATGGGTGAGGGTCAATTCATGCGCAGGACGCAAGTCTTCAATGCTGTGAGTCCGCTTAGCCTGGAAGATTTCACTAGTGCGGGAGACCTCACAACGTTTACTCTGGACTCAGGTGTTTACTACCACGGTGGCGAGGACATGGAGTCTATCTGATGAGCGTCACTGATTACGGGAATTTCCGACTCACTCATTCTCTCTATGACATGGACTTCCCGCCTCCGCTGGATTGGCTGCATGTCTGGGCCAATGATCCACTGGATGACTCGGAAGTGGATCTCATGGGAGATCTAGCGTTCGGGGTTGATGAAGGGGACTCTGTGGATGGGAACTCCCCATTCGCTGTCCTCAATTTCATCGACCATGGGATTCTGATTAAGAATGAGTTCGGTGGAATCATCGATGAGATCCACACGACTCCATTCCATGCCTTGGACAGGGCCGACAGAGATCTATGGACGACTGGGACTTCTGGGAGTATGCACCGTTTGTATGTCACAGCCGCGAGTCAACCAGCTCTCGGTGGATATGAGTATTTCCACATTCGATTCGTGGAAGTGACCATGGCTTACTACGGGCATATCTCTTAGTTTTCGCTGGGATCAAAGGATTCAAAGATGAAAGTTCTAAAACATCCCAGAGCTGGCACGGTCGCCAATGATTTCTTCGTTGGCCAAGAGTCACAGTTCACCGTGGACACAGATCGTTGGGAGCTTCGACTCCACGACAACGTTCGCCCCGGTGGCCACAGGATTCTGAGCCTTGACCAGCTTTATGAGATTTTCCTCTCGAAGGACTCGGAGTTCGGCAACACCAACTTTGCCCCAGGAGACCGTGGATGGCTGACTCGCATCGGCCACAGAGAGTGGGCTCTCAGAGAGTTCATCGCTGGGACTGGGATGGACATTCAGTATCCGAATGGCTTCGAAGGGAATCCAGTTTTCAATGTGGTTGGACTCGGAGCGGCTAGTCGCAGTGTGCTCTATGCGGGGCTGACCACAGGGACGGCGGCTGCGCTCACGATTCCGGTTTTGCCTGAAGGGTCTGATTCAGAAGACGAGGGTGCTCCGGAGCCCTGGGCTGACGTGCAGGGCGGTTGGTTCCTTTGCAAGATTCACGTCAATGTCTCCAACGAAGTGACTCTGTCTGTGAATGGCTCGGCCTCCAGGCAGCTTCGGACGATGAATGACTCCAGGAACCTCAGTGGTATCTTGAGGCAGAACACGGTTGCACTCATCGCTCGAGTCGGGGATCATTACTATGTGATCGGAGCCCAGCATCCACAGGAAACTGGGATTCTACCTATCGAAGGTCTCGACGCGACCAACGTCCAGGATGCACTCGAAGAGCTCCTGGGCCAAGGTGGCGGCGGCGGGGATGTTCGGAATCCAGTTTTGAGCTGGCTCATGGGTCCTTACAAGTTCTCTCCGTTTGTTCAGGTGTCGAATCCGCAGTTTGTGCGCACGGTGACTCACGAAACTATTGACCTCGAGCCAGGCCAGTGCAGGCTGGTCGCTTTCGGTTCAGTTGTGCCCCCTGTTCCAGATGGTGGCCCAAGAGCCATGCCGCCTTACTCGATCTGGCAGTGGGCCAGGGCACCTAACGGGGATCACTACGCAGGGCAAATCAGCTCGCGTGGGATCGGCTCGAATCAACAGATGACTGAGGCTATGTTCGAGCGGTGGGATGCGAATCTTTTCAGGCCCATGGTCTCAACTGGCTACACTCGCAGAGGGGCGACGTTTGCTTTCCCGACCTCGGAGATCGTGATTCAAGGTGAAGGCCCTGGTGGAGTCACTTTGGCCACAGGCGCCTATGTTCGCAGGACTGGCCTCGGTGAGTTCCCGCCTGGACTCGATCTTGAGTCTGACGAAGAAGAAGATGAGGAAGAGTAAGGAGATTTAACATGGTACTTGGACTCATCGGTGGTCTTCTGGGTGGACTCGGTGGCCTCTTTGGCAACAAGTCCAGCTCAACGCAGACCGAAGAATTCGAGAGAGACACGAATACGAAGACTCGGGCTTCGGCCCAGGATCTCTCCCCTGAGCTGCTTGCCGCTTTGGAAGGACTCTTCATGAGTCAACTTTCCGGCGGAGGCTTCGACCGTGCCACTGAAGGCATGGATCGTCGACTCGCCCAGCTCCTTGAGCAGAGTGAGAGGCCGGAGTTTGACGTTCAGGGCTTTGCCCAGGGAATCTCGGATCAGGCCACGGCCGGGGCTCGAATGGACCTCGACAGAGATGTGAATAACTTGCTCTCTGCTGTGGGCGGCTCAGCCTCGGGGAATACAATGGCGAGTCTACTTGCCAATCAACTCCAGAACAACACCACGGCTAACCTGGCTGGGGTGATGAGCAAGGCTGTTGGTGAGGGTGAGATGATTCGGCAGAGCCAGCAAGGCCAGCTCACAGAAGGCATTGCTGGGCTCTCAGGGGGCCTTTCGCAGCAGATCCTTGGACTCATTCAGGCTACTCGTGGTGCGAGTCAGACGGGTGAGAGCGAGACGGATGAGCACACCACTGGCAGGTCGACCATCAAGCAGAGCGGCAAGAGTGGCGGTGGAATCGGTGGATTCCTGAAGGGTATCGGCAGCTTGATCGGTGGCGCAAGAGGGAATGCCTAAGATGGCTATCTTTGATTTCAATCAGTTTCAGCAGGGACTCGAAGAGCAGCGAGTCCTACAGAATGCTCGTCAAGCAGAGCAGATGCGGACTCAGGCTGAACAGACTGAGATCAAGAGAGCGTCGGCTCGACTCGCAGAAGAGTATGACGCGGGCATGGGGCCTCTTCGCCAGCAGATTCAGATCTCTCAGCAAAAGGCGACTCATGCAAGGCAGCTCGCCGACTCAAACAATCCACTGGATACCTTGAGGCTCATGGGCCTTCAGGCTATGGACCCTGCTGGGTATCGCCGTGATGTGAGACAGGCTCGACTCGCCGAAGATATGCAGAGAGCCTCCGCACTCGGGCAGGTCCATGGGGTGAGTCAACAGGCCCTGCAGTATCAACTGCTAGCCTCGGCCACAGAGCTTGAGAGAGCCCAGCTGGCAGAGACCATCGGCATGGAGAAGCTGACTGCGATTCAAGAAGAGTCTGCCCTCCTTGAAAAGAATTACTCTGCCGCTTTCTCCATGCAGCAGACTGCTATCCTGGATATGGACTCGGATCAAATCCGAACTGCGCTGGCTGATGCCAAGGTCAACGGTTCCACGAATGTGAATGGAGTCGACATCTCCTACAGAGCCCTGGAAGAGAGGCAGCAAGTTCTACTCGACCGGGAGTACCAGAACACAGTCAAGGCCATGGCCCTTCGTGAGAAGAACGAGGAGGTTGTGCGACTGGCCCAGCAGAAAGAACTGAATGGATTCAACAAGGCTGAGCTTCTTGAGATTCGCAGAAACGGCTACAAGAATGCAGCCGGTGAACTCTATCAGCCGGCAGATGTTGACCAGGCTTGGACTCGTGTCGCCCAGGCAGAGTCTGACTTCGTCGTGGAGAGCATCCAGAAACATGCGCTGGAGAACTTCGATAAGACTCAGCTCGCGACCGAGGCTGCGCAGATCGAAGAGATGCGGAAGAAGTTCAAGGAGAACGATCCGATTCAGGTCGCCTTCCGTGACTATGACAAGGCCTTGAAGCTCGCCGCGAATTTCGCTGATCCCGCGAATCCACTTTCTTTGCGCTTGCAGGCTTACGAGGCTACGCAAGAGGCGAGGGCGCAGCTGGATTCAAAGATCGCCCAGCAAGCCAAGTTCGATGCCAAGGGTGACAAGGGCAAGGAAGAGATGCTTTTGGACTTCTATCGTGGGAGTCCAATCGACATTGATACTTTGCGGAACGCGGTGCAGACGAGGCTGACAGCTACGACTCCGAGGAGTGTGGCTGATCTTCTCCCGCCTGAAGTGGCCGCCGTAGTTGAGCGGAAATACAGGGAGCTTTACCAAGAGGCTCTTTCAGCCAATGGTCAGTTTGGAGTCCCAATCTCTTCTGAAGAGAGGAAGATCGCTCAGGCTGATGCAGTTCAGGCTGCACTCGACTACGGAATCAACCAGTCGATTCAGGCTCGCAGTGACTCCATACTCAGCCAGCAGGTGATGGATCCGACTCACCCCTTGAATGCGATCTGGTCTCCGCAGCAAATGGCCCAGGCGATCAACAACGCAGACACTCGGGCCAGAGAAACGATTCAACAGGCCTTTCAACTTAGCCCTGAAGAGTTCGTGCAAATCATGGCAGGTGGCTCGGTGGAAGGGAAACCGGATGGCGCCTTGATTCGAAGTGAACTCGCTCACGCGCAGAACGAGGAGCTTTTGATTCAGATCGACGGGGAGAATCCAGGCCTCGGAACTTCGGTTGCGAACTGGTGGATGACTCACGGGCAGGACTATGTTCAAAAAGAGCAGTCTGCCTATCGCTCCGGGAGTGTGGTTAACTTCCAGCAGAATGCGGCCCGGGACCTTGGTGAATCGAAAGAGCTCCAAGGTATGCTTGCCTATGGAATGGGACTCGCGGCTTCGGATGAGACAGCCAAGGAGAGGCACGCCCAGCGCAGGGCGGAGTTCCTCACCATGGGCTCGAATCCAGAGAACACGCAGGTCATGCTCCTGCACTATGACAAGAATCTGCAGGGTGAGGAGAAGCGACTCATCTTCGAGAATGTGATCGAACCCTTGCTTCGGGATGCCAAACAGCGTGGACTCGATTACAATGCCACGAACAAGCACGTGGAGCGAGGGCTCATGAATGTGCAGCCTGACTCCCCTGAGCTCAAGTCCGCTCTCAAGACGATGAAGAGGGAGCGTGGGAGAGTCGTGGAGCAGTTCGGAGACACTCTCACTCTGGCCGATTTCCTGGGTACAGCTGGATTCAGCCCTGTCATCGGCATGTGGAATCGCATCACAGGCCAGCGCAGCGGAGTGAATATGGGCATGATTGGCCGCCCGGTTCACCCAGGCCAGGCTAAGATCGACTGGTACCTTGGACTCAAGCAAGAACAAGCGGCAGCGCAGCCGAACAGCGCCATGATCCCGAATCAATAAGCCCCCTCTAAAGGACTACTCGTCATGCCTCTGATCGGCGCCTACAATTCGATGACTCCTGGTTTCTTGACTCCACGTGTCGGCACGGGAGCCCCAGGACTCGCTGCTCCGCAAATGTCGGAGGAGGACCGTAGGGCTATGACCCAGCGACTCTTCAATACCAGGTACTCCGAGAATCGAGGCATGAATGTTTTCGAGAAGACAGCCTCCTGGGTTGCTGCCTCGGGCGTGGATCTCGTTGATTCCGTCTATGGGAACAACCTGATTCCAGGCACTGAGAGAGGTGACGTTTGGAACTTCGTCGGAGACTACGGCTCTGGGATGGGTGAGGAGCTGAAGGGATTCTATGAAAGGAATCAATCCGGAATCGAACTCACCTCTGGCATAGTTGGCGCGGTTGGCACGGCCTACGTAGCCGGAGCCATGGTCCTTCCTCGACTCGCCTCGGCTGCTGCCTCCTCGACTATGATCTCTTCGAGTCGTCTCTGGCAGGCTGGCAGTGCAGCCAACGCAGCCGTGCGTCAGCGTATGCTTCAGGCCCAGGCCACGGCAGCAGCTAATGCCGAGGCTTTCGGAGTCTGGGGAACCGCAGCTGGCCGTGGTGCCGCGCGAGCATACGCCTTGAATCGAGCTGGCCGTCTGGCTGGAATCGCCGCCGTGGAAGAGGCAGCCATAGCTGGTGTGATGAACGCCAACGAGGCTATCTGGGCAGATGAGCTGTCCGAGAATCTACTGTGGGCTGGGCTTGGAATCGGCGTTGGTGGCACCCTCGGTGCATTCGGGGCCAGGGCTGAGATGAGGAAGATCGCCAATAGCCCAGAGATGGTTGCTAGGAAGGCAGAGGCTCTTGACCCTCAAGCTTTGACTCAAAGCCTGGAAGATCTCCCGAGTACTTCTTTCTTGCAGAGTACTTCTGGCGCGCAGATCAGGGAGTCAGCTCATGTGACTGCCCTTTCCTTGGAGGCAAGGCAGGCTGTGCCGACTGGGGCTTCGCCGGAACTTCGTGGAAAATTCGATCAGATGCGAGTCCAGAGAGCTGGGCAGGCTTTGCATCACATGCAGCGAATCGCGAGTAAAGGTGCCGAAGGGATTCCGAACTCACGCTTCGAGATCTCCGGTGAAGTCAAGGAGAATCTCCAGGGCCTGCTCCATGAAGACCCCATGGCTCTGTTCGGTCTTGACTCTCTGGCTTTGCCCCGCGAAGGAGTTGACAAGGCTTTGATCGCCAGGTCGAATCTCATCGACGAACTCATGCGGATGAACGAAGCCTCGTCGGTTCGCAAAGGGAGAGAGATGCAGACTCAGCAGCCCCTGGCTCTCATCGATGGTCAGTGGCTTCCTGCGAATACTCCCGAGGCACAGGCTTGGAGTCATTACACCCCAGGCCAGCTGAAGCACAAGCAGGCCAAAGGCACGCATGAGTTTTCATTCGAGATCGACTCAGGCAAGACCTTGAAAGTGAATGAGTCTCTGGATGCTAAGGGCTTCGCCTCGCGGCCAATCGTCGACAGGATGCAGATCGCTGAGAGTTTGAGTCTCGTCATGAACTCTATGCGTAAGGCAGGGCAGGCCTATGCTCTTCCTGCGAATCCAACTTGGATGCAGCTAGATGCGGCCATTGAGTACGCTCGCAGAGGTGGAGATCTGGACTGGGGGCAGAGCTCGATTCGTTCCTTGGAGGACGCGGAGCTACAGAGTCTGAAGCTGAAGGCCGAGGCTATCGGGGATGACCTGATCGGCTCTTACTGGGACAGACAAGCCTGGAATCTCCCTCTCCCGAATGCCACTGAACGCATTTATGATGCGGCTGGTGATTCATTCCGAGCTGTGCTCCAGGCAGCCAAAGATGGTGCGACTCTGCCAGAGATCCGCGATCTGTATTCCCGGATGCGAGAGGCACATGGATTCGACCTCCGCACCGGCGCAGCAAATGGCAAGCCAGAGCCTCTTTATGGGAATCTATTCAACTTCAATCGCACCGAAGAGGGTGCATGGAAGCCGACTGTGCTTGGATTCTTTGCGGAGAAGAACTCTCTGCAGCCAGACATAGCTGGAATCAATGCTTACTGGTTGGCCGAAAACAAGGCGGCAAGGTTCCACCATCTCACCAATGGGGACCCCGAAGGTGGAATCATCCCAGAGCTCACTCAAAGACTCCACGCCCTGCCTCAGCTACAAGATGCGATGAATGTCCGTGGGCTCACGAATGAGCAGGTCACTGGGATCGGTGGAGCGCCGACTCAGTTGCTTGGCGAAGCCTTGACTCGAGAGTTCAGAGCTCGTGACTCGAGGACGATGCTGGCTGCGGCTCAAGTCGCTGAGGCGATGACCAAGGCCACAGACCAATTCATCTCAAGGATTTTGAGCGAGAATCTAGGTACCTCGGTCGCAAGACTGAATGCAAGCACGGCGCAGGCTAAGGCTAGTAAGGCTCTCCTGAATCAGTTCGCTTCTAACTCCCAAGGCTGGGATCTCAAGCCTGGGGTCGTCCCACTCGGTGGCGACAGGTATGGCTTTGGCCTCGCGAAGACGCAGCAGAATGCAGCTCGACTCGGGGAAGAGATCGCCGATGATGCAATCCTCGTTAACCCGAGGACCAATGCGGCCATCGTGGTTGATTCACTTGGTCTCGAATTCCTAGAGGGATTCCAAGATATCGCCAGACGGCTTCTCGCGGACAAGAATCGACTTCGAGTCGCACAGGGCATGAAGCCTCTGAATCGCAAAGAATGGTACGTCCCGCCTTGGAGGACCAAAGGGATGCACGTTGCATTCACCTTCGATGCGCAGAATAACTTGGTGCCAGGCGGAGCCATCATTGCCAAGACTAGGGCAGAGATGGACTCCCTCATCGCACGCAAGAACAAAGAGCTGACCAAGGGGCAGGTGATTAGGACTCGAGAAGCAGCTACAGCAGCATCTGATTTGGTCGACAGGGCTGCGATGGACTGGCTTGACCCAGGGACAGCTTGGGCTCCTGGCAAGTCCTCGAAAGGCACGCTGGCCCCGGACACTGTGAATCCACATGCCATCGGAGACATTTTGACTTGGGCCAAGGAACAGGCTGAGCAGAATGGAGTCGGTCTCATGCGGGTTCTCTTTGAGTCACAGCTTGAGATCACTCGGGCAAGGGCTGCTACGGAGAGACTTGTCAAGGGCCAGAAGACTGGTGCGACTCAAGCACAGAGCCTGAACGACAACAGCCGGACCATCTGGGATGAGTATGAGGCGACGATTCTGAATCGTAAACTTGGAGCTGGTCAGCAGAGCATCTCCGGTGGACTCATGCATCCCATCGAGAAGTTCATGAATGCCGGCATCGAGAAAGCTTGGCCGGCTATGCGTTGGATGAGTCCAGCTCAACTTGGCCAATGGACCGGGGATTTGCTTGGTCACCTTGGAGTCCAGAAGTTCAAGCCAGCCTCAACTTTCTATCAGCTGAGTCAACAGCTTGGGCCTTTCAGCCCGTACAAGGATGCGGTGGATTACGCTGAGCAGACCCTGAAGGTGATTCGACCTCCGGAGGTGAAAGAGATTTCAGAGAAGGTGAACTGGCTTAGCTCCGCACTTCTCTTGAGGTGGCTGGAGATTCCACACGCAGCCATGAACATGATTGGAGTCATCACCACCCTCCCCTCGATCGTCCAGAACGGCAGAGCCCCAATCTCCGCTGCGTTTGATGTGGCCGGCAAGAAGATGAATATCATCGACGCTGGTCGAATCATGATAGACGCAGGCATGGATCACTTCAGGGCAAGCCGCCGAGCTGACTGGGACTTCATGGTGAAGAATGGGGACACGACTCAGCAAGTTGCAGAGTTCAACAAGCAGCTTTCCTTAGTGACAGATCAGCCTAGCTGGAAGCGAGTCATGTTCGGCAGCGGCAGCAAGGCAGGGGCCAAAGGTGCAGCTGGAGTCTTCAATGAGAAGGGCATCGATGGACTCATCTCCGCAGCCACGGACACAACCGAGGGCTGGAGCAGGAGCTGGTCTCACTTCGTTGGCCTTCGACTCGCAGACATGAACGGCATCACTGGAATGGAAGCCAGGCATAACTTCGCAAGAGAGATTGCCAACGCGGCTATCGCGAACTACAATCCAGTGAATCGACCGGAACTTTTCCAAAGCGCTTTTGGCTCCATGTTCGGACTCTTCATGAGCTGGATGCAGAGCTATAATCAACGGTTGTTCCGCTGGATGGAGACGGGGGATTATGCGGCCGTGGGCAGGCAGCTCGCTATGCAGACCGCTCTCTTTGGTGTCGCGTCGAATCCCGGCTGGAACTACCTCGAAAAGACTTTGCTTGCCAGCGGGGCAGGGCAGACCACAGACGGCAGGGAAGCGACCATCGTCGATCATATCTATGCCCGATTCGGCCCGTCCATAGGCTCAACCATTGTTCGCGGCGGACTGGCTGATCTTGGAGTCGTGCTCTATACACGCGGTGATATGAACTACCGGGACGTGACCTTGGATCCGAGTCGACTTGCTGCTGGCGTCAACGTGGTTCAGAGTGGAGTCTCCGCTGTGATGGAGGCCATGCAGAGCGTAGCCTCGCAGCATGCTTTGGATGATTCAGGCGCCCTGTCTGAGATCTTCGCACGGCACATGCCGAATCGCGTGATGAAAGGCATTGCCTCCGTGGTCCTCAATGAGGGCAGGGACATAGATGCTCGCGGGCAGATTGTCTCTGAGACTCAGGATTTCTTCGAGACTGCGATTCGCATGACCGGTCTGCGAAGCACTCGGCAGCAAGGAGAGATCGAGGCTTTCTATGCGTCAAAGCAGATGCAGCAACGCGAAGCGGCTCGCATGGATATTCTTCGTGGAGAGACTCGAGCCCTGCTGAGGCAGAAGGACTGGGAGCCGAGGCTCCAAGAAGTCTTCACAAAGTATCTCAGGGCAGGTGGGAGTCCAGCTCACTTCAGGACTTGGATTCGAGATCAAATCCGGCAAAGCGGCTCAAGTCGTGGGACGAATGATTTGATTCGAGCGATGAAGAACGAGAGGAACTTCAACGAAGTGTGGCGCTACAATATGTACGGCGCCAACTAGACCCTCTCTTTGAGTCCATTGAGATAGAGCCACATCTTCTCCCCGACGATTGACTCCTCCAGGGCGATAGCCGATCCCACTGCGCGAATCCTGCGAGCCCGGTGGAGTCTCTCAAAGGCTGCTGTGATCTCATCATCGGCAAGGCCACTCCGTGAGAGATGGCCGTAGAGAGTGTCTCGACTCACCCCGTGATTCGGCATCGACTCAACCACCTCCCTGATCACCGTGTAGGCTCGCGCGTCCTTGCTCTTGTCAAGGCCCACGTAGGCCCCGTCCATCATTGACTCAGTCAAGGCTAAGATCACATGAGCCAAGGCTATGTCCTGTCGATTGACTTGATACGGTGATTCGCCACGCAGAAGGCAGATGACTCCAGCCAGCTTGGCCAGGTGAATCGCCCGTCTACCTGAATAAGCGTTAAGCTTAAACTCCGAGGTCGGCACTGCGTAGTCATAGAGACTCTTGTACTCGTCGAGTGCTCCGTCGTCGAATCCAATCTCCCCCTTCGCATCCATGGTCAGCCTTGTGAGCTGCTCTAGGAGTTGACCACGTATGTGGTTTTCTGAGTCAGTGAAGCTCGGCGGAATTGGGACAGATGCTTTGACATTCGGCGCGTACACGAATATGAGTCTTGATAGAAGGCCGTGATCGTGGGAATCCCTAGGCAGAATGTGACTGAGACTCCCAGGTGTGGTGGCCCCCAAGAGTCCGATAATAGGCCTTGGGATTCGAATTGACCCTGATTTCGTTTGGTAATAGATTGGCTCTCCATCGACTCCGTCCGCAAAGAAATCCAGGAGTTCGCGAGTCTGTGCAGTGAGGAGTCGACCGAGTTCTTTCGAACAGAAGTAGAGAGAGGCGGTTCGAGTCTTCCTGCTCTGTACTTTGGCGACGATCTCATCAAAAGATTGCTGGCTGAGCTCTTCGAGAGAGTCCACTTTCATATCTTCGTCTCGACTCATCCTATCATCTTGCCAGCGATTCTGCATCGCCGCCATGATCCCATGCCTAGCCCCGCCTGTATCAGTGGGACCGTAGTTTTGGAACAGGTCATCTGTGAATCGCTGGACGAATGAAATCGCGGAACTCTTCCTCGTGGCCGCCCTGCCGGTTAAGACCACCCCGAGATTAAGCAGAAGCCTGCCACCTACACCGTGATTCAAGTGGCAGAAGTTCGAGGCAAGAGCGGAGGTGATAGAGAGCAAGCTCCAAAGATGGAACTGTTTTGGACTCTCAGTGTTCCTGGCCAGCCAGAGGTACTGTTTGATTGGCCTTAAAGATGAGTGGAAAAGCTCTTCATAAGAAGAGTCAGAGAACAGTCTCTCCCAGGACACGCTCTCTGTACCAGATGTCGAGACCGTTTTTAGGATGTTCTTGAGATTCGACATTGTTGAGCAGCTCGACGAAGAGTTGAAGGGCATGGTCAGAAGAAGTGGCGCGGAAGCCTAGAGTCGGCGGCAGGCATTTGCCACTATCCCCGTCGTACTGCATACCGATGCTGTAGCGAGTCGGTGAGATCACGATGACCATCATGTATTTGAAATGGGTGAGAAAGAAATTCTGCTCCTCCACCATACGCATTGAGTCGTGGATCAAGATGGTTGGCGGGTCAGCCTCCATCTGTTCCAAGAAGATTCGATCCCAGTAATGAATGTCTTGGGCGCGACGCATCTCAGCGTGTTGAATCATCTTCTCCCTGCCAGTCATTCCGTCGGCAAAGATGTGACTCTTCATAGCTTCGTAGTCACCGGACTCAATATCCCACTCCGCCCGGATAGTGAGCTTGAACTCTTCCCAGATTATAGCTCGGAGTCCGAGGATTTTCACAGAGAATGGATTCGTCCAAGCGGGCACAATTGTGAGAAGCTTTTTGGCAAGCCAGCTCTTCCCGATTCCAGGTGGCCCGTTGATTCCAATGAGAAATGGTGAGACGAGTGGGTGTTTTTTAGACTCAGGCATGATGGGCTTTCCTTTTCAGTGCCAGTCTTACGACTTACGGCATCGGGACTTCGACGTCGACTCGCAGACCACCGAGGCTCAACACATCGCCGTTGGCAGGCGTATCAGCGAATCGGAATCCCACATACGTGGTCGTCGCCGTGGCCTCGAAAGAGAACGATGCGAAGTTGTGCGGTGAGTCAGCTGCTTCCAACTCCACCTCACTGAGAGCCGTGGCCAGAGTCGTGGCATTCGCCGCCCGCAAAGAGGCATCCGCCAGAATCGCGATCCCAGTGGCATTGACCGTGTACCTCTTGCCAACCACCGTCGTGACCGTAGCGTAGGCAGACAGATCAGATTCGCTGCCGGCCGTGATCGTAGCAACCAGGTTTCCGCTTGACTCAGAGAGAGCCGTATCGCCTGACTCGGTGCCAGCGAGAGCCCAGCCATCATCATTCGCGAAGGGATTGCCTGGATTCTGAACGAGCCCTGGGAGCTCCAGAGCGATTGCATCCCGCAGTTCGCTGAGAATCAGGAACAGTGAATCGCGGCACGCTGGGCTCATCTCGTCCAGGAACAGACGATGCTGCGTGGCAGGCTGAGTCGCCTCCAGAGACAGATAGTTGATGAGCTGCTGGACCATGCCAGACGCGAGATAATCCGGATCGAAGACGATGGGATTCACAAGGCCCCGGATATTGGCCATGAGATGCTTGTTGACGTTATTCATTGATTCGACCTTTCGATTCGAAAAGGATTCAGCCGCCAGCCTGCGCTTAGAGCGAAGCGTGGTAGGCGATGAGGATTGCCAGCATGGAATCCCTGGCCGCCGGACTCATCTCATCGAGGAAGAGGCGGTGCTCGCCCTCAGGCTGAGTCGCCTCCCTGCGAAGCGCGTTGATCACGAGGGTGATCTTCTGTGCCGCAGTGCCGGTACCGAAGTTGAAGGGCTGGTTGATTCCTTTGAGGTTTGCAGTGGTGTGGGAGTTCTGGTTGGACATGATTCAGTTCCTTGTCTTAATGGTGGTTGACGCTTTCAGCATAGCACGGAGTCTAAGTTTCAGGAAGCCCCGTGGGCCGAAATCATTTGCCCTGCTGAATCAACCAAGCCTCAATATCTTCAACACTCTTGATCTCGATTCCATTCTTGTCAGCCCAAGCGAATCCAATGTCAGCTTCAATCCCGACTGAAAACTCCTCGCCCTTGCAGACTATCGGTCTCTTCATGACTCGAAGTATATTATCAACTCCATCAGCCCAGCGAGGATGACGATAGTTAACATTGTACGTGAGAGAGTCATGCGTCTGCATCCGCAGGCTACAGCCATTGAGTGACTCAGAACAAACGCGCACAGGGTCATCAGCATCAGGGGCCACACCATCACGAAACTCATAGGTTCTGATTCCGAGCACAAGCTCATCAATTGCCATGTTGATCCGACCGGCAGTGTTGGCCTGTCCAGCGGTAGCGGCTATCGCACGGAGTGTTGAGTCATCGTGTGGGTTTGAGATGAATCGCTGGAAATAATCAAAAACGGATGTGAAGCCTCCGGTCTCTATGACCTCGGTTTTGAGTTCTTCGTACCAACTCCCAGGGCCAGCCCTTTTGAATCGAGGGTAATGAGTCCTGAACTTCTCTTCAAGAAGGCCACAGAACTTGGCTAGCTGCTCTTGTGGCCAAGTGCCTGCTTGCTCGAATCCAAGTTCCTTGGCAGCAGCGACGATCGCCTCCCTCCCCGCGCTCATCAAGAGGGTGAGTCCAGCCATGAGGTAGTGGTTCCCGTGCACCACCTTCTTGGTGATCTGTCGAATCCCGGTGATGGGATCAACGACCTTGGGATCCTTGGCTTTCTTGCCGGCCACGATTCCTTCATAGGTCCAAGATGGGAAGAAGATCAAGGCATTGCTGGCATGAATGTCTCTGCCGCTTCGCACGAGTTCAATCTTCTTTGGCTCTTGTGACTCGAACGAAACGAACACATCATCAGATGCTGAGAGGTCTACTTCAAGGATGAATGAATCATCGTCGGCGACAGCGAAAGATCGATAGTCTTTGCGAATATTTTGAGCGTTGCCTCCGTGACCAAATGCTGATCCTCGACTCGAATATCGAGTAGTTGTCGTTCCGACCCCGTCGTAAGAAGTAATGAATCGTGGGGGACTTTCGGGTCTAGCCTCACTTCTGATAAAAGCGAGTCCAACCACATTTGACAGCTGTTTCGCAGGCTTGATGGCATCAAGTATGCCATTTGCGACTCGCCTAAAGATAGGATGTTCCGAGCGTATAGCACGTAGGACGAATGCTCCAGTAGAAGCGTCTGAGTCCTTGGAGACAAATCGACCCTTAGCGTTCCTAAGACGGGCACCGAGGAGTCCATAGATAAGTTCCTTTTTCTGCGGGGCCGAGTTCGGATTGAACTCCGAGTCAGCCACAATGTATCGAAGCTGCTTCAGTTTCTCATCTGCGATATTGGTGAGGTCGACTCGAAATTTCTCCATAGTCTCTGGATTCACTCGCATACCCTTCATGGACATAGAGAGCCCAGCGATGCAACGAGTGTGAGCCTTGAAGAAGTTCTTACGAATCTGGCTGTCATCTAGAAGCCATGGAATCATCTTGAGAGTGCAGAGCAGAGTCGACTCAGTATCGGACATACCATAGTCGCAGTACTCAAGGAAGTCGTCGCTCTTGCGCCCAGCCTTCCAGTACTGATAATCATCGAGTAAGATTGAGGCGATGAAGTCTAGAGTCTTTGGCAACTCAGGCCACCTAGACCAGAACATGATCATCGTATCATAAGCCCAGTTCGCAACTGGAATCCCGTACCGCATGAACCAAGCCAAGTCATACGTGAAGTTCTGCCCGGTGAATCTAATCCCACTGGCATTGACCTTCTCACAAGTACGGAATATCCATTCAATGTGAGTCGGGGCTCCGCTGGACGCAGACTTCCCTTGCTGAAACGGGAAACAGAAAGAGCGGATTTTCCCGCTGTTTGTGATTCCAGTATAACAGGCAATGGTCATCACGAAGATCTTGGACTTATTCTTCTTGCGGAATGGAATCGTTTCAATGTCTGAGCTAATGAGCACGCAAGAGAGAAGGAACTTCTCTGCTTCTTTGCAATCAGATGGAGTCCAACAAATCTTACGGGAGCGGTGAGCGGACATGCAGAGGGCCTCGTGATTCAAACTATATACTAGCAGCGGGGAATGTGTTTCGAGCAACCCCGCTGCTAGCTCCAGATTCGTTCCTGTGTCGAATGGTTGCAGAGTCTTACAGGAACGGGTGTGCGACAGATCGTGTCATTCGGACTCCTATACTCACTTCGTCAAACAAGGCTCATGCCTTGCCTACCAACTAAGGTTATGCCTATCAGGCCCTGCCCTCAGCTGATTCCGTTGTCTTCCATGGCTCGAATCGCCGCTCGAATGGCCCGGCCTTTGTGCGTAGCCACGACTCCAGCTTGAAACTCCTTGTCCCTCTCTGCTTGCAAGAGGTGGATCTTGTAGTCCAAGTTCTTGCAGTTCTGCGCTCGAGTCGCCCCTTCCTCTTCCAGCTTCCTGAGGATCTTCTTGAGTCCAGATGGAGTCACAATGCCGCCGGAATCAATCCCTGGCTCTGTCATCGCAGGCTGGATAGCCTTGGACTCATCCTGCTTATCCACAGCAGCCATAGCCTTGCGAAGCTTTTCTGCCCCGCCTTGCGTACCTTGACTCACCACATAGTCTTTGTCTTCTTGAGCACTCATTCTGAGCTTTCCTTTCGTTGGATTCCAGTGAAACTTGCTAGAGGTCGATGCCCTTCGCGTTGGCCTGAAGAACACGACTCATCGTACCTTCCAGAATCTCGAGTCGAGACCTGATCTCATCGAGGGCCTTGCGGCTCACACCACCAGCCTCGGCCTGACTCTGGATCGCGAACAGACGGTTCTGCATGGTGATCTGGCCCTGCAAGGATTCCATGTGATCCGCTGACTGGTAGAGAGCCTCTCTCTGATTCGCGGTCAGCAAGATGGTTTGATCCTCGGCGATGCTGCGAATGTGATTCGCGTGGTTGAGGATCACCAACCTTGGGCCACGTGTTGAATCCTGTGTCATTTCAATTCCTTTCTATCGTTTGGGCTTTCTTGTGTTGATTCAAGCTTAATTGTGGTTTCGCGAATGTAAAGCCTCCTCGCTTTTTCTAAGTCCTTAGTAAGAATGAACTGTCCGGATGGGATGACTACCGGTTCAAGCCAGACTCCACCGACCCTATCATCATCCTCATCATCCTCTTCCGAGTCAGTGACCTCCTCGCCTGTGACATGGTCGAGGATCGTCGCCTTCTCCCAAGCATCTCTGGATGTGAATCCATCATTGAGCCTGGCTATATCCTTGTCAGATTTCTTCTGGTGCCAAGCTGAGATTGGGAGCATGACGAGCCATGTGACTCCGTAAACCCTGTACACTCCGCCTCTGAGTTTGTCCAACGTGGCTTGGTCCCAGTCTGGATTCAAGATGAAGAGCAAAGCCGGGTCCATGCACAGGATGAGAGCTGGATTCAAACGTTTGATCTCCGCCTCGACCCACTTGCGCAGGACCATCTGGACTCTAGTATCAGGGTTGAACCCCGGAGCCTTGCGGTTGCCTGAACGAGTGAGGAGTCGAACCCTGCTGCCGAGAGACTTGAAAGTGTTTCGGCGAATCACAGTTGTATCGATGAAACCGATCTTGAGGAGCAAGCTCTGCCAGATGCCTTCGTAGCCTGGGGTGATTCCAAGCTTGTCCTCGAAAAGGAGAATGGGCTTGCCCTTGGTGGGGCGGCGGAGCGCGTTCAAGCCTGACATGTTGAGTCAACTTGCAGAGCAGAAATGTAATCGACGAACTTGACTAGCTCATCGGTGATTTCAACAGCACTCGGCTGCTCTTTGAGTCCCATTGTATCGAAGCCAATCCAGTTGTCACCTCTCTCGATTGGAATCGAATGTGTTATGCCAACCGGCAAGTCCATGAGGGATGAGCCTACGCCCATGAATGAGATTTCGAATCCATTGAAACTGGGGAGCAGAAAGACTCGGCTCTTCATCTCATCCGGGATATTCAGATAAGAGCACCAATGCCCTCCGCACGGTTCATAGTCAGCCTCGAACCACAGGACCATTCCGTAGAATGCGCGTTGACTCGCCATGATCAACAACATAGTTCGATCTGGATTTGAGGAGGAGTAGATTGGAATGGCTCGCATGAGTCACCTCGCCTGTGTGAAAGTGGGCTAGCCGCCCCGAGAAGAGACGGCTAGCCTAGCTACTTAATCAAACGATCATGCAGCTTCTTCGTCGGCGGACTCATCTTCGGCCGGCAGCCAGTCGAACGCAGCCCGCTTGCCATTCTTCGAATCGAAGTGGCGAACACGAACGCGGTAGACATGGCCGGTGATCCCATCGAGCCAGCCCGGATCCTGTCCCTCGACTCCACCCAGCTGACCCTCATTACCGAGGCCGATGGTCTTGTACCGGCCCTTGAGGAGTCCAATGGCTTCCTGGAAATCGGAAGGCCACAGGGTGTAGCGATCACGGAGACTCCGGCCGACGTAGGACTCAGGGTCCTTGCTCTTGTCCAACGGCTCGGCGCCGAGAATCTCCGAGGCGAAGGTGAAGCTGAAGAGCGGGGGCTTGGAGGAATCCGACTCATCACGGCTCTCCGCCGCCTTGACTTCACCACCACGGACGAGATAGATTCCCTGGTCAGGGAGCCTGTTCATCAGCGTCTCGACTTCGTCCGTATTGAGTGCGGCGAGGTCGGCAAGGCTGAGGAATCCAGCTTCGTTCTCAATGCTCATTTGTTAGTCCTTTCGATTCACTTTGCTTTTGACATTAGTGCAGTTACAGTTGGATTTGCCGGAGTCTTTGCTATCTCACCACTCGCCTTGACCCCGGCAGGACTCGGGGCGGGTGGATTCTTCGCAGCACGAGCCGCGAGGAATTCTTCATGTGTGTAATACTTGATCCAGGAGTCAGAGATCTCCGTCTCAACTGGACTCGCGAATAGTTTCGAGAAGGTTAGCTCGTTGACCGGACCTTCCTTGGTGACAGTGCCTCCGGAGATTCGACCTGGATGAGCGGTGAAGTCTATGATCCTCTTGCCCATCGTGTTGATCTCCAGCCAGCCTATGTCCGTGAAATACTTCCCCATTGTGTGGCCATGCGGTCGAGTCGAAGAGACAGGTATCTGCACGGAGCCGGTGAGGATCATATCCTTCTGCTTGATGTCCCCAGCCCTGCCCTTGGGCTTCGTATACATCTCATAGAGAGTCGGGTGAGCGAGGCAGATGACATGGAATGGAGCGTGCTGGAGAATCGCACAGAGGAGGTTGAGCCTCAAGCTGGCCTCGCCATAGACTCCTTGTGAGTCATCCTTCATAGTGAGAAGGGTCTTGTTCCTCTCCTTGGCCCCGACTTCCATTGCATCGAAGGCCACTGAGGTCCATGAGTCGATAGCGAGGATCAACGTCTTGGGCAGGCGAGCCGGATAAATCTCGACGACCTCGTCAGTTGGACTCCCAGAGCTGGACACATACGGCGCATCCTTCGTGAGATTCCAGCGGAAGACTCCGAGAGTGAGCATGTCATGGATGAATTTCCACGGTGAATCAGTGCGGTAATAGAGAATGCGATCCCTGGCCTCATGGCCCTCTGGGATGAGATTTCGAATCGCGCTGATGCCGTTGTCTGAGTCAACATAGATGACAGTGTGACCATCCACGGCCGCCTGCGCGATGAACGTGGACTTGCCCACCTTGGTGTCCCCAATGAGCATGAGGTGAGTTGGACTCGCAGAAGCGGGTACTTGAGAGAGACGGGTCATTCTGAATCCTTCACTTCTTCGAGAAAATCATGCTGCACTTCACGATAGAGTTGGGCCACATTCTCCCTCACCTCTGCCAGCCAAGCGTCGAGTCCAGGAAAGGACCCAGCATGGAAATGGGAGATATGAGAGAGAGACTTGCCGTTTACAGGCTTGAGCTCGACTCCAACATTCTCATATGGATGGTAGAATCTCGCCTCGAACCTCGCCGTCATCTTCTTCGTGGACTTGCCATGCAGGGATGGGACAACTTGATGAATCGTCCCAGACATGACCTCCCAACAGCCGTGAGTCTTGTTGAAGTTTGCCGTGCTGGAGATGCGAATCCAGATCACCCTGTCTTTGACTTTGTGCTTGCTCTCTTGATTCCAGCCACTGCGTGTCATTGTATGTTCAGCCTTCCCTCTTCTCTCGTCACTTCATCATAAGCCCTGCCCGCTGACGTCCACCAAGCGGTGAGTCGATCATCCCAGCCAAGCTGTTTAGCCATAGCCTCACGCTGGACAAGCGGGATGAACTTCATGAAGGAGTCAAGTGGCAGCTGATACAGGAGTGAGACGGCATTTGCGATTCGCATCAAATGCACAGTCTTATCCAAGTTGCCTTCGTAAGTCACCTGCTCTGGGACTCTCTGCAAAGCGATGAGGGCGAGCTTCGCGAAGTGCCAGGCAGCCGAGGCCTCCTTCGCATGGAGTCGGGGCAGCAGGCCTTGCGGCTCAATGTGATTGTCGTAGATGAAGAATTGGAGATTCATCTGGCCTTTGTCCATTACAAGATCCAATCTATGTCTGAGTCATCAGCTGGATCAAGATCGGGGACCTTGGCCTCAATGGCAATCTCAGCCGCCCTCTCGATTCCCTCTGGAACTGGAGTCCCATCGAATACCTGCACAGCATCAGCATCCTTCTGCTCTAGCCAGTAGGATTCGACCTCCCACTCAACCGGATCACCTGGATCACCGGGGTAGGTCAGTGACCCCATGTGTGCGGCGCTGCCCCAGGAGGTGACTCGAAAGACAACCGAGTACCGATTCCCCTCGAAGTCAAATGATACTTCATGCGTGCTCATGCGATTCACCTCTTCTCCTGCCATTCACCACACCAATCAGTATTGGTCACTTGTGGGAATGCCCAGCCGTCGATTTCATATGATTCGATTTGGAGTGCCGGCGGGAATCGATGACACCAGCCGATTGAAGACTCCTTACGAACTTGAAAGAACCGGCAGTGAGAGCAATTGTCGATGATGACATCTTGCCGGAGCGAAGTGCCTGTGAGAGAGTCGAGGTGATGGATTTTGTCATGACTCATTTCCTTTCCTAAGCCTCCAAGACCCACACGGGATCATAAATCCTAGTGTTCTTCTTGAACCTGCCGCTGGCTGACTCGAACTCAAACCACTGCTTCAGGAACTTCTCATCCCTTCGGCGGCAGACGTCCAGGAATCCACACGGTGAACCCCAGAACTCACAACCATGGGAGCGACGAGGCCAATGCTGTTGATTCGCATAAGCACGCATCCGATGGAGCCGCTCAAGCTTCACATCAATTGAGTCCTGGATCTCATCTGGTTCGAGTGAGTAAGGCAGTGGGTAAACCACCGGCCCATCTTCATGAAACATGGCCATGAGATAGACGATGTTGAGTCCATTCTTCTGCCAGTCCAGCCCCAGCGCGTGGTCCAAGACCATACCGTATTGCCCAGCCTGCCCTGAGAATCGAAACGCAGCATCATGAGCTGGCTTCGACTTCTCCGTGGTCTTGAGGTCAATCACACGGTAGACTCCAGTCTTTTTGTGCCGAAGGATGAAGTCAATCTTGCCCTGCGTAGCAAGGTACTTAGGTCCATGTGGAGTGTGGACGAGTCCAAGGCTCCTGTGCACAATCCTCCATGGCACTTCGATCGCCGGCCCGAATCCTTCAACATGGACTAGCTCCCAATCCAGCCACCAGTCCGACTCACAGATCGCATCCAAGAGGAGGAGTGCGTTGCCCAGGGTCCGAAGGCCGATGGACTTGCCCTCTTTGACTCTCTTGCTCTCTATCTCCCAAGGCCACCACTTCAAGAGAGTGATCTCAGCAAGGCGGCGAGCATTCTCCGAATCAGTTCCTTGGACCAGCTCTCTCTGCCAGTCCTGCGTGGCCTCATGCAAAGCAGTTCCTACGTCGGCAGCGAAAGCATCTGACTCGAACTCCGGTACCATCATGTATGAATGCAAGAACTCAAACCTGCGTGCACAGTTCTCGAACGTCCCATCAATGGAGTGAGACGTGATGAGCAGGTTGGAGGAGTCGATTGAGATTGGCGCAACTTGATTCATTTGGCTTTATGCCCTCGCTTCATGAGGTCTCTGCAGTCTTCGACTCGATCGAAATCCCCGGTGAACCAATGGATTTCTGCGAAGGTACCCAGTGGGACTCCAAGCCTATTGACCTTGCGAGTCACAACGCCACGCATGATCCGGCTCTGCTCCTCAACAGATGGATTCCATCTAGCCCCTTGTGCTACGCAGTAGCTCTCACGGAACTGAACCAAGTCACCGGGGATGAGGAGTTCATCGACTCGAGGTAGTGGCCGAAGCTGGCCCTGCCTGATCCTAAGCTCTTCCCAAAGCCGCTCGACCTGTTCCCTGTCGATCTCTTGACTCAACCTATCCATGCCTAGACCTCCTTCTTCCCAAGCTCAGCCAGCCCTGCCGGCAGAAGGTTTGAATCAAAGAAGTTAAACGCGGCAGAGCCCTTGCTGGCCTTAGCCTTGGCCCGCTTCTCGGACTTCTCCTTGGAGACGACTCGCTCGACGACCGCATTGTCCTTGACGGTGCGGATGAATGCAAGAACGTTGTGCACGTCTCGATCGATGAGGCATGACTCAAGCTCCGGGTTCTCCTTGAGCTCAATCATGATGACCTTGACGTGAGCCCGGACGGCATCAACGGTCATGACTCCGATCTTGTGATCCAGAGATATGAGACGATCGACCTCATCGAGTCGACTTTGGAAATCCATCGGGCCTTCAGCCTCTGCGATAGCCTCTGGAGTCGCTGCCTCTTTCTTCTCGGACTCGACTTCAGCTTCAGCCTGCTGACTCTTGTGCAAAGCCATCAAAGGGTTGGCCTTCTTTTCAGGCTCCTCTTTGACTCCCTGGCTCTTCGCCACCTGTTTCGCAAACATTGCTTTCATGTCCATCTAGCGGACTCCTTCCTTGAGATCAAACTCTGGATTCATCTTCTGTTCTTTGAAGAGATTCCTGAGATTCTGTGTGATTGTGAGTCTCCAGCGAAGCACAATAGCCTCGCCCTTCACTCCGGCATCTGTGAATGGGAATGGTGCGGAGGCGGTGAATCCGTAAGCCAGCCTATCTTCCCTGGAGAGCTTCCCTTTCTCTCTGGCAAAGCTGACTCGAATGTTCTTCACGATCCTCTGAGTCTCTCCCTTTGGAGCTATGAGGATGATTGGAGTCGAGCGTGACTCTGTCCATAGATGGAGAGCCTGACTCAAGGCTTGCCTCGCAAAGAGAGGATGCCGCAAGTAATTAATCTGTCGCATGGCACTCATCGGTCATCACCAATTCTTTCAAGAGTCCATTCCAAGGCCAGCCTTCTAGCTCGGCGATAGCATGAATCCTATTTCTGCATGGCCCGTGGATGAATACTGTGGGCCATCTCTCGCTCTGCATCAACATAGTTGTCAGCCCTGGCCTTGCGAGTCGCTCATGTGAAAAGCTACAGACTCCACATCTCACAGCACGCATCAGTGTAGCTGCCCTTGTGACTCTGGGGCTGGAGCACTGACATTGTGGATGAAGTCCAGCTTGGCTAGGATTCTCTCTCGCTCGTCACCTTCCGGAATCACATACCAGCCACGCTGTCCATTTGGGTACTTGATGGGCACGATCTCAACAAGGTCAAGCATGACTCGTAGAGCCTTGAGTGACTCAAGATCAAGCCCTTGCAGAGCCCAGTGTTCCATCGCATCCCATGCCGGCACAACAGTGAGTCCATCTGGCAAATTCTTAATCTCCGCAGGCATGTCTAGAGTCCCCATGTCTCTGCGCAGATAGGCCCGATACCGCGCTCAATCGACTCGTGGTTAGTGAGTGTCCTGCCGCACAAGCAGCAAGCCCCGATTCGCCTGCCGGTGGCACCCAGTGACTCCTCGGGAGAGGCAGCGAGTGCTCGAAGCTCATCGAGAATGGAAGGCTGAATCACCTTGCCTTTCTTGACATGAATCGCCCCATCATTGAGCAGCTTCCCCTGATACTCTCCGGAGGGCAAGGCTATGATTCGAAGCTGCTTCACTCCCTGCCGGCCCATGATCTTGCAGTGTTCCAGTCGAATCACAGGCCACTGTATCTTCTTGGAAAAGGCGGCATCAAAGAGAGTCCAAATGGGAGCGAAGCCTTCGACGATCTCATAGCTCTGGACTGGCCCGTCAGACGACTCATTCTCTGCCCTGAGAGTGAGAATCTCCACCCATTCAAGCTGCTTCGTAGTGAGCCCACCGAATCTCTCAAACTGAGAGCAAAGGGAGTCAGCAAAATTCCTATCCCGCGCAGGCAGTTCTGGGATGAGTCCACGCAACTTCACAATCCTATCATCATGATATTTGGCCATGACTCTACTCCTCAATGTAAAGACGGACACGAGTCTTGACTGGCCCCGTGGACTCTTCAGTGAGTTGTTTGTACTTCTGAATCTTCTGTGCCAGTGTGCTGCCGAAGATCTTCTGCTTGCCAAGCGAGAGACGGACTCCATGCTTCGTATAAAGCAGGATGACTCTCTTCTGTGCACGAGTGACAGCCGTATAGAGCCACTCCCGGCAAAGCTGACTCTTCCAGCTATGATGAATCACGATGATCGCAGTCTCGAACTGTGAGCCTTGGCACTTGTGACAGGTTGAGGCATAGGCCAGCATGAGCGAGTCGACTGACGTCTTATTGCTGAATACACGGACAGCCCCGTTGGCGAATCGAACTGTCACCTTGTGCGAGGCCGGGCCGCCACCTTCCTTGCTCTTGCCGTTGTTCCCATGAGCCGAGAAGTCGAGTTCTTCGGGATCAAATGAGTCCATCTCATCATCGATCTTCGAGAAGTCCACGCCTTTGGGCGAGCCATCCTGCATCGAGGAGAAGAATGAATCAAGCTGCGCCTTCTTATTCTCCAGCACGATATGCTCTGGCCCAACAAGAGCGTGATTCCCACTCCAACCTGGATGCTTTTCGATGAAGGTGATGACTCCAACCATGCCGTTCGTGACTCTGTCCTCAACCGAAGGTGGCTCATTCTTCGTGGCCATCACTCGGTGATTCACAGCGAACTTCTTACGGCTGATTCCAGCATCAATGATGAAACGCGGATGCTCTTCCGTCGGTGGCTCGATGAGCTGACTCAAAGCCTCGTTGATGACATACTGCTGGACAGCCGCGCGCGCATCATTCTCATCGTAGCCATTGCCGGCAGTGATGATTCGATCCCTGTATGGATCGTAGATGAGTGACTTCTCGGGGTCCACGCTAGAGTGGACTCGCTTGTCTCGGAGCTGATTGCAGATGTTGACAACCTGAATCCCAGCCTTCTGTGGGTCATTATCGACTTCGTAGCCAATCACCCTCCAGTTGTGATTCGTCCTTGGATCATCAAGCTCGAATTGCTTGCCTTGCAGGATGCTGTGAGCCACTTCGATGATCTTGTTGGCCGCTGGCTCTTTCTGGCGGTGGATGTGAGTCAACTCTGCAACTGGCCAAACGGATAGGGCATAGGCAAAGATGCTCTGCGAGGCAGTGGGAGGGAGCTGATTCAAGTCCCCGACCAGAAAGACCTTAGTCCCAGGCCGAAGCGCATCCATGAGTTGATGCCATAGATCGAGTCCAACCATCGAGGCTTCATCAATCACAACAATCTCATGGTCCAGCTTGTTGGCCGCGTGACGCATTGGCATGAAGACTCTTGACTCACGCGGCTCCCCTGTCTTCTTATCGATGATCTCTGTGGTCACAGGGGCGTATTCGAGCAGAGAGTGAATCGTCTTGCACGAAGCATGAAGCCACGGCGGCATGTTGGACTTGATGACTTGAGTCGCAATGCCAGTGAAAGCGCAGAGAGCAATGTTTAGCCCCTGCTTTCCACCTAGTTTCTTGACAGTCATCGGCTCGACTCCGAACTCATCATCCCCGAAGATCATCTTTTCAAGGAAGAGCTTCTGAGTCGTGGTCTTACCGGAGCCAGCCGCGCCGATCATGCAGCCATACTGTTCTTGGATCAGCATGTTGACCGCAGCGACCTGACTCTCATCTGGGATGATGTTTGAGTCAATAAGCCCAGAGTTCTCGCGAGACGGGATTTGGAAATCATAGCTGTCGACTTCATTCGTCGAGTCGAGCTCATCATCCTCGAAGCGCCCATTGACTATGCGTTCCGCGATGATGTTAGCCTTGCTCTCAAGTGAGTCGCTCTGCGAGAGCCTATTCTCTGCGAGAGCAATGCGAGTCGAGGCCGCAGCCTGCTTGAAGATCATAGGGTCGAGCGCCATTACTTCGCCTCCTCTTCTGTGGCTTCTGACTCAAAGCCAGCGAGTGTAGTTGAGGCGAACATATTGGAGAACATCGACTTAGCTTGACTCCTAACTGTGGCCTTAGCTTGCGCCTTCTTGCCTTTGGGCTTCTTAGCCTTGCCGGCCTTGACAGCTGAATCAAGCTTGGCCTGCATGGCGGGTGAGAGCTTCACACCAGCCTCGACGAGTCCAGTGAGAGTGTGTATAGAGCCACGACGGACCTTGACAGTACCTTTGGACTCACCGGCTGCACTGTAAACACTCTTTAGCAGAGTTACGCGCTTTTCGCCTTGTGTCTTGACGTCGAGCTCTAGACTCAACCTGTCCAGCTTTTTCTGAAGCTGTTGCTTGTCAGCCTTGTTGAGTCTCTTGATGACGCCGTCCTTGACTCCAAGCTGCCCGATGAATTGGAATATCTCATCAAGCTGCTTTTCGCCTTTGCGAGTCGCACCGTGGCCAGCCTTGGACTCATACTTAGCAGCGAGAGCCGTGATCCGCTTCTGCGTCCATGAGATGGATTCGAGCGCAGCTGTGAGGCTCATTGCATTGGCGGCAATAGTCGGCTTCTGCTTTTGCAGTCTGACAACCGAGTCATCTTCGAGCTGGCGGAGCAAATCAGCGAAGGCGGAGAATGTGAATTGATTCGCTTCACGCAATGCGAGCAGCTTGCTTTTGAGCTTCTCATTGTAAAGAGCGAATCGCATTGAGTGGATCGCGTCGAGTCGAAGCAGAGACTCCAAAGCGCGTTGAGCCGCCTTGGACTCCTCCAGCCTTGATGGACCCTGCCCACTGGCTTCACGCAGAATGGCAATGCTAGAGTCGGAGACCTTAGTCTCTTCATCATCCATGGTCAGAGATTGACTCCAGTTTGGGAGCAAATCCGAAAGCAGGGGATGCAAGGCAATAAGGAAATGCAGCCTTGCCATTTGATTCATCGAGCCGGCTCTCTCTTTCTCTGGCAGCATGGAGTCAAACAAAAGCTTGCCAGTGAGGAAAGCGAACACCCTGTTCATGCCTTGCGGTTGAGTCCGCATGAGACGCAGAAGAGTGCTATGGTCTTTGTGGAGTCGCAGGCTTGGTGCTGGACGGCTCGACATAGCGTAGTGACGGAG
This sequence comes from uncultured Acholeplasmataceae bacterium, assembly GCA_964649865.1. Lineage (GTDB taxonomy): Bacteria > Bacillota_I > Bacilli_A > Acholeplasmatales > UBA5453 > DUQU01. Next base: position 47,255 of record CAZYSQ010000008.1, read on the forward strand.
AGCAAATGAGTCGACTAGCTCATCCGCCGAAGCCATGGGGGCCTTTTGAATTTCCATCTGAAGGATGATTCGAAGCTCATCTTCATTGATGGAGCCACAGGCCACGCCAGTCAGGGAGCAATGGATCAGGTCGAATCCATCTGCCTTGACTAGCTCTATTGCCTTGTCGATTGTATTTGTGAAGAGATCAATTGGGTTGATTGAGGTTGATTGAGTCATAAGGATGGTTCCTAGTGAGAGTGAGAGCTAAGCGGCCTTGGTGATTCGGCCTATATCAGAGTCAATGGCCATTGGCTGAATGGTGCAGGCAACGCCATTGTTTGAAGCCCAGATGAGGTACTTCATGACTCGCGTGCGATCCACCTCTTTATGGAGATCATAGATGAGCTGGCTTGCCTGCGAGTCAAATGTGTATGAGATAAGAATAGGGAGTTTCATGTTGATTCACCTAATAGACGCAAGAGTGTCGGCCGAAAAACAGCCGAAAATAGTATCTCATAACCAATATTCGGTGTCAATGCCGCTTGAAACTTTTCCTTAGTTTGTTCACGGTTTGTTCCAAGAGCGGCATTGACTCGATTCTCCTATGGCTCGAATGTTTCTTGACTCAAAATGTCAGCGAGCATTGAGATGTTAGCCGCTTTCACCGTTTTCTCACTCTTCTTTTGAATCTCCTCGACACTCTGCTTCCTGAACTCCTCGATCTCTCGTTGGGCTTGACTCCGATCAGCCTGCATAGCCTCTTCATCGAATGCAAAGCGCATAGCCTCGCTGTAAGCCTTAGCCCATGTGGCTGCGCTCTTTGAGTCAGAGAACCTGAGCAAGAGCTTCTTCACGAACATGCTCTTCGAGTTGATTTCTTTCGTCGTGTAGATGCCGACTCGAGCCAGCTCGATCATCGGGTCTCGAAGAGTCATCTTCCATCCTGGGATGTTCTGGATGATTCCGAATTGATAGTCATTGCCTGGATTCCCATAGAGAGCAGGCGTGTAGAGTTGACTGCCGTCTCCAGCCCTGTGGAGGTCTCTCTGCCTGAATCCACCCTTGCTTGTGTGCCAGAAGAGATCATTCCATTCCATAGCATTGCAAGAGCCTTCGTTTAGAGTCTCTTCCAAGGCCCCAGTCTCCGCATTGCCAATGTAGATGGAGCCCCAGAGGATTCGATCATCCTCACTCTTGTTGTGGAGTCGGCTGCCTCGTGGCAAGGATTGATCCTGTTCATCACCGAATCGCAAGGCTGGCAAGAATGGGAGCAGGAAATAGCCTCGACTCGGAGAGAATGGGAGATCAGGTCCAGCTAGGTTCTTGAATCCTTGCACTGGGCCGAATGCGCATAGCGAAGCCCACGCGAGAGCCGTGCATGGTCGGGGGAGGGGGACACCTGAGTCGGAGAAGAAAAAATGCTGGCGCTCCGTTGCCTTCTCCCCCAGGAGATTGTTCGGGTAGTGCAGTTGGTTGATCATGAATCCAAGAGATGCGATGCTCTGCATCCAAGGTTTGAATTGAATCGGCTCCATGTCAATCATCGGCTTGATCCTTCTCGATCTGTTGGACAGCTCGCATTGCCTTGCGAAGCTCCTCGTATGGTATGTCACCTGTGCCAATGAGTCCATGTGTATGGCATAGCCGAGTCAACTCAATCACAGCCATGTAATTTTCGAGGATGGTTTTCAGCGCAGATTTGTTTGGGTAGTAAAGCTGGCATCTCTCGAATCGCTGCCCATCATACCTCCGCTCTGTGAGATATGTGAGCGAGTCGTCGACAAAGAGAGACACGATGAACAGATTCAGCGGGGCTGTCCTGTCTTTCCAGTTTGTTATTTTGGTGAAGATTTGATTCGGGTCGGAATGCACAGGCGAGTAAGATTCGGTGTAAATACCTCCCTCGTCTCCCTCTTTGAAATTGAGATCGAGCCAATCTTGACTCATCTCTTTGACAGTGACTGGAATTGTATTCCAGAACTTGAACTCGTGTGTGACTTC
>CAZYSQ010000009.1:0-41499 GCA_964649865.1 uncultured Acholeplasmataceae bacterium
AGAGATTCTAGTTTGAATCTCATTTTTTATTTTTAGTACCTAATTTCATTTTATTTTCTTCACCTTTAATAAGTCTTTTATAGTTTGGTATATGTTTATAAAAAATAAATAAAATCATTAACCAATAAAATACTATTAATAAAAGCTCACTTTGTATTTTATTTTGGAGGCAAAACTGAACAATAACACCAGTACCTACTGAAAGCGCAGCTATTGTACTACCAATACTTGCATATTTTGTAAGTACAACAACAACAATATATGTAACAAGTGCAACAACACCAATAATAGGAGTTAAACTAAAAACAACACCAAGTGAAGCAGCAACTGCCTTTCCACCTTTAAATTTAATAAAAATAGAAAAAGTGTGACCAAACACTGCCGCTATACCATAAAAAATAGCAATATTAAAAGTAGCACTACCTATTTTAAGTAATGCAAACTCGGGTATAACATAAAGCACAATTAAAACAACTGTAGCTGCTTTTAAAGCATCAAGTATTAAAGTTAGTGATCCTAACCAAAATCCCATTACTCTAAGAGCATTAGAAGTGCCTATGTTTTTACTACCTTCTTCTCTTAAATCAATATTTAAAAATAACTTTCCCACTAAAAGTCCAAACGGTATTGAACCAAGTAAATATGCTAATAAAAATAAACCTATTTTCCCTAAGATAATAACCATATAATCACATCCACATATAAATAATAAATTAATCAGATTAAAAAAGCAAATTAAATAGTATAATATTATGTTTTTAGTATAATTAATGTTGTTTAGAGGCAATATTTTTGATATAATAAACTCAGTAAAAAGGACTGATTTATATGGATGAATTAAAAAAGACATATAGCGAAGAATCAATTCAAATATTAGAAGGATTAGATGCGGTTAGAAAACGCCCTGGAATGTATATTGGGTCAACTGATCAAAAAGGTCTCCATCATTTAGTTTGGGAGATAATGGATAACGCAATCGATGAAGCACTTTCTGGTTATGGTGATGAAATTCGTTTAACTATTAAAAATGATAATAGTATCATAATTGAAGATTTTGGAAGAGGACTACCTTATAAAAAACACTCTAGTGGGTTAAATACTACTGAAGTTATTTTTAATATGTTGCATGCGGGCGGGAAATTTTCAGAAGAGTCTGGTTATAAAGTATCTGGTGGATTACATGGAGTAGGTGCCGCCGTTGTTAATGCTTTATCATCATTTTTAGAAGTTACTATTTGTCGTGATAATTTAATTCATAAACAAAGATTTAGTGATGGTGGAAAAGTTATTAGTCCTTTAGAAAACTTAGGATCAACTAAAAAAAGAGGTACTACAATTTGGTTCAAGCCAGATCCACAAGTCTTTTCATCAACCTTATTTAACTTCGATGTTATTAAAGAAAGAATGAGAGAAAGTGCTTTTTTAATCCCTAACTTAAAAATAGTTTTAACTGATGAAAGAACAAACCAAAAAGAAGTTTTCCAATACGAAAGAGGCATTAGTGAATATGTTGAATATTTAAGTAAAGGAAAATCATTTCATGATGTTAAACGTTTAAGCGGAAAACATGTAGTTAGGAAAAATAGTATTATTGAAGTAGAATCAGCAATCCAGTTTACTAATACATATCAAGAAAATATTATTTCTTTTGTAAATAACGTTAGAACAAAAGATGGTGGAACTCATGAAACTGGCTTTAAAAGTGCTTTAACTAGGGCTTTTAATGATTATGCAAGAAAATATGGTTTTTTAAAAGAAAAAGATCCAAATATTGATGGGGTAGACTTAAGAGAAGGAATTACAGCTGTAATTTCTTTAAGAATTCCTGAATCTATTTTAGAGTTTGAAGGTCAAACTAAAGGAAAACTAGGAACACCTGAAGCTAGAAATGCGATGGAAAGTGTTATCTATGATCAGTTTACTTATTATTTAGAAGAAAACATGGAGTTTTCTAATGAATTAATTAAAAGAGCTAACAATGCATACCGTGCAAGAGAAGCGGCAAGAAAAGCAAGGCTTGATGCAAGAAGTGATAAAAAACGTAATAAAAAAGAAGTATCTTTGTCAGGCAAATTAACTCCAGCAACTTCAAAAGATAAAACTAAGACTGAACTATTTTTAGTCGAAGGAGATAGTGCTGGTGGTAGTGCAAAACAAGGTAGAAACCGTGTTTTTCAAGCTATTTTACCGCTTAGAGGAAAAGTTATTAATAGTGAAAGAGTTAATGTTGATGCTTTATTAAAAAACGAAGAAATAAATACTATTATCCATACCATTGGTGCAGATTTTGGTGAAGAATTTAATATTGATAAAGCTAATTATAGTAAAGTTATAATTATGACGGATGCTGATGATGATGGAGCTCATATTCAAGTGTTATTATTAACATTCTTTTTTAGATATATGAAACCTTTAATTGAAGAGGGAAGATTATATATCGCTAACCCTCCACTATATAAAGTTACAAGAGGAAAAGGTAAAAAAGAAGAGATTTTATATGCTTGGAGCGAAGAAGAACTTAAAAAATTAACAGAAGATAACCAAGTAATGATTCAAAGATTTAAAGGTCTTGGTGAAATGAACTTTGGCCAGTTATGGGAAACAACAATGAATCCAGAAACGAGAACACTAATCCAAGTTTTAATTGAAGATGATGGTGAAGCTGAAAAAAGAGTATCTACTTTAATGGGTAATGTTGTTCAACCAAGAAGAGAGTGGATCGAACAAAATGTTGATTTTGAAAATGATGATGACTTTAATGTAAAGGAGCAAACTTATGAATAAAAAACTTGATTCCTTTATTGAAAAAATAGTAAAAGAAAACTTATCAGAAATAATGGGTAGTAGATTTGGAAGGTATTCTAAATATATTATTCAAGATCGTGCTTTACCTGATGTTAGGGACGGTTTAAAACCTGTTCAAAGAAGAATTTTATATGCAATGTATAAAATGGGCATGTTTAGCAACAAACCCTATAAAAAATCAGCACGTATTGCTGGTGAAGTAATGGGTAAATATCACCCACACGGTGATTCAAGCATATATGATGCAATGGTAAGGTTATCTCAAACTTGGAAACAAAATGCGATATTAATTGATATGCACGGTAATAACGGCTCAATTGACGGTGATAGTGCTGCAGCAATGCGTTATACAGAAGCGAGACTTACTAAAGAAGCGGAAAGTTTATTAGAAGACATTGAAAAAAGAACAGTACAGTTTGTGCCTAACTTTGATGATGAAGAGTTAGAACCAGCTGTTTTACCTGCTAAATTCCCTAATCTTTTAGTAAATGGTGGTACGGGTATTTCTAGTGGGTATGCTACTAAAATACCACCACATAATTTAAAAGAAGTTATTTTAGCTGCAATTAAAAAAATTGAAAAACCTTCAATGACTTTAGATGAACTAATAGAAATTATGCCAGGACCAGATTTTCCGACTGGAGGAATTGTTCAAGGTTTAGATGGAATTAAAGAAGCTTATGAAACTGGCTCAGGAAAAATAGTAATAAGAAGTAAAACAAGTATTGAAAATATTAATAAAACTACTTATAAAATAGTTGTTACCGAAATTCCTTTTGAAGTTAATAAAGCTGATTTAGTTAGACAAATTGATCAGTTAAGAATTGATAAAAAATTTGAAGATATTCAAGAAATACGAGACGAAAGCGATAAAACTGGTTTAAGAATTGCAATTGATCTTAAAAAAGATGCTAATCCTGAGCTGGCTTTAAATTATTTACTTAAAAATACAGAACTACAAATTAATTATAACTATAATATGACTGTCATTAATCAAAACAGACCAATGCAAATGGGAGTTTTACCAATTTTAGATAGTTATGTTAATCACCAAAAAGAAGTTATTACTAATAGGTCTAATTATGAACTTAATAAAGCAGAAAAAAGAATTCATATCGTCTTTGGTTTAATTAAATTAGTTGATGTTTTAGATGAAGTAATTAAATTAATTAGAAGTTCAAAAAATAAACAAAATGCTAAAGAAAGTATTATGAAAGCTTTTGATTTTTCTGATTTACAAGCTGAAGCGATTGTTACTTTGCAACTATACCGTTTAAGTACAACTGATATTAACGCTCTTATTAAAGAACAAAAAGAACTTGAAGACTTAATAACTGAGTTAACTGATATTTTATCTAGTGAAACAAAACTACTTAATGTTATTAAAAAAGAGTTAAGAAAGACTTTAAAAGAAATTGGACAAGATCGTAAGACTGTAATTGAAGAAGAAATAGATAGTATTAAAATTGACAAAATTGCTTTAGTTCAAGAAGAAACAGTAAGAATTGGAATTACTAAAGACGGCTATATTAAAAGAGCTAATTTAAGAAGTTATAAAGCTAATCCTAAGCCTGGTTTAAAAGAATTAGATGGAATGCTTTTTGAAGGAGATGTTTCTACTCATGACACTCTTTTAATGTTTACCACACATGGTAATTATATTTATATACCAGTCTTTGAGCTTGAAGAGTCAAGATGGCGTGATTTAGGAGCATATGTAAATAATATCGTTCCTATTGAAAAAGATGAATTTATTATTAAAGTAATTGTAGTTAGTGACTTTAATGAGGATAAAAATCTATTACTCGCAACAGAAAAAGGTAAAATTAAACAAACTAAATTAAGTGACTTTAATGTTTCTAGATATTCAAGAACAATTAAAGCAATGAACTTAGCTAAAGGAGACCGTTTAACTAGTATTGAAATGGGACCAATGTTTAATATTGTCTTGTTTACAAAACGTGGTCAAGCGTTAAGATTTAGACAATCAGAAGTACCAGTTTACGGTACTCAATCAGGTGGAGTTAACGCTTTAAAATTAACTAAAGATACTTTAGTAAAAGCAATTTATGCGAAGTCAAAAGATGACTTATTAGTTTTATCAAGTAAAGGTAATTTAAAAAGAGAAAAAGTAGAAAATTTCCCTCTTAATAAACGCCTTAGAGCAACTGTTGTGTTATGGAGTGAAAGAAAAGTGAACCCTCATTTTATTAGAGACGTTGTCCGCTTTAATAAAACTCATCTTGATCATAACTCAGAAATTTTAATTACTGCTAAAAAAGGTAGTTATGCCTTTAATATTAAAGATTTAAAAACAAGTGTCGCTGAATATGGTAGACCTACTTTAAGTGAAAAACAATATGGTAAGAGCTTATTTATTAATATTGAACAAGTTTTTGAAGATCTTGATCAAGATTTAATCGAAGAAGGAAAAGAACTCCTTTTAGAACAAAATAATAATTTAAAAAACAAAAGTGAAGTTACTGATAATATAAATTTAAAAGAAGAAACAGTACTCAATGAAGAAGCTACAATTAGTAGTAAACCAAGTAAAGTTCATCAAAAAGAAGCAGCTTTAGAGCCTGAAGAAGCTAAAAAGGTAAAAGCTGTAGAACCTGAAACTGATGAAAGTAAAATCAAAATTACAAAATTATCATTATTTGATGATGATTGGAAGGAGTCGTAAAATGATTTTAACAATTAATAACAAAAAATGTAATTATGAAGCACCAGTTACATTAGAAAAAATAAAAAATGACTTAGGCTTAGTTGCCTATGCCGCAAGAGTAAATAATAGATTAAGAGAACTTACATATGAAGTAGAAAGAGACTCAGTAATTGAGTTTTTAACTTTAGATGATAAAGATGTAATAAGAATTTATGAAGCTAGTTTAAGGTATGTAATTTTTAAAGCTTTTACAAATGTATTTCCTAATAATTCTTTGAAATTTAACTTTTCTATTTCTAGAAGTACACTAGCAATTCCTAACTTTAAATTAACAGAAGAAATGTTAGCTAAAATTGATGATGAAGCGAAAAGATTAATAAAAGAAGACTTGCCAATTAAAAGAATTAGTATGAACATTGATGAAGCAATAAAGTATTATAAATCTAAAGGGTTTGATGATAAAATCTCAATTTTAAAATTCCGTAAAGAAGATTACGTTAATATGTATCAATGTGGTGATTATTATAATTACATGTTTTCTTATATGGTTCCTAGTACCGGTTATTTAAAAGAATTTAAACTTAGACATTATTATCCAGGCTTTTTAATTAGTTATCCTAGAAGTGAAACTGAAGGTAATATTCCTGATTTTGAAGATGCGCCTATATTTAATAAAACAATTAAGGATGCTGCTAAATGGGGCAAAATTATTGATGGTGACACGATTGCTAGAATCAACCAATATGTCTTAAATAGACAAGAAGTTGAGTTTATTAATATGTGTGAAACTAAACATAACCAACAACTCGCAAGATTAGGCGATGATATTTCTCAAAACTTAGAAGACATCCGTTTAATTGCGATTGCTGGGCCTTCATCAAGCGGTAAAACTACATTTTCAATAAGACTTAAAATTGAGTTAATGTCAAGAGGAATTAAACCTATTATGATCTCAATTGATGATTATTACAAACCAAAAACGGAAGCTCCAGTGGATGAAGATGGTAAACCAGATTTAGAACATATTGAAGCTTTGGATATTAAATTATTTAACGAACATATGGTTAAATTAATTAATGGTGATGAAGTTACTCTACCTAAGTTTAACTTTAAAAAAGCCGCAAGAGAAGACGGGAATACTTTAAAAATTGATGAGAAAACAATTATTATAATTGAAGGAATCCATGCTTTAAATGATTTATTAACACCAAGTATTTCTAACCATCAAAAATATAAAATATTTATCGCTCCACAAACACAACTTCATATTGATGATCATAATCCAATTAGTTTTACTGATTTAAGATTACTTAGAAGAATGGTTAGAGATCAACAATTTAGAAATGCGCCAGCTGAAGAGACAATTGATATGTGGCCAAGCGTTCGTAAAGGGGAATTTAAATGGATTTATCCTTTCCAAGAAAACGCTGATTTCGTCTTTAATAGTGAATTAACTTATGAATTTTTAGTTCTTAAAAAACACGCTTATAAATCTTTAGAAAGCATTAGTAGAGACTCAAAATACTTTATTGATGCCAACAGATTATTAAAGTTTTTAAAATATTTTAAAGAAATTGATGATAATTTAGTACCAAACAACTCTATTTTAAGAGAATTTATTGGTAATTCAATTTTCCATTAAAGGGTGATTATGTGCATAGTTTAAACAATTTAAGTAGAACACAAATAAATAACCAATTGATGATTAAACTTTTTCATTTATATGAGGAAAAAGGTAAAGCATCTAATTATAAAGAACTCTTTTCTAAAGACGAACAAATACTAGCTAATGAAGTTTTAGAACTAAACATTAGATATATTGCTCATTTTTTAGGTTTTGAATTAACTGATGCACGTATTAAATTGATGTCTAACATCAAAAAAAACTATGTTCCTAAAAATAAAGATGAAATATTATTAAATAATTTAAAACTAGCTTTAATGTTAATTCATGAGTCAAAAGAAGACTTTTATTTAAACGCTAATGAAGTTAACGATATGGCCTCAATCATCTTTAGAGGATATGATAACGTATATTTAGACTCAAAAGGTAAAACATCATCTAAACAACTCATTGTCCCCTTTGAACAACAGTCCAAAAGAGCGCAGCTAGAGGATTTAATTAAAAAATACAATGATACAGTTAAAGAAGATAACTATGAACTTATTAACGTAATATTCAATTTTTATGTTGATTTTATTCAAGTAGCACCATTTAATAAAGAAAATGAACTAATTGCCTTAATGACGATATATACTATCATTTATAATGAGTTTCAAGTATGCAGATATGACTCGTTTTTTAAACAATTACTCGATAATAAGGACAATTTTAAGGCAGCGATTGTCCAGTCTTCATTCAATTGGGGACTTGGATTCTCCCAAATTGATCCTTTAGTTCAAATAATTACTAATATTTTATTAAAAATGCACTCAAACCTTCATGAGAAAAAACACATTTATACTTTTGATGTAAAAATGAATAAGCAAAATAATATAGAAGGAATAATTTTAGATGGGCCTGATGTCTTTACAAAAAGTCAGCTCAGAAAAAAAGCACCACTTGCTAGTGAGTCAACAATAAATCGCACTTTACAAATTTTAAAACAAAAAAATATTATTACTCCACTTGGAAAAGGGAGATCTGCAAAGTGGCAAAGAGTTTCAGAAAAACGAAAAAGATTTGTTCCAGAACAATTATCTATCTTTGATAAAAATTAACTCAGTCTAAATTGGCTGAGTTTTTTTTATACATATAGAGTGAAAATAAAAGAAGAAGAGCAATGAAAAAACTAAAAACTAATGAGATGACCATTACTGCAGCAAAAGAAAACCCAATTTATAAAATAACAATCGTTAATAACGCTAAATTATATAAAAGTTAATATATTAGTTAATTAAATATACAAATAATAGTAAAATATGACTAAATAAATAATATAAAGGACCATATAAATATTAGATTATTTTGTAAGAAGACACTCTTTTTACTTTTCTATTTGTTCCGATAATATATATTATGTAAACCTTATAATTAAAGCGCAGCTATGAGACGAACTTACTTTTGTTTGTAATGTGTGGAAAACAAATTACAAAAACTTTGGCTTCTTCGCTTTTTGATATGCTAATTATTGTTAAATAAGGCACCATTTTTTAACTTACTGTGATAAAATAAATTTGGGTGATATATGTGAAACAAATTTTAATTTTATTTACTGGCGGAACTATTTCAATGGGCTCAAGTCAAGAATCAAAAAAAACTGTAATTAAAGATAATCATCTCGATTTATTAAATTTAATTGAAAATAGACTTTCTGGTGTTAAACTGACTCATCACATTTATTCTATGATTCCTAGTCCTTCATTAACTCCCGATGATATGCTAAAGATTGCTAAATTAGTAAATAAATACTTATCTTATGAAAATTATGATGGTGTTGTTATAACTCATGGGACTGATACACTCGAGGAAACTGCTTTTTTCCTTGACTGTTACTTAGATACAAAAAAACCAGTTGTCTTAACTGGATCAATGCGTAACTTTGATGAGATTGGATATGATGGTTTTTCTAATTTATACTCTAGTATACTTGTTGCAATAGCGAATGAATCATATAATAGAGGAGTTTTAGTTTGTTTAAACGATGAAATCAATGCTGCTTATGAAGTAATTAAGACTCATACTTTATCTTTAGATACATTCAAGTCACTAGAATTTGGTCCTCTTGGACTAGTTGATGAGGAAAGTGTTTTATATTATAGGCAGACTAATTATTCTAAAGATAAAATTAGCCCTATTGAGTTAAATAAAAAAGTTGAAATTATTAATGTAACTTCTGGAATGGATGATTCGTTAATTAGACATTATGTAAACCAAAAAGTTGACGGCTTAATTATTGAAGGATTTGGTCGTGGTAATGTTCCAGCAGGTTTAGTTGAATCTATTAAAACGGCCATAGATAGCGGTGTAGTTGTTGTTATTACATCAAGATGTCCTATTGGTAGAGTGCGTGATACATACGCTTATTCAGGTGGTGGATATCAACTTAAACAAATTGGAGTTTTAAGTGGTAAGTCGCTTCCTAGTTATAAAGCTAGACTATTATTGATGCTTATTTTATCAGCAAATTTAGATCCTAAAACTTACTTTAAATAGATTTTTACATAAAAAAAAAGGCTTTTTATAGCCTTTTTCTTTTGTAATTTTAAAACTTATCGAATCTTATTTCACTGTCTGGCATATTAAGTTCTTTTAAAACTTCAATACAGGCATTAATCATTCCTGGCGATCCACATAAATACGCTTCTGAATTAGTTAAATCTCCTGATACACGGCGAACTACCTCAGTAATTAAGCCTTTTTCACCTAGCCAAGTTTCATCATCATCTGCGTGTGATAAAGCAGGGATATATTCAAAGTTTGGATATTGTTTTGAAAGTTCCATTAGTTCTTCTGTTAAAAATAAATCTTTTTGAGTTCTAGCACCGAAGAAATATTTAACTTTTCTTTTCATACCGTTATCTTTTAAAAATTGTAAGATTGAATAAATTGGCGCCATTCCAGAACCACCTGCAATACAAATGATATCTTTAGTTGACTGTTCATTTAAGAAAAAGTCACCGAATGGTCCTTCGATATTAATTTTGTCCCCTAACATTAAAGCTTTATGAACAAATGTTGTTGCTGCACCTTTATAAACTTGTCTAATCATTAAATCAACATGATCATTATATGAAGGGTTTGAAGCGATTGAATATGCTCTAACAACTTCAATACCAGGCACTTTAATTTGAACAAATTGGCCAGGTTTAAACTCAATGTGATCTGGTTCAAGTAAGTTAAATCTAATTCTTTTAATATCGTAAGTTAAATCTTCAATTAAAGTAATTTCTGATTTATAAACTTTAGCATCTAATAGTCCAGGAGGTAATTTAACTTTTAAATCCTCGGTAACTTTGACTTGACAAGATAATCTCCAACCTTCTAAAGCTTCCTCCTCACTAATAAATGATCTTTCAATCGATTTAATGCGGCCTCCACCTTCTAAAAGTTGAAATTTACAAGTCCCACATGTTCCTTTACCTCCACATGATGAAGGTAAGTATATTTTATTATCGGCTAACGCTGTTAAAGCGGTTGTGTCGCCGTAAACTGAGATTTGGGTTTCATCATTAATAGTAATTGTTTTTTCGCTTACATCACCTAAAAATCTTTCCATTAAAATTAAAACTAAGGTAATAACGACTAAAACAGCTACTAAAATGAGGAAAGTATATATATAAGTCATCATAATAGACTCCTCCTTTAAATTATTCCAGTAAAGCCAATAAAAGCTAAAGCTAAAATTCCTAAAATAATAAACGCAATTCCTTTACCTGCTAATCCTTTTGGAATGTCATTATGTTTAGCAAGCTTTTCTCTAATTCCTGCTAATAAAATAATCGCAAGCATCCAACCAAGTCCTGACCCAAAGGAATAAACTGCAGTTTCAGAAAAGCTATATTCTCTATTTATTGCGAATAGTGAAACAGCTAAAACAACGCAGTTAACAGTAATAAGTGGTAAAAATATTCCAAATGTAGCGTGTAAGGAAGGGAAATATTTTTCTAAAAACATTTCTAAAAATTGAACTGTTGCGGCAATTGTAATAATAAAGACTAATAAAGCTAAATTTGTTGTATTAGTTTTTATTAATAACTGATAAATTGGATAGTTAATAATTCCAGTTAAGGTTACTACGAAAACTACAGCAACTCCCATCCAAAAAGCATTTTTAAGGTTATTTGAAATTGCAATTAAAGGACACATTCCTAAAATAAATACTAAAGCAATATTGTTACTTAAAGTTGAATCAATAAATAATCTAATTAAATCCATGTTATCCTCCTATACCGTTTCTTCGTAGTATTTAGTTAACTCTCTAATTAACCAAACAAAGAGTCCTAAAACGAAGAATCCACCAGGTGCCATAGCCATAATTGTCCAAGTAGTAAAGCCGGATGACATTACTGGAATGTTAAACCAAGTTCCAAATGCCAAAACTTCTCTAACGCTTGCGACTAAAATTAAAACAATTGTATAGCCTAGTCCACTAGCAAAGCCATCAACTAAAGTATATTTAACTGGATTTTTAACAGCAAAAGCTTCAGCTCTTCCCATTACAATACAGTTTGTAATAATTAAGCCTACATAAGCACCTAAACTTTTAGCAATTGAAGGAAAGAAACCTTGTAAGAACATATCAACTGCAATAACGAAAACAGAAATAATAACCATATAAGCAATCATTCTAACCTTTGAAGGGATAATGTTTCTAAGTAAAGATATTACACCTGATGAAGCCATTACAACAAATGTTACCCCAATACCCATTGCGATTGCATTTTCTACTTTATTAGTAACAGCTAAAGCTGAACATATACCTAAAACAGAAATAACAATTGGATTATTAGTAGAAATACCATTTTTTAAAATGTTAAACCATTTAGTGTATTTAAGTCTAATCCATTTTTTCATTAGTTATTACCTCCAAATGCATCATAATAAAGATCATAAGTTTCATTTAATAAGATTTCAAAATCTCCTTTAGTAAATGGTGTAGTTGAACTAGTTTCAAAATCAACTTCATTATCAGCAGAACCACCAATCACAAACTCTAAGTTAGGAAATTTTTTACCAACAGCATTTTCTAAGTTATCTAGTGTTAAAAACTGTGTTTTACCCCACTGAGTTCCCTCAAGTGTGTAAACTTTAAGATTTAAAATAGTTTTAAAGTCACTTTCTAAAGAAACAATTACAGTCACCTCTTCAGTAACACTACCACCATTTCCAAATCTCATATCACCTCTAACAATGTATGAAACTCCACTAGTAGATCTATTTGTATAAAGATTTAAGTTATCATTTGTCTTTAAAGTGAAATTACTTTCAAATATTTGCTTGAAGTTGTTGTTAGTATAACTAACTTCATGAGCATCTAATATTCCTTTTATTAAGTCTGAGTCTAAATTAAGTAATGATCTAAATGCTTCTAAATATATTTGATAATGCTCATTTAATGAATTTTCAAAGTCTATTTGTGTTGCGATTGTTGATGATTGTGCTGTGTTATCAACTTCATGATCTCCAGTAGCTCCACCACGGTGAATTGTAATTGGGAATTTTTTACCAACGAAATTAACTAAGTTTTCTTCAGTTAAAAATCTTGTTTTACCCCAGTGAGCATCAACTTTATCATGAATAACTGCAACATTTAAAATAGTTTCAAAGTCACTTTCTAAACTTAAAATTGTTGTAACTTCATCTAAGACATTTTGATCTTGTCCAAATCTTAATGTATCTACAAAGACGAAAGTAACGTTCATAGTTGTTTTATTTGTATATAAAGTTAAATCATCTTTTTGATCAATATAGAAATTATTGTTAACTAGTTTTTCTAAATCATCTGTTGAAGTAAAGTTAATATCATGAGCAATAAGAATTTTTTGATACATATCTTTTAAGCCATCTTGTCTTGGTCCAAAAGCGTGTGTATAATAAATATCTTGAATTTTATTTAAAATTATTTGAAAAGATCCAGATGTTGAAGTTGCTCCTGAGATTTGGTCAACTTCAGAATCACCAACAGGATTTTTTCCAATTCTAATTGTTGGGTCAAATACTTTACCAATAAACTGGTCTAAGAATACTCTTTCTCCAACAATTGCGCCAAGCCCTGGAGTTTCTTCTTGTTCTAAAACAGAAACATTAACAATTGTCATTAAGTCCTCTTTTAAAGTCATAATGCCATATATTTCTCCCCATAGCCCTTTACCTCTAAACTCAAAACTTAAGTTCATTGTTTCAAGGTGGCGGTAACTAGTAAGTTCAATATAATTAGTTAAATTAACTCTATTACTAACTACAATAGACTCAATTACTTTATTATCTAAATTTAGTTCATCTAAGTTAATATCTTTGAATGCGTCTTTACTTGGCACATTAAATTTCTCTAAATTAGTATTAAGTGAGTTCACTAAAGCATTATTTGTAAATGTAACTTTAGCAGTTGCATCAACATCAAGTGGTCCATCTAAAGGTAAATGATTAACTTGATTTAAAACTTCTTTAATTAATAAATCTCTTTTACCCCAAAAACTAGCATCTCCATCATGAACAACATCAAGTTTAACAACTTTATTATCATTTTCCATAACTAAAACAATAGCAACTGTATCACTATCATTACCACCAGGTCCAAATGGGAAAGTGTCTTCATATAAAATAGTGACATCATTATTTTCTTTATTAATAAAGTAAGTAAACTCATCAGCTTCATAAACTTTAAATAAATTAGTTAAAGCCTCTTCGTTGTAATAATATCTTTCAACTTTAATAACATCTCCACTTTCAAATAGCTCAATTAAGTTATTTTCATAGTATGAAACACCGTTATGATCAAAAATGGTAGAATATAGTTCTATTTTTTTATTATTTTCAATTCGTTCTTTAGTTAAAACGTCAACACCTATTAAAACAAAGGCAGATACTGCACCTAAAACTAAGACGAACACTAACATTTTAATGTAGTTTAACATCATTGAAGGTTTTTTTGCGTCCATTAGTTATCCTCCTTTAGAACAACTTCACTTTTCGGTTCTTCAAGTTTATCGATTAATGGAGCTAACATATTCATAAGCAAAATTGCATGAGGTAGCCCATCTGGATGTGAAGAAAATGTTCTAATTACAAATACCATCAAACCAAGGCCAACAGCATAAATGACTTTACCTAACGGATACTTAGCTGTTGTTGGATCATCCGTAGCAACAAAAAATGCGCCAAGTAAAATAGTTCCAGAATAAACTGACACTAACGGATCAAGCGTACCAACTCCTAAAAGTTTAGCAAATGCTGTTGTAAAAAAGAATGTACCAAGGAAAATAACTGGGATTTTCCAATCAATTACTTTAAACGCCATTAAAACAAAACCTAAAAAGATAATTAATAATCTAAATGTTTCATCAACTAAAATTAACTCTGTAACCATGTTTGGCATTTGAGCAGGGAAAGAAATTGACAAAAAGACAATTCCAACCATTGCAGGATTAAACACATAAAAATCATCGCCACCAAAAACTGCTTTCGCAAACAGCACCGCAAACATTGTGCCATATATAACTAACCATATTGGAGCATTAGCTGGGATGAATAAAACTAACAGTAGCGGTGTAATTAGCCAGTTTAAGATGTTTATTTTTTTCTTTCTAACCAAAGCAAATAATAATTCAATCGCAAATGCAGATAAAGTTGCTGTAAGTGTTAACCAAGCAAAACTTAAGCCATTTAATGCAATCGAAAAAAGGTTTAAAAGAAATAAACTTATTACATAAACTAGCAATTTATACTCTTTTTTTAATTCCATAAACTCTCCTTATATTAATATAACCTATTTACTAAAATTATATCACCCATAAAATTTTATGCAATTAATTCTATAATTTATTTTTCATCCTTTATATAATATATAAAAAAAGGATATTGCTATCCTTCTTGTTTAACTAATAATTCAATTAACTCCGCTTTTTTCAAACTTGAATAACCAGCTAGATTTCTTGTTTTTGCTATTTCCCTAAGCTCAGCTACTTTTAAATCATTATAATTAACTTCTTCGTGAGTACTATTAGAGTTATTTACATCTTCAAAAACTAAATCTTCATTTACGTTTTCAATTAAATCTTCTTTTGGTTCTTCCTTAACTACGCTAGTTTTCCTGTTATCATCACTTAAATTAATTGGTTGTTTTTCAAAATATTTTTTTACTTCCTCTTTAACATTAATCGCATTTATTTTTGCTTTTTGTTTTTCAAATGCTTTATTAAGTTCAGTTTGTTTTAAACTTTCAATTTCATAAGCTTTTTGTTGTTTTAAAAGTTCAAGTTCAGTTTCTCTAGTGCGGTTTTCCCTACTAGTTTCTTCTTTAACTCTTAATTCATTAACTTTAGCAGCAGTTTCATGTAATTGATATTCAAGTTTATCATGCTCTGCTTTTTGAATTCTTCTAATTTCTGATTCTTTTAAAACTCTATTAGTGGAAAATTTAACTTTTTGGTGGAGTTTATAAAATGGTCTAAAAAATAACTTAATAATTAATCCTGTTCTTTCTCTTAAATTATAACTTCCTGTTTCGAATCTAGTTTGTTTTCTTTGTTTTGCTTCAGCTTTTTTATCCTTTTTATATTCTTTCTTTAAAAACTTATTTAATTTTTTAGGTTTAGCTGTTTTACGTAAGCCAATTTCATTTTCCGCAAACAAATTAACTTTTTTAAATTTCTTAACATTAACATTAGTTATTTCTAAGATATCAGACATAGGAAATTTAGTAGTATATTTATTTCTAGGCGCAACAGGATTATTTTTATCTTCTAAAATATGTCTTACATTTCCTCTACTAAGTCCTATATGATTAATATAATTAGGAGATAATGATTTATTTACTACAGTAATATAGTAAAAATACTTTTTATCTTGTTCGGTAATTGATTCTAAAATTTCAAAATCTTGAGAACCTAAACGATTATTGATTCTTACAATTAAAATTAGTAGTAATACTAAAAATAACAACAAGACGACAAAAAACCCTAAAAATAAATAAAATTCTGCTTCTAAATTACTTAGCCAATTTAACATCTTATACCTCCTTTATTATTTTAAGAATTGATTTACCCATTAAAGCTGTTTTCACATTGAAATTATCAGCAACTGTTTTACCAATATCAGCGAAATGACCTTTCTCAAATTCTTTAAAACTCTTCATATTACTATTATAACACATTAATGGTACATATTCTCTAGTGTGATCGGTTCCATGGAAAGTAGGATCGTTTCCGTGGTCAGCAGTAATCATTAATAAGTCATCCTCTTTTAACACCTTTAATAGTTCTCCAAGCTTAACATCAAACTCATCAATAGCTTTACCGTAACCAATTGGATCTCTTCTATGGCCATATAATGCATCAAAATCAACTAAGTTAACAAAACATAACCCTTTAAAATCTCTATTTTTAGCCATTTCTATTGTTTTGTTCATTCCATCATCATTAGAAACCGTTCTTTCATAATGATTAATACCTTCACCAACAAAGATATCATTTATTTTACCAATTGCAATTACATCTAAATTAGCGTCCATTAAATAATTAAGTGTTGTTTTTACTGGCGGCTTTAAAGCATAGTCATGTCTATTAGCAGTTCTAGTAAAATTAGTTTTATCTGTACCTATAAAAGGGCGAGTAATAATTCTTGCGACTTTATATTCTTCCTTTAAAGTAATTTCTCTACATATTTCAGCTATTTTATATTGCTCCTCTAGAGGAATAACATCTTCATGCATTGCTATTTGTAAAACTGAGTCAGCTGAAGTGTATACAATTAAATCCCCTGTTTTTACATGAGCTTCACCTAGATCTTTAATAATCTCAGTACCACTAGCAGCGTAATTACCAATAATTTTTCTATTAGTTTTTTCTTCAATTTCTTTAATTAAAGCTAGAGGGAAACCTGTATCAGTAAATGTTTTAAATGGTTTTTCTGTTAATAAACCCATAATTTCCCAGTGTCCTGTCATTGTATCTTTACCATTTGATTGCTCTTCTAAAATTCCAAAAGCACCTAAAGGATTTTTAAGCGGATTAATACCTTTAATTTTAGTTAAGTTGGCATATCCTAATTTTTGGAGATTAGGAATAGTTAAGTTGTAGTGTTCACTAATATGATAAATTGTGTTACTACCAACATCATTAAATTTATAAGCATCGGCAGCCTCCCCACAACCTAGTGAATCCATTACTATTACAAATATTCTTTTATACATTTTATTCTCCTTTTGCTCTTGGATGAGACTTTAAATAAACATCTTTTAAATGTTTTTGACTAATATGGGTATAAATTTGAGTAGTAGAAATATCTTTGTGTCCTAATAAATCTTGTAAAGTTTTTAAATCTACACCAGCCTCTAGTAAATGAGTCGCAAATGAATGTCTTAGTGTATGAGGTGAAATCTCTTTTTTAATGTTTGCATTAATTGCAATTTCTTTTAAAATTTTATAAAATCCTTGTCTTGATAACTGATTACCATATAAATTTAAAAAGATATAATCAGAGACATTGTTTTTGAGCAATAGTGGCCTACCATCAGCTAAATACTTCCTTAAAGCAACCAAACTCATCTCTCCCAGTGGTACTATTCTTTCTTTGCTTCCCTTCCCTTGTATTTTAGCATAATTAGCTGAGAAATGTATATTATTTAATTTTAGATTTAATAGTTCTGAAACTCTAAGACCAGAACCATAAATAAGTTCAATTAAAGCTAAGTTTCTTAGTGTCAAAGGTTCATCATTATTTAAAGTTTCCATCATCATTAAAATTTCTTCGATTGCTAAAACATTAGGAAGAACTTTCTCAACTTTGGGTGTTGTAATTTGCTTCATAAAATCTTCATATATTTCTTTTTCAAGATATAAATAATGGTGAAAGCTTTTTAGTGAAGAAATTTTTCTCGCAAATGTTGAACTTTTTAATCTTTTTTTATGTAAGTTTTTTAAGTAGTCTTTGATTATATTATTAGTAATCATTTTAGGGTTTGTAATATTTTTATATTTTTCTAAATACATGATATATTCATTAACATCAATATAATAACTATCTATTGTATTAGAAGCTAAACCTTTTTCATTAACTAAGTAATATTTAAATTCATTTAATAAGTATTTCATATAAACACCAACTCAATTTGATTTAAAAAGAGTAATCCTTTTTTAGTTACTTTTAAATTATCATTTACTATTTCTAAAAAGCCGTCTTTAATATAGTCATTAACTTCAGGAAACTTAATTAAAGGATCAACTAAAAACTTTTCTTTAACAGTTTTTAAATTAACGCCTTTAATCATTCTTAAAGAAAAAATTAAATAATCACTTAATAGTGTTTCTTTACTTTGTTTTTCGTAATGAATTGTAGGGCTTTTTATAAATTTTTCAACATTACAGTCATAGTAATATCTGTTTTCACCATTAAAACCATGAGCTCCAGTACCAATAGCATCATAGTAAGATAAATCCCAATATAGTTTGTTGTGAAGTGATTCATATTTTTCTTCTTTAGCGAAGTTAGAAACTTCATAATGAATAAACCCTTGTTTAGTTAATTCATCAATAATAAGTAAGTACATATCGGTTTCTAGTTCATTTAATGTAAACTCATCCATTAAATACTGTTTATACAAGATCGTCTTCTCTTCTAAAATAAGACTATAATAAGAAAGATGTTTAATTGGTAATGTTTTAACAATATTTAAATCTTTAATAACATCTTCAATTGTTTGATTAGGTAGGGCAAACATTAAATCAACAGAAATATTAGTAATGCCTAAATTAATTAAATCATCAATAACTGCAAATACTTGTTTATTAGAATGCTTTCTATTTAACTTATTTAAAATTGTTTCATTAAAAGTTTGAACACCAAGCGATACTCGGTTTATCCCATACTTTTTAAAAAGCAATCCTTTTTCATGAGTATAAGATTCTGGATTAACTTCAATAGTATACTCAATTGGATTAATTTCTTTAAGCGTTTCAAAAATGAGTGTTAGCTCTTCAAGATTTAACATTGAAGGAGTACCACCACCAATATAAATTGTTTGATAATCAGTATTATTTAATTTAATAAATTCATCCTTTAATTTTAGTAAGTAAGCAAAAATCATTTTTGATTTGGGAACTCGTTTACAAAAATCACAATAAATACAAATATGCTCACAAAAAGGAATATGAAGATAAAGTCCTCGCATAAAATCACCAATCAAATTATAACATGGTTTACATAATAATGTGAATTAATTTAACTGGTTTACATAATATTTTCACAATTAAAAAAAAGGACGACTACTCGTCATCGCTTTTTAAAATACTCATAAATGCTTCCTGAGGAATATCAACTCGGCCGATTGACTTCATTTTCTTTTTCCCCTCTTTTTGTTTTTCTAACAATTTTCTTTTTCTAGAAACGTCTCCACCATAACATTTAGCTAAAACGTCTTTACGCAACGCTTTAATTGTTTCTCTAGCAATTACTTTATTACTAATTGCCGCTTGAATAGGAATTTCAAACATATGTCTAGGAATAATGTTTTTAAGTTTTAAACATAAAACTCTTCCCCTATTATAGGCAAAATCACGGTGAACTATCGTAGATAAAGCGTCAACTGTTTCACCATTTAATAAAATATCTAATTTAACTAATTTAGATTCTTGATACTCATCTAGTTCATAATCAAATGATGCGTATCCTCTAGTTACACTTTTGAGTGCATCAAAAAAATCAAAAACAACCTCAGCAAGCGGTAATTCGTATGTTAATTCAACTCTTGTAGTGTCTAAATAATGAATATTTAAATACTTTCCGCGCTTTTTTTGAGCAAGTTCCATTACTGCACCAACATATTCAGTTGGACAGAAAATGGTAGCTTTAATATATGGTTCTAAAATTTTCGCTATTTCTTGTGGTTTAGGTAATTTTGAAGGGTTATCAATTAAAATTGTTTCTCCACTAGTTAATAAAACTTCATAAATAACACTTGGAGCGGTTGCAATTAGTTCGATATTAAACTCTCTATCGATTCTTTCTTGAACTATTTCCATATGAAGTAGTCCTAAAAATCCAGCTCTAAAGCCAAAACCTAAAGCGGTTGATGACTCTGGTTCATAAATTAAAGATGAATCATTTAAAGATAATTTATCTAGTGCATCTTTTAAATCATTATATTTCGTGCTATCAATTGGGTATAAACCACAAAACACTACAGGATTTAATTTACGATACCCTTTTAAAGGGTTTTTGGTTGGATTATTTTTAAGAGTAATTGTATCTCCAACGTTAACATCTTTTAATACTTTGATTGCTGCTGTTAAATAACCAACGTCACCAGCTTTTAAAACATCTCTTTTTTCTTCTTTTGGCTTATGAACACCAACTTCTACTACTTCATAGTGAGCTTTAGTTGATACCATTTCGATAATATCGCCTTTTTTAACTTGTCCGTTTTTAATTCTAATAAATGGTATTGCACCACGGTATGCGTCAAATACACTATCAAAAATTAATGCTTCAAGAGGTTCTTCTTCATCGCCTTGTGGAGCAGGAATATATTTTACGATAGCTTCTAAAATTTCTTCAATACCTTCACCACTTTTAGCGCTTGCTAAAATTGCATTGTCAGTTGGAATGCCAATAATATCTTCAATTTCTTTTAAAACTCGCTCTGGATCAGCATTAGGTAAGTCTATTTTATTTACAACAGGTATTATTTCTAAGTTGTTTTCAAGCGCTAAATAAACGTTTGCTAACGTTTGTGCTTGAATTCCTTGTGCAGCATCAACAACTAATAAAGCACCTTCACAAGCCGCTAAACTTCTTGATACTTCATAAGTAAAGTCGACATGGCCTGGTGTGTCTATTAAATGGAATGTATAAGTAATTCCATCTTTTGCTTTATATAATACTTCTACTGCAGTTAATTTAATTGTAATTCCACGTTCTCTTTCTAAATCCATTCCATCTAGTAGTTGTGATTTCATATCTCTTGTAGAAATTGTTTCTGTTTTTTCTAAGATACGATCGGCAAGCGTACTTTTACCATGGTCAATATGAGCTATAATTGAGAAGTTTCTAATTTGTTTTTGTCTATTTTTCATCATTTTATACTTCCAAAGTATTTTAGCATTATTTAGTTAAATTATCAATAATAACATCATTTTATAATGTAAATGTTTTCAAAAAATATTTTTTAAAATTACTCTTGAAAAAAATGTCATAATTAGTTATACTATATACGAAAAAACAATTCTATGGAGGAATAAGATGAAAAGATTTTTAATTATGTTTGTTGCTGTTTTTGCGTTGATTGTATTAACAGCATGTGGAGAAAAAGAGTTCGCTTATGATGGTACTTTTTTAGCATTCGAATATGGCGAATCTTTAGAGGTAACAACAGTAAGTGTTACAATTGAAAAAGGTAAAATAAAAGGATTCTATATTGATTCAGTTCAAAGTAAAAGAACTAAAGGTGAAGATGACAAATATTCATCTGCTTGGAATCCAAAGTCTAAAAAAGAACTAGGTTACTTTTATGGCATGCATTTCCCAGATGCAGGGACAGGACCGATTACTGAAGCAAATCTAGAAACTTATAAAACTTGGTTGAAAGATAATAACAAGCTTGAATGGTTTGAACAAGCTGAATTAATTGAAAAAGCTTGGTTAGAAAAAGGTGTTGACTATGTTACTTTTTCTGGTAACAAAAATGCGGTTGATAATGTTGCTGGTGTTACTGTAACTGGAAATACTTATGTTAAACTTGCTAAAGAAGCTGTTGCTAACGCTAAAGCTGGTAAATATCAAGCAGTTGTAACAAGCGGTACAGATTTATATTCAGCATATATGAAAGTTGATAAAAAAGGTAAAGTTGTTGAATTAGTTATTGACACTAGACAAGAAGCTTCTAAAGATACTGATGCGGACTTTGCATGGAAGGCTAAAACTAAACAAGAATTAGGATATTTTTATGGAATGCATTTCCCAGATGCAGGGACAGGACCGATTACTGAAGCAAATCTAGAAACTTATAAAACTTGGTTGAAAGATAATAACAAGCTTGAATGGTTTGAACAAGTAGAAATTATTGCTAAAGATGTTATTAATAATGGCAAAGACTCTACAGTTGACAAGACTGCAGGTGTAACAATTACAACAACTAATTATTATCAATTAATTACTAAGTTATTTGAATATAAAAAATAATTTAATAAAAACGGCTTAAAGACGATTAATTTCGTCTTTTTTTCTGCTCTACACAAAAAAAATACACAAAACGTGTATTTTTAGTTTGTCAATATGCATAAGCCATGTTCTGTCACTATAAATAGTGTGTAATCATTTATCTCTACATTTGTAGCTTTAAAGTAAATTGTTATTCTTTCTTTAAAGTGCCCCTACCATAATTTGGGTTTCTAGCTTGTGGGGTTTACCGCGTTTCACTTATAAGTTTCCTCATAACTCGTCTCTGTGGCACTTTAGGGATTAAGCAGTTAAGCTTAAGAGCCGCCGTTACCATAAGGTACTCTAGGTTATTGTTTCCCTAGACACAAACACTACAGCCATTTCAGACTGTGCTAGCATGGACTTTCCTAACCTTATCTTGTAAGGCTCGATTACCTTCTACTGACACATTTATTTTAATTTAATTATCAAGTTAAGTCAAATATTAGCTAATTGCATCTTTTCTTGATAAATCAATTCTTCCTTTTTCATCTATTTTAATACATTTTACTGCAATAACATCACCAATTGAAACTACAGATTCAACTGTTTCAACACGCTCTTTAGCAAGTTTTGAAATATGAACTAAACCTTCTGTTCCTGGCCATAACTCTACAAAAGCTCCAAATTTTTCAATTCTAACAACTTTCCCTTCGTAAACTTCGCCAACTTTAGCTTCTTTAACTAAGTTTTCAATAATTTCAATAGCTTTATTAATCCAAATTCTTTCTTGGTGCATAATAAAGACTCTACCGTCTTGTTCAATATCGATTTTAACATTATTACAATCTTCAATAATTTGTGTAATAACTTTACCACCGCCACCAATAACTTCTTTAATTTTATCAGGATTAATTCTAATCATTGCAACTTTTGGTGCATATTTAGATACATCTTCTCTTGGTGCATTAATAGTTTCATTCATATGGTTTAAAATATGTAATCTGCCTTTTTTAGCTTGCATTAAAGCTTCTTCTAAAATTTCTTTAGTAATTCCAGCTATTTTAATATCCATTTGTAAAGCAGTAATTCCTTTTGCACTACCTGCAACTTTAAAGTCCATATCACCAAAATGGTCTTCTAAACCTTGAATATCAGTTAAAATAGAATAATTTGTCCCATCAGAGATAAGACCCATCGCAATTCCTGCTACTGCAGCTTTAATAGGTACACCTGCAGCCATTAAACTAAGTGATCCTGAACAAATACTTGCTTGCGAACTAGAACCATTTGATTCTAATATTTCAGAAACTACTCTAATTGAATAAGGAAACTCTTCTTCATTAGGTAAGACATATGAAAGTGCCCTTTCAGCTAACGCTCCATGACCAATTTCTCTTCTTCCTGGTGAACCATATCTTCCTGTTTCTCCAACTGAATATTGAGGGAAGTTATAATGGAACATAAATCTTTTTTCGCCTTCTTCAGGATCTAGACCATCAATAATTTGATTTTCTCCTAATGATCCTAGTGTAGCAACACCTAAAGATTGTGTTTGTCCTCTAGTAAATAGCGCACTACCATGAGCTCTTGGTAATAAATCAATTTCTGTATCAAGAGGTCTAATTTCGTCTACTTTTCTTCCATCAGGTCTCACCTTTTCTACAGTAATTAATCTTCTAATTTCATCTTGTTCAATTTTATCTAAAGCCATATAAACATTTTTTAAATAAATTTCTTTAGTTTCTTTATCATAAACTTGATTGCCATCTAATTCTTTAAAGAAATGAACTTGTTCATGTTTATCTATAACTTCTTCTTTTATTGCTTTTACAGCTTCTTCTCTAGCAAGTTTTTCTTTAGTTGCGATTGCTTTTACTAAAGATGAACCTACTTCTTTTTTTACTAGTTCATAAACATCTTGATCAAGTAAAAACATTTCAAGTTCCATTTTTTCTTTGCCGACTTCTTTTCTAATTTCGTCTTGGAACTCACATAATTCTTTAATTGCTTCATGACCAAACATTAAAGCTTCTAACATTGTTTTTTCATCAATTTCTTTAGCACCAGCTTCAACCATATTAATGGCATCTTTAGTACCAGCAACATAAAGTTCTAAATCGCTTTGCTCAAGCTCTTGAATAGTTGGGTTAATTACAAAGTTTCCATCAATTCTTCCAACAACAACTCCACTAACAGGTAAAACTAATGGCAACTTAGATAAATGAGTAACTAAACTACTACCAAAAAGAGCTGTCATTTCTGGTGTTGTGTTTGGATCTGAAGATAAAACAGTATTAATAATTTGTACTTCATTATTAAAACCTTCAGGAAACAGTGGTCTAAGTGGTCTATCAATTAATCTTGAAGTTAAGGTTTCATGTTCAGAAGGTCTTCCTTCTCTTCTTAAAAACCCTCCTGGTATTTTACCTGCAGCATATAGCTTTTCTTGATAAATAACCATAAGTGGGAAAAAATCTTGTCTAAATGATGTTTCTTTACTAGTCACAACACTTAAAACTGTGTTATCCCCATAATAAATTAATGCTGAGGCATCTGCTTGCTTAGCTACTTTACCAAACTCTACTTTTAGTAAACGACCCGCAAACTCTTTTTCAAAAATTCTTTTCATAATATAAAAATCTCCTTCATTTTATATTTTTTTTCTTTCTTTCATATTATTACATCTAATCTATTATATAATAATTTTATTATTTTACAAATAAAAAAAGTAGAATCTTAAACTCTACTTTAGTGTTTTTAACCTCTTAATTTAAGTTTTTCTAACAAGTTTGAATAACGTCTTAAATCTTCATCCTTTAAATGCTTAAGTAAACGTCTTCTTCTTCCAATTTTTTGAAATAAGCCACGTTTAGAATGAAAATCATGTTTATGAGTTTTTAAGTGTTCGTTTAAATTGTTAATTTCTTCTGTTAAAATAGCAATTTGAACTTCTGGAGATCCAGTATCACTTTCATGCGTTTTAAACTCATTAATAAGTTCTAATTTACGTTCTTTTGTCATTTTTTAATCCTCTCCGCGCAAAACTAAAGTATGGGTCGACACTCCCGAAACCTTGTTAACGCCTTTTTAATTTTAACATATTATAATGTTATTGCAAGTCTTTTTGTTAAACTTTAATAAATTGATCAACTGGTAAGACAAATATTGTTGCGCCACCAACTTTAACTTCAACAGGCATACTTGAAAACATTCCAAATTCACTAACTATAGAATTAGGAACTAACTTACTTCTAGTTTTAGAATATCTTTCAATAATTTCAATAATTTCAACTACTTTTTCATCATTAGTTCCAATTAAGAATGTTGTATTACCACTCATTAAAAAACCACCTGTAGTTGCTAACTTTGTTACAAAAAAGTTTTCTTTAATTAATCCTTTTGATACTTTATTTGCGTCATCGTTGGACACAATTGCAATAATAAGTTTCATATTTACACCTCTTTTTTATTATATCATACTAATTACTATTAGTAACTTCTAAAAATAAATTTCTACAATTTTGTAAGTCTAAAGCCATTTGTGAAATTAAACTTTCTTTTGTGTTAAACTGTAATTCTGGCCTTAAATACTTTTGAAAAACAAGTGTTAACTCTTTGCCATAAATATTATCATCAAAGTCTAGAATATGTACTTCTACTCTTTTTTTAACTGAGTAATTAATAGTTGGATTATAACCAATATTTAATGCTCCACCATACTTCTTCCCATCTAAAATAACAGTCACAAAATAAACTCCATTATTTGGTAAAACATAGTTTTCTACAAAAAGATTTGCGGTTGGAATACCTAAAGTTCTTCCTACTTTATCACCATCAATGACTTTTCCTGTAATTTGATATTTTCTTGTTAGCATTTTTTCTGCTTCATCAAGCTTAGTTTCACTAATTAAATCTTTTATATAAGTAGTAGAAATTCTAATTTGTCCTTTTTTCATATCATCAATAACTACTACATCAAAAACATCTATTAAATCAGTTAAACTGCCACTAGCATTTTTCCCAAAACGAAAATCTTTACCAATAACTAATCTTTTTACATTAATGTCTTTTAAAAAAGCAATAAATTCTTCTTTTGTTAATGTATAAAATGCTTCATTAAAAGTAACTACAAGTAAGTAATCTAATTTAAAAGGTTTTAAAAAACTCACTTTTTGTTCAAGTGTAGAAATTTCTTTAAATGAAATATCTCTTAATACTTTCATCGGATGAGGATTAAAAGTCATTAAAGCATGTTTAGTATCTCCATAAGAAACAACTTTATTTATTAGTAATTGATGTCCTAGATGAACACCATCAAAGTTACCGATTGTGAGAGTTAATGGCTCAGATACCTTAATATTATTAAAATTTTCTTTTATAACTTTCATCATTCACCCCAAATAATTACTGGTTTATATTTATCTTTTACTGGCTCATAATAAGCAAGTAAAGTACCGGTATTATTATACACTAAAAAGTCTGTTTCTTCTTTAAAATGAGTTTTATCTAAGTATATTCCGTTAATAACTAATTTTTCTAATTTACCTGAAACTTTAATAGACGGAAACTTGCTTAAATATTCTATGATAGTATAAGTTGGCTTAGTATTAACATCTATATTTTCTAAATTATAAGCTTCACTTAATTTAAAATCATCTACTTCTGTTCTAGTTAAACTAGATAAATGAGCAGGAACATTTAGTTTTTCGCCTAAATCATGAGCAAGAGATCTAATATAAGTTCCTTTAGAAACTTTTGTGCTAAAGTTAAACTTATTATTTAATAAAGGTGTGGTCATCTTAAAGTCAAACACTGTAACATCACGCTTACTAAGTTCTATTTTTTCTCCTTGAAGGGCATAATGGTAAAGTTTTTTACCCTTTACTTTGATTGCACTATATAAAGGTGGCAACTGTTTAATTGGACCTAAAAAAGTTTTAAGAGAATCATTAATAAGTTCATTAGTTAAGCTAAACTCTTTAAGTTCTTTAACTATTTCTCCTTCTTTATCATATGTGTTTGTTGAAGTTCCAAAGGTTATTTCACCAGTATATCTTTTAGAAAAATTAATAAATTTGCTTGATAACTTAGTTGCTCTTCCAACTAAAACGATTAAAAGGCCACTTGCAAGAGGATCTAATGTTCCAGCGTGACCTATTTTTTCTTTAGTAAATTTTTTTAAATGTCTAATACAATCAAAACTAGACAAACCTATTGGTTTATTTATTAAATAAATACCTTCCATAGTTGTATTATAGCATAAATTACCTTTTTAAAGATAAAAATTAGCAAAAAAAATAGCCGATTAGGCTATTTTTGGTGTTGTTCAATCCATTTACGAACGTCTTGTTTAGGAGCGAATCCGCTTCTTCTTGAAACTTCAACTCCATCTTTAAATAAAATTAAAGTAGGAACACTGTTAATTCCAAATGTAGTTGCTGCTAATTCTCTATGTTGATCAATATCAACAAATAAATAATCAACATCAGTTTTTTCTTCTGCTAAAGCTTCAATTTGAGGCATAAGCATTTTACATGGACCACACCATGTTGCGAAAAAGTCAACTAATGTAATACCTTCTTTAACTTGACCTTCGAAATTTTCTCCACCAAAATGTTTAATCATATTATACTCCTCACTTTCCATTTTTTATTATATACATAATATTAATAAATTTCAACCCTTTAGCAACTATTTAAAAGTAATTATAGTTACACCTAAAGCTCCTTCATTAGGACCACCCATTCGCATTGACTTAATGTTAGAATCCGCTTTAATTAATTCATGAATAATCTTTTTAATTGTTCCTGTTCCAAAACCGTGAATAATTTTAACTTCTTTAAGACCTGCAAGTAATGCTTGATCAATAAACTTATAATAAGCATCTTCTACATCAACCGCTCTAAAACCTCTTAAATCAAGTTCATATGAAGCACTTATAAATGTTGGTTCTTTAACTTGTTTTTTAATAATGTTTTTAGATTTTTCTACTTTTTGTTTAACTTTAGTTAATTGAGAGTTTTTAAAAGGTAATTCAAAACTACCAAACCTAACAAGATATTCATCATCTTTTATACTTAAAATCACACCATTTTGTTGATATTTTTTAATAAATACTTCATCACCAACTAAAAACTCACTTGACTCTTCGCTTGGAGCAAATCCCATTTTAGTAAGTTCATGTTTTATCGCAGCAAGTTCATGTGGTTTTTCAATGTTTTTTAAGTTTTCAATAATTTCATTAGCTTTATTTTTTAAGTTTTTAATATATTCATTACTTTCTTTTTCAGTTTGAGCGATAACTAAATCTCTTTCTTTTTGAATATTGGCTAATTTATTATTGTATTCATTTTTTTGTTTTTCTATTTCAATTTCTTTTAAGTTAGCACTTATAATTAAAGCATCTAATTCATTTAATCTTTTTTCAAATCTTTCCATAATAAGAGAAACATCTGTTTTTTGATCTTCTAAATAATAAGCTGCCTTATTAATAACTTTCTCATTCATATTTAATCTTTTTACAATATTAAGAGCATTAGATGAGCCACTTCTACCATAATCAATTATATAAAGAGGCTTTAATGTTTCTTCATCAAAACGGACACTTGCGTTTAAGATATATGGAGATTCATAGGCAAACATTTTTAGTTCACTATAGTGAGTAGTAAGCACTAAATAAAAATTACTTTCAACCGCAAAATCAATAATTGCTTTAGCTAGTGAAACTCCTTCTTTAGGGTCTGTTCCACTACCAAGTTCATCAAATAATAATAAACTATCAGCTTTAGCATTATTTAATATTTTAGAAATATTAACCATATGAGAAGAAAAAGTTGACAGTGATTGGGCAATCGATTGAGCATCTCCAATATCAGCGTATATTCCAGTGAACATTTTTATTTTTGAGTTTTCTTGAGCAGGGATTAAAAGGCCACTTAAAGCCATCATGCTTAGTAATCCTAATGTTTTTAAGGCAACAGTTTTACCGCCAGTATTTGGCCCTGTAATCATTAATATTTTTTGTTTATTAGATAGTTTAATATTAACAGGCACAACAATATCTTGATCTATTAATGGATGTCTGGCATTAATTAAATCAACTTCATCTGCTATTTCTACTTTATGACAGTTATATTTATTACTATAATTTGCAATTGAAAAAAACAAATCAAGTTTTACATACATTAATAAATTAGTTTTAAAACCACTAGTATATGGATGAAATGTTTCTAATAAATTATTTAAAATAATTTCAATTTCTAACTTTTCAGCAATTTTTAAATTAGCTATTTCACTACTAATTTGATATATTTCGATCGGTTCTATATAAGTTGTTGTTTTAGATGCGGAAACGTCTTGGATAACGCCTTTTACTTTACTTTTATAATCGCTTTTTACAGCTAAACAATATTTATCATTCCTAATAACTACTAAGTTTTCTGTTAAATAACTACTCTTTTTGTTAAGCAAGTCATTAAGTATTTCTTTTTGTCTAGTTTGAGCTTTTTTTAAATCTCTTCTAATTTTATAAAGTTCTAAACTTGCTTTATCTAAAATTACTCCATCGACATCAATAACAGAGTCAATTAACTCAATTAAAAAGCTAAATTCATCGATTTGTTTATAATATTCTTTTAAATTAGGATAGTTTATTTTTTCTTTTAAATATTCTTTTTCTTGTTTTTTGATGTTTTTACCCATAACTAAAAAAAGTCTTAAATATTGAAGATCACTAATTGTTAAGTTTCTTTTAATTTGAATTGAATTAATAATATTATCTATATCATAATCGCTAATTAAATTAATATTACCAATTTTTACTAAAAGTTCTAACGCTTCTATTATTGTTTCTTGATAATAAGTAATTTCTTCCTTACTTTTAAGAGGTTTTAGTGCTAAAACTTCGTTTGAAGCTGTTAAAGATTTAGTATAATTAGCAATTTCTTTTAAAATCTTATCAAATTCAACTGTTGTATAGTTAAAATCTATCATTCTCTTCTACCCTTTTTTATATAAATATGATATAATAATTATAACATGAAGGCGGTAATTTAAAAATGAATTATTCAATGTCATTAACGATTAATCAAAAAGAGTTAGTTGAAGAAATGTATTTAGCTTATAAACAAGATGTTGAAAATAAAAACATTGTTTTTAGAGCTATGAAAAATGGTATTTTAATTACTTTATATACTAATAATACTCTCCAACTTCAAGGAGATTACAAAAATGAACTTAAAAACATTAAAGAAAGATTAGGTTTAACTGACTTTTCTGCAATTGGCTCTGATGAAGTTGGTACAGGTGATGTTTTTGGTCCAATTGTTGTTTGTAGTGTTTATGTACCAAAAGAAATGATTGAGGAACTAGAAGAGTTAGGCGTTAAAGACTCAAAAGCAATGACAGACGCTAAAATTATTGAACTTGCACCTCAAGTAACTAGATTAGTCCAACACTCAGTTTTAATTTTAAAACCAGAAAAATATAATGAAATGGTAAGAAAAGGTTATAATATGAATAAAATTAAAGCTTTCTTACATAACCAAGCTATTTTACTAACAAAAGAAAAAATTGCTAATAACGTTCCTGTTATTTTAGATCAATTTTGTGAACCAAGACTTTATTTTAACTATTTAAAAGATGAAAAGAAAGTATTCAATGATATTTCTTTTTATACTAAAGCTGAAAGTGTTCATATTAGTGTTGCGGCAGCTTCTATTATCGCAAGATATGCTTTTTTAGCTAAAATGCAACAATTTTCTAAGTATATTGGCTTTAAATTAGCTTTAGGAGCTGGCGAAGTTGTAGATAGACAGTTAGTTAGAATTTATAAAAATAAAGGTTATGATGCCTTAAGACCCATAACCAAACTTAATTTTAAAAATATTAAGAAAAATAATATAACTCCAAACATTTAAACCCTTAAACGGGTTTTTTTATTTGAAAATGCTATTATAAACTTGAGTAAACTCTTTAGGCGGATTAACACTAATAGTTAATAACTCATTAGTAAGTGGATGATTAAATACTAACCCTTTAGCGTGTAAATAAAAGCTATCTTTAAAATCATCTTTAACTCCATATGTTTCATCACCAATTAAAGGATGATTAATAAACTCAAGGTGAACTCTAATTTGATGAGTTCTTCCAGTAATTAAATCAAGTTTTAAATAACTATAGTTATCTACTTGGTTTAATACTTCAAAATGTGTTAGCGATTCTTTACCAAGACTACTTACAATCATTTTAACTTTAGTAATTGGATCACGCATAATTGGGGCATTAATAGTCCCTTTTTCTTCTTTAAAATTACCATGAACAATTGCTAAATACTCTTTATCAATTAATCTATCTTTAAACTGTTCTTGTAAAAAGGTATAAGTATTATTTGTTTTCGCAATAATTAAAAGTCCTGAAGTATTTTTATCTAACCTATGAACAATACCTGGACGTTCTTTATCGCCTACTTCAGTAATTTTAGGATAGTAATGAAGCAAATGATTAACAACACTATCTTCATCACTAGAAAGAGCTCCGTGTGTTAATAATCCTTTTGGTTTATTAATGATTAATAATTCGCTATCTTCAAAGACAATTTCTAAATTTAAGTTTTTAGGTTTAACTTCTTTTTCTTTTAAAAGCTCATTAATTGTTAAATTGTCACCAACTTTAATTAAATAAGATGGTTTAGCTAATTCGCCATTAATAAAAACAACTTTGTTCGTAAATAAAGTTTTTACTTGGCTTCTAGAATAATTTAACAATTTTGTTAAATATAAATCTAATCTTAAGTTTTCTTCTTTAATTTGATAATTATTCATAATTTTCTTCTTTATTTTTTCTAACCGGTTCTAAAAAAAGTGTATCAATAGCAAACATAATTGTCCCAACAACTAAACACATATCAGCAACATTAAAGGTTGGATAATCATAACTAAAAATATAAAACTTTAAAAAATCTATAACATAACCTCTAAACAAGCGATCAATTAAATTACCGATTGTCCCACCAATCATTAAAGCAACTCCAATAGTATAAAATTTCATATTAACAAAATTGCCTTTTAAAACTAAATAACTAAAAGCTCCGATTGCTAAAAAAGGAATAACAAGTAAAATAAACTTATTACCTTGAAACAAACTCCAAGCTGCACCAGTGTTATGATGTTCAATTAAATAAAAAAAGTTGGGAATAACTGTAATAATATCAGCTTCGTTTTTAGGAATATATAAAATAGAAATATATTTAGTTAACTGATCTAAAAGAACTGCAGCTAAGACAATTCCAACAATAATTATAATTTTTAAATACTTTTTCATATATATCTTTCTCCTATATTGATAATTAAGATTGCAGCAACCGTTAAGATAATTACAAATATTATTAACATTAAATAATCTTTTTTTAATAATTTAAACGATTTATAATAAATCAGCTTTTGAATAAAACTAAATAATAACACCATAAACATAAGTAGACTAATTATAATACGGTAATAGTTAATAAAAATTAACATGTTAAGTAGTATTAAAACTAATGGCAACACCACTATTAAAGCAATGATGTAGCTCTTTTTTTTAGTAATCATATTCTAAATACTCCAATGCTTCTAAAAAATTATCTACAAATACTAACTTAAAACTTGGATTTTTAAGTTTATTATAAGCAGCAAGAGCTTCTTCTTGGTGAATCTTAGGACAAAAAAATATTTCAATCTTATTATTAACAGTATAAATCTTTTGAGTAATTCCGCCTATTGGACCTACTTCTCCATTAATATTGATTGTTCCTGTACCACCTATTTTTTTAGTAATTTCTTTATTAGTAATTTGATAATAAATAAATAATGCTTGAATTAATCCTCCTGAAGGACCACCAATTTTATCTTTATCATAAAGTTTTAGATAAGTTGGGTTTAAGTTTGTAATAACAAAATAAGGCTTTAGCGATAAATTAAATAAACCTAATTCTTTTTTTAAACTATATGTTACAATTTTACCTTTTCTAAGTGCTTTTACATTAATCTCATCAAAGTCTTT
Source organism: uncultured Acholeplasmataceae bacterium (assembly GCA_964649865.1). Classification (GTDB taxonomy): domain Bacteria; phylum Bacillota_I; class Bacilli_A; order Acholeplasmatales; family UBA5453; genus DUQU01. The sequence continues at coordinate 33,312 of CAZYSQ010000009.1, forward strand.
TAAATAATCATTTAATTCATCTATAGTTTTATCGTTTAGTTTAAAATCATTTATTTCAGTAATTATATCGCCTAAAATTGCTTTATTTTTACTAATTACAATCGCGTAACCTAACTTTTCATAATTAATTTTAATTAGTTCATTAATTTCTTTAGCAGCGTTATATGAGTTAATTGTTGCATATTGAAAAGATAACTCTTCATCTAAAAAACTATCGTAGTAATAACTTGCTTGCTTATTTTCCTTTAAAGAGGCTTCTTTTGCTAGATTAGCAGCTAATATTTGTATTATTGTTGGTTTATAATAACTAATTACATAAGTTGTAAAAAAATGTCCTTTAATGTCATTGTTAAAATCTAAATTTTCACTAACATCAGTAATATTACCTGGCAAAGTAATTTCATATTTTTTAAAAGGTATTACTAAACAAAATAACAATCCAAAATATAAAAAACTACCTATAAACCAAATCTTTTTCATTTTTGATATTTACGGTAAGATACTTTTGCCGCATTTAGCATTTTTTTAGCTGCTTGATCACCTTCTGTATTTTCATATTTGTCATCTATGTATACAATTTCTTCGATACCACTTTGTATAAGCATTTTTGTACATTCATGACAAGGAAAGAGTGTCACAAAAATAGTAGACCCCTTTACTTCTCTTGTCGCATTTAATAAAGCGTTCATTTCTGCGTGAACTACATAAGGGTATTTAGTATTAGTAAAATCACCATTATTTTCCCAAGGGAAATCATCATCAGAAAGTTTAGTTGGAAAGCCATTATAGCCAATTCCAATTATTCTTTTTTCATTATTTACAATACATGCCCCTACTTGAGTATTTGGATCTTTACTTCTTCTTGCGGAAAGTTCAGCTACACCCATAAAATACTCATCCCAACTAATATAATCTTTTCTTTTCATTTTCTTTCCTCATCTTTTAATAAACTTAAATCAACGTGACAATAACCATTTGGATTTTTACTTAAATAATCTTGATGGTATAACTCAGCCTTAAAATAATTACTTAAAGGTAATGATTCAGTCCAAACCTTTTTATTTGTCTTTAATTCTAAGTCTTTTAAGTAGTTATCAACAATTTCTTGATCACTTAAATCGGTGTAATAAATCCCACTTCTATATTGTTTTCCAATATCATTTCCTTGTCTATATCTTGAGTGAGGATTAACAAACCTAAAAAAATGATCTAAAAGTTCTTTTAATGTTATTACATTTTCATCATATTTTAAATAAACTGTTTCTGCGTGAGTTGCACTTCCATCAATTAACATTTGGTATGTAGGATTATTTATATTACCGTTTGCATAACCAACTTCAGTAAATAAAACTCCTTTTAAAAGACTGAAATACTTTTCTACTCCCCAAAAACAGCCCCCAGCTAAATAAATTTCTTTAATGTTAGTTTTCATTTACTTTAAGACCTAGTTCATCAAGTTGAGTTTGATCAACTTCACCAGGCGCACCAGACATTGGATCTTTAGCATTTTGTGTTTTTGGGAAGGCAATTACATCTCTAATATTTGTAGTATTAGTCATTAACATTACTAATCTATCAAGACCTAAAGCAATTCCTCCATGAGGTGGAGTTCCATAATCTAAAGCTTCAATGAAAAAGCCAAAACGTTCTTTAATTGTTTGTTCATCTAAGCCTAAAAGGTTAAACATTTTTTGTTGTTCGTCTTTTAAATAAATTCTAATTGACCCACCACCAAGCTCATAACCGTTTAAAACGATATCATAAGCTCTTGCAAGCATTTTACTAGGTTCTCCAGTAAAATCCTTTGCTTGAGTAAAAGGATGGTGCCTAGCGACTAATCTTTCTTCTTCTTTACTATATTCAAATAAAGGAAAATCTCTTACCCATAAAAACGAATTACTATTTTCATCAATTAAATTTAAGTTTTTCGCAACCATTTTTCTTACTGCACCTAAACTAACTGAAACATCTTCAAAATCATTAGCAAAACCAATTAATAATAAATCATTATTAACTAACTTCTCTTTTTTTACAAAACTTTCTTGATCAGTAATAAACTTTAAAATAGAACCACTTAAATTATTGTCTTGATATTTTAAGAAAATTAAACCATCACCATGATTCTTTTTAGCTTCATTAGTCAGTTCATCAAGCTCTTTTCTAGTTAAACTCGCTCCATTATTAATTACTAATTTACGAGTTGTTTTACCTTCTAAAAAAGGAATCGCTAAAGTAGTTAAATCAATGTTATCAAGTTCTAGATTATATCTTAAATCTGGTTTATCACTTCCATATTTAAACATTGCTTCTTCATATGTCATTTGTAAAAAAGGTTTTTTTATTTCAATATTTAATACATCATTAAAAACATTAACCATTAAATCTTCAACTAAATTAATAATATCAGCTTCATCAACAAAGGAAGATTCAATGTCAAGTTGAGTAAACTCTAACTGTCTATCGCTTCTTAAATCTTCATCTCTAAAGCATTTAGCAAATTGAAAGTATTTTTCAAAGCCACTAATCATATATAGTTGTTTATATATTTGTGGTGATTGTGGCAAAGCATAAAATGAATTATGGTATAGTCTCGAAGGAACTAAAAAGTCTCTAGCACCTTCTGGTGTTGATTTACCTAATATTGGAGTTTCAAGCTCTAAATATTTATGTTTTAATAACGTATTTCTCAGTGATTGAGTTATTTCATGACGTTTTAATAAAAATTCTTTCACATTTTTTTTACGCATATCTAAATAACGGTACTTTAATCTAGCTTCTTCGTTAGCGTGATCTTCATAACCAATTTGAATTGGTGGTTGTTTAGCACTATTTATTAATACTAAATTTGTAACATCTACTTCAATTTCACCAGTTACTAACTCTTTATTTATAGAAACTCTTTTTATAACTGTACCAGTAATTTCAATAATATATTCTTGTTTTAATGTTTGTGCTAACTCATAAAACTTATTTTCAGGGTTGAAAACAAGTTGAGTAATACCTTTAATATCTCTTAAGTCAATAAAAATTAAGCCACCTAAATCTCTTCTGCGGTGAACCCAACCTCTTAAAGTTACTTTTTCGCCAATATTTTTAACTGTTAATTCATTATTTTTATGTGTAATCATTATTTAATCATCCTTATAAGTTCATTAATTTTTACTTGTGTTTGAGTTTCAGTTTTAGTGTTTTTAACTGTTAAAAGATTATTTTTAAGTTCTTCTTCACCAATAATTATTAAATACTTAGCATTTAAATTAAGCGCTTCTTTTAATTGTGCTTTAAAACCTTTTTGGTAATAATCTAGGGAAACTTTTAAGTTTTCACCTCTTAAAAGCGTAAGCACTTCTAGTGCTTTAGTATTTGCTTCTTCTCCTACTTTAATAATATAAGCATCAATACTTTCTTCACTAATTAAAGAAATTTCTTCTAATTTTAGTGCTTCAAGTAATCTTTCTAAGCCAAAGGCAACACCAATACCACTTTTTTCTGGTCCGCCTAATTCTTTTACTAAATTTTCATAACGGCCGCCACCACCTAAAACATTTTGTGAGCCAAAACCTTTTATATCAGCAACTATTTCAAAAACAGTGTGACCGTAGTAATCAAGACCTCTAACTAACTTTTTATTTTCTACATAAGGTATTTTCATTAAATCTAAGTTAGTTTTAACTTCATCATAAAACTTTAAACTCTCTTCATCTAAATAATCGATTGGAGTTGGTGCATCAATTACAATTTGCTTATTTTGGTCAACTTTACAATCTAAAATTCTTAAAGGATTTTCTTCTATTCTTCTTTGACAATCACTACATAATAGAGCTTTATGAGGCATAAAATAGTTTTTAAGAACTTTTTTATAAGTTATTTGTGAAGCTCTAGTACCCAAACTATTTAAATGGATTGTGACATTTTTTAGTCCTAGTGAGTTAATTACTTCATAAGATAAACTAACAACTTCTGCATCAAGTAGTGCACTTCTTTCACCAATCGCTTCAATACCCATTTGATAAAATTGTCTAAACCTTCCTTTTTGAGGGCGTTCATATCTAAAAAAAGGTCCAATATAGAAAAATTTTGAAAGTGGTCTAATATATAACTTATTTTCAACATAAGCTCTTATTACACCAGCAGTTCCTTCAGGTCTTAATGTAAGTAACCTTTGTCCTTTATCTTCAAAATTATATGTTTCTTTAACTACCATATCAGAAAGTTCACTTTCTCTATGAAAAACACTAGCATGCTCAAAAATTGGTGTTCTCATTTCTTTAAACCCATATTTGTCTAAAACGTTTTTTAAATGTTTTTCTAAACTTACAAATTCTCTTAAATTGTCATCAAAAAGATCATAAGTCCCCTTTGGTCTGTTTTCCATAAAAATCATTCCTTTCTAATATATATGTGAACACATCATGGTAACTTTTTGTTTTTTCATGATAATGTTCATCTTTTTTAATACTAATCAATTTAAAATCATTTTTCTCAATTACTCTTCTAGATCCAATGTTTTCTTTAATTGAACGAATTTTAATATGATGAAGATCTAAAAAAGTAAAACCGATATAAACTAATTTTTCTAAAGCACTTGTCATAATTCCCTTATTCCAATAATCTTTATGAAGTAAATAGCCTACTTCAGCAGTTTTATTAAAATCAGAAAAAGTATGAAATTCAATAATACCAATCATTTTATCATGCTCACAAATTGCATAACCAACAGGTTCATTAAAATATTTTCTCATTAAATATACTTGTAATGATTCTTCAGCTTCTTTAAGACTTTTAAAAGCAGTCCATGTTAAAAAATAAACATTTTCATCATCTTTACCAATATCATAATAAGCTTTTATATCTGATATTTTAATTGTTCTTAATTGATATTTATCAAAATTGACTGTAGGAAGATTGGTCACTTAAATTTCCTCCGAATCAATCATTAAAGTAAATGGGCCATCATTTAAATAATTAATATGCATATGTCCGCCAAATACTCCTTTTTTTACTATGAAGTCTTTACTTAAATCAGTAATTAATCTTTCATAATAAACTAAAGCTTTTTCTGGGTTTGCACTATTAGTAAATGAAGGACGGTTATTTTTTTTAACACTTCCATATAAACTAAATTGTGATACTAAAAGTATTTCACCGTTAACTTGGCTTAAATTTAAATTAATCTTGCCAGCATCATCAGAAAAAATGCGCATATTTTTGATTTTTCTTAAAATAAATTGATAATCTTCTTCTAAATCAGTTTCTTTAATACCTAAGAAAATTATTACTCCATTATTAATGCTTGTTTGGTAAGTTTCACACGTTAAATAAGCATAATTAACTCTTTGAACTAAAGCACGCATTAAACAAATTTCCTTTCGATTGTATAAATATTAGCAACTTTCATTAAATTTAACATAACATTTTCAAGTTCACCAATATCTTTAGTAACAACTTTAATAGTTGTAATACTTTCTAATTTTTGATTAGAGATAGCATTTATCTCTGCAATAGAAACATTCGATGCATTAATTGTAGAAACAATATCTGCAAGAAGATTATCCCTGTTAGTACCAATAATTCTAATTCTCGTAGGATATTTTCTTGTAATATTAGTTGCCCATAAGACATCAACTATTCTTTCACCTTCAAATGCTTTTACGTTAGGGCAATCTTTATGGTGAACAGCAATTCCGTTACCTCTTGTGACAAACCCAACAATATCATCTCCAGGTACAGGTAGACAACAGTTTGCAATTTTTATTTGAGGTGTAGTTAAACCCTCAACAATAACACCACTAACGTGTGTTGTAGTTAAAATTCTTTGCGCTTTGTCTAGTTGTCTTTGTAGTAATGTTTCTTTATCTAGCTCTTTACCTAGCATCTTAGCCACAACAGTTTTAGGTGAAATTAAGTTTTTACCAACTTCAATATAAAGACCTTCTAAACTTTTTATCATATTTTTAGAAAAGTTTACTTGGGCAAACTCATCTGTTAAAATACTTATTTCTGCTCTTTGGCTTTGAACTTCTTTTTCAACTAACTGTTTACCAGTAATTAATAATTGATCACGGTTTTGTTTGTTTAAGAAATTTTTAATTTTATGTTTAGCATGATTTGATTTAACTATCTTTAACCAATCTTCATTAGGCCCAACCGAATTTTTACTTGTTTTAATGTTAACTACATCACCAGTTTTAAGTTCATATTCTAGTGGTACAATTTTATTGTTTACGATCGCTCCTACTGTTTTATCGCCTACATCACTATGAATACGGTAAGCAAAATCAATTGGTGTACAACCTTTTGTAAGTTCAATTACTTGTCCTTTAGGAGTAAAAACATAAATATTTGCTGATAAAATGTCTTCTTTAACAGTTTCTACAAACTCTAAAGCTGACTCATCATTATCATCACTCATTTTAAGTATTTCTGAATACCACTTTAATTTTTGTGCAATTTCAAATTGTTCTTTTTCTTTAGAATATTGTCTTCCTTCTTTATAAGCCCAGTGCGCAGCAACACCAAACTCTGCAATTTTATCCATTTCTTCAGTTCTAATTTGTATTTCATAAATTGAACCGCGATCAGATAAAACTGTAGTATGTAGTGATTGATATAAGTTTGGCTTAGGTACAGCAATATAATCTTTAAATCTTTTAGGTATAGGTACAAAATGAGCGTGAATAATACCTAAAACTTGATAACATGTTTCAATTTTATCAACAATTATTCTTAATGCTAAAATATCATAAATATCTTCAAAAGGACGTTGTTGAATGACCATTTTTTTATAAATCGAGTAAATTGATTTAGTTCTTCCGGATATGTTAAATTTATTAACTTTATTACCTTTTAAATAATTTCCAATAGTTTCAACCATTTGTTCAAGTGATTCTTTATGGGTTGATTCTTTATTCTCAACTAAGTTTCTAATTTTATAAAACTCTGGCGGATTAACTATTCTTAAAGAACGGTCTTCAAGCTCAGCTTTAATATTAAAAAGACCTAAACGATGCGCTAAAGGTGCATAAATATCTAATGTTTCGTTAGCAATCTGCATTCTTTTTTCTTGATTTTGAAAGTCAATTGTTCGCATATTGTGAAGTCTATCAGCAATTTTAATTAAGACAACTCTAATATCTTTACTCATAGCTAGTAACATTTTTTGTTGGTTTTCAGCTTCACTGTTTTCGCTTACAAAAGATAATTTAGAAATTTTAGTTACACCATCAACTAAAAAAGAAACTTCTTCTCCAAACTTTTCTTCAATTTCTTTTAAAGTAGTTTTAGTATCTTCAGCAACATCGTGTAAAAGCCCAGCAATTAAAGTGTTTGGTCCACTTTGAAGCTCAGCTAAAATATAAGTTACACTTACAGGATGTGTTATATATGGATCTTTACTCTTTCTAAGTTGCCCATCATGGCTTAAAAAAGCTAATTGATAAGCTTCATCGATTCTTTTAATATCCGCTTTGTTGTGGATGTATTTGCTGTATAAAGCTTTTACTTCCTCATAAGTATGAATCAAAAAATCACCCCTAGTAAGTTATTAAAGATAATACTTCAACATTTTTTAATTTATCTCTTCCTTTTAAATCTTCAAGTTCAATAAAAAAAGCACAACCAACTACAATTCCACCAAGTTTTTCAATTAGTTTTACTGTTGCTTCAACAGTACCACCAGTAGCTAATAAATCATCTACAATAAGTACTCTTTGCCCTTTTTTAATAGCATCAGCATGTAATGACAAAGTATTTGAACCATACTCTAAATCATAATTTACTTCGACAGTTTCTCTTGGTAACTTGCCAGGTTTTCTAACTGGTGCAAAGCCTATTTCTAAAGCATAAGCTACAGGACAACCAAAAATAAATCCTCTTGCCTCAGGTCCTACGATGACTTCTGCTTCTACCTTTTTAGCAAATTCCACTAATTTATCATTAGCATATTTATAAGCTTTACCATCTAACATTAAAGGAGTAATATCGCGGAAATTAATTCCTTTAGTTGGGAAATCTAGTATACTGGCAACATAATCTTTTAAATCCATAATAAAAAAACCTCTTTTCAATACTATATATTTTACCAAAGCTACAGCATTTTTTCAATCTATAACTAATATTAATATGTTATAATATAATAGGTGACTAACTATTAAAGTCAAGAGTAATATTAATAGTAAATACTAAAAGA
>CAZYSQ010000010.1:0-36882 GCA_964649865.1 uncultured Acholeplasmataceae bacterium
TAAGTTAGCATTATAAAGTTTTCCTAACTCCAACGATCTTTCTAAAACACCATAGGTATGAATAATTTTTTTATCATCACCCTTTAAATGTTTTAACATTATCTTTTCATAATCCATTAATAACACCATCATTTATCATAACGTTTGCATTTTTAGGTTTATAAATTTCAATTGTAAGTGGACCTTTAGTAACTAAATAGCCTAAATCTAACAAATTAATAATATATTTTTTATTTTCTAATTTAAAATTAATAGTTTCAAATTCTTCTGTTGTTGGAATAAATAGTTTTCCTTTATTTCTATTAAATAAATCATAAACATTAATGTATTTTGTTCTATGCAATTTTAATGTATCTCCATAAAATACAAAACTTCCGCTTCCTTTAATTAATGAAATTATTATTAATCCGAAAACAATTACGCTTTGTCCTTCATTTAGTTGATAAGTGTATGGTTTAAATTTATTAGGAATTAATTTGTAATAATCTTTAAACTCCAAATAATCATTAACAAATCCTTCAAGGTAAACACCAGGAGTATCATATAAAGTAAAATCAGGAGTACTTAATTTTAAGAAATCTTTTGTTAATCCAGGTTTTTTTGAAGCTAATATTTGTGTCTCTAAGTTATAATACTCAGCTATTTGGTTAACTAAAGTCGATTTTCCACTATTTTGCAAACCAATCAAATAAACTTTTTTAAATTTATAATGATTAATTGTTTCAATTAAATCATCTAAATATTTTCCTTTTAAAGCAGATATAGGCATTATTTCAATTGTGTTATTAAGCTTTGTTTGATAATCACTTTTAATGTTTTCTATCATTTCATCAAAATTAACAGTTTTTGGGAACAAATCAATTTGATTGATTAATAAAATCATTTTATTAGTATAAAAATTATTAATATTATACATAAATAATGTGTTTAAGTGGAGTGCTGAAACTAAATAAATTATTAGTCCTTCGCTTTCAATTTTAGGAAAGTGAGTCTTCTCTAATGGATGTTCATCTTTCATATAATGTTTTAATTGAAAACAACTATAACATAAGTCATGATTTAAATTAACAGCATATCCAGCTTTACTTTTGTCATTATTTTGTAATTTAATTCCGCAGCCTTTACAAATCATAGCCTTTTAATACCTCATTAAATAAAATAGCATGTTTCTTTTTTAGCTTATTTATCAACTTTGTTTCTCTATAACGATTAATTTTAGTAGTAAGGACATCTGTTTTTGTTTTTACTGGCTTTACTAAAATTGTTTTAAAGCCCATTTTATTTCCACCACTTATATCTGTAAAAAACTGATCTCCAATTACTAATATTTCATTATTACGATATTTATTCTTTAATAGTTTTAATCCTTTTTTATATCCTCTTTTAAATGGTTTAATTGCTCTTGAGACAAACGGCAAGTTTAAATCATTTGCGAATAAAGAAACTCTTTTATAGTTATTATTAGAAATTAATACAACTTCAAACTCAAGTTTTAATAACTTATTAATTAGTTCTTTTACTTCGTTTGTAGGAAGTGGATCATCATAAGAAACCAAGGTGTTATCTATATCTATGAAAATAGCTTTAATTCCTTCTTCTTTTAAACTTAAAAAATCGATTAATAAAATCGATTTATAATAACTATCAGGAATGTATTTTATAATTCTACTCATTAAAATATTTCTAAAACCTCAACGTGAAATACTTTCCCGTTTTCTAGCCTTACTTGAGTTTTCTCACCAACTTCTAGCCCTATTAAAGCTTTGCCTACTGGTGATTCAATAGAAATTAAGTCTAAAAATGGGTTAGCTTCAATAGTTCCAACTAAACGGTAAGTACCTTCTTTATTTCTTTCTACATACTTAACTTTAACTGTTTTACCAATTTGAACTTTATCATCTGAAGATGCTACTCTAATTAATTTGTGATTTTCTAAAATATTTTCAATTTCTTTAATTCGTGCTTCAGTTCTTGCTTGAGCTTCTCTAGCAGCATCATAATCAGCATTTTCTGATAAATCGCCTTGAGCACGAGCTTCTTGAAGTTGTTTAACTATTTCTGGTCTTTTAACGTCTTTTAATTCGTCTAATTCAAGAGTAAGTTTTTGTAATCCTTCTTTAGTTAATTCAAATAATTGTTTACTTTTTGACAATTTGAATTCCTCCTTTTTACTTTGTTTATTATACATTATCTTTTAATATATTAAAAGTGAATAATCGCTTTTCTTAAGTTTTTCTCGATATTTCGGTAATTTGGGTATAATTTAGCTAATAATTCATAAAATTCTTTTTGGTGATTAAAAACTTTTTGGTGTGTATATTCATGAAATAATACATAATCACTATATTCTTTTGGTAATGAGGCTAAAAGAGTGTTTAAAGTAATATAATGCTTTTTAGTTTGATATGAGCCGAATTTACTTTTTAATTTTCTGTACTTAATTAAAACCCATTTAATGTTTTCTTTGTTTAAAATTTCCACAACTTCATTTTTAATGCTATTTATATAGTTTTCTAACTCTAGATGATATATTTTAGACCGATAATCATAATTAATAGGTGCTGTTATTTGAATGACATCACCTAAAATTTTATAAGCAAAATTACCTATTTTTAATTGTGTCTGATATTTTTTACCCCATAAAATAAATTCATCTTCGCTAACTTTTCTTGTTTTTTCGTAATAACTTTCAAAGTTATCATTAATTTTATTTAATACCACTTCTAAAGACATCTTTTTGCTTAAATGAATTTCTAAAAAACCGTTTTTAACTTTAATATAAGAATGTTTATTTTTTGTGTTTATTACATGGTAATTAATTATTAACCCATGCTTTTTTAACTTGTTCATAGTTTCCTTAACATATCAAAACTATTTACTTCAAAAGGCACTTTTATATAAAGAGTTTCTTTGGGATGTCTAGCAATTTCTGTTTTTTCTAATGCTTCATTAAACATTTCTTTTAAGACAAATGTTTGAGGTTTTTTGTTAGGTCCAAAAATTTCTATTGTATCTCCAATTTTAAAATAATTTCTTTGTTCAATTTTCACTAAATCATTAACTTTTTCTAAAACAATTCCTACAAACATTTGGTTTGGAACTTCTAATTTACGATTATAAAGTTGATCAAGATTAGTTGGAAATCTATCTAAAAATCCTTGTGAAGTTAATCTATTTTCGGCTTTTTCAATTTCTGTTTGATAAAACTCTAAATTAGCAACCTCACCGGTACTATTAAACTCATCAATTAACATTCTGTATGCATTAACTACTGTTGCGATGTAGTGAACACTTTTCATTCTTCCTTCAATTTTAAGTGACTGAACATTTGCAGTAATTAAATCAGGAATTAAAGCTAAAGTTTGAAGATCTTTAGAACCCATTGAAAATAAAACATCTGTTGATAGCTTTTCTTCTTTGTCATACAAGTGATACAACCAACGACAACTATGGGCACAACCACCTCTATTAGCATCTCTTAAAGTAAATGTATTAGATAAAGTACAACGTCCACTATAACTTGAGCACATTCCACCATGAATAAAAACCTCAATATCTAAATCAGTGCTTGTAGTAATTTCTTTTATTTCATTTAAAGAAAGCTCTCTAGCAAGAACAATTCTTGTTGCGCCTAAATCTTTATAAAATTGAAAAGCATATTTGTTTGTTGTAGATTGTTGTGTTGAAATATGAATTTCTAAATTAGTATATTTTCTTGCAACACTTGCAATATATGGGCTTGCTACTATAATTGCATCCACATCAGCTTCTTCTAAGCCTTTTAAATAAGCTTTAAGGTTTTCTAAGTTTTCATTATGAGGGATTATATTAGTTGTTACATATAGTTTTTTTCCTAAATCATGGGCAAATTTAGCACCTTCTTTAATTTCTTTTAAAGTAAAATTTGATGCTCTTGCTCTTAAACTAAACTCTTCTCCACCAATAAAACAGGCATCTGCCCCATATAAATATGCTATTTTAAGTTTTTCTAAATCCCCAGCTGGAGCTAATAGTTCAATCATTTTCATTCCTCTTATAAATGGTTTTGGTTGTTAAAAAGCCATTATCCCATTCTTGATTATATTTATTTATAATTTCTTCTTTAGTTTTCTTATTTGAAAACATCTTTAAAATATCTTTGCTATACTCATCATCATAAAAAAGTGAATCAACTAATAAATAATCAACATTTGCTAAGTCTTCTAAATAATCAATGACAGTACTAATTTTGCTACGGTAAACGTGAGTTCCAAAATCATCTTCTATAATTGGCAAGTTTTCACTTCGTTTTTCTTCTTTTATTAATAGAGTTTTACCTTTATATGTAAACTCTTTATTTATTTCTTTAAAATAAGATGTCAATAAACTTCTTTTAGAATAAAACATATTAAGATGTCCATGGCCTACCATAAAAATATTGCCCTCTTTATTTTTTGCCATTTCTTTAATATCTTCAAGATTAATTTCTTTAGATAAAAAAACTCCTTTTAATCCTGTTTTAAAAAATATGTTCATATCAAAAGTATTTGTAATTAATGTTTCTGGATTATATATTAGTGGTATGTTTAAATCTTTTAATAAATAAAAATAACTAATATCTCCAATAATTATTCCTTTAATGTTAAGTTTTAAAGATGCTAAAAACTTTTTTAAATCTTCTCCTTGATTATGCAAAAAAGGCTTAAAACTTAAATATAGTTCTTTATTATTTTCATTTAATTGTTGATTTAGTAGCGTTAGTTCATCCATTTCTAAATAAGATGTTTCCCTAGTACTAAAACCTTTAACTCCTACTATAAAACCATCTACATGTGGCATTAGTAAACTAACGTTTTCAAGGTTATGAATTGTTGTTAATAATTTCATTTAATTCTCCTTTTTAATAACTTTCTTAGAAATACTAAGTCCGTCTCCTAAATTAATAAATTGTGTTTCGAATTCTTCATTATCAACTAAAAATTGTTTAAATTTTTCTATTTTAGTAATTAGTTTCCTTGTTTGTTTTGAAACTTCGTCCAACTCTAAATTATGAAAATTTAAATTATCAGTAATAATCGCACCATTATCGTTAAGATAAGATTTAAATTTATTAAAATAGTTTTTATACTGCCCTTTTGCGGCATCAATAAAAATAAGATCATACTTATCTTTTAGTGGTTTTACTTCTAAAGCATCTGCTAACCTTGCCGTAATAATTTGTTCTTTTTGATAAAGCTTTATTTGTTTGAGTGCTTCTTCGTGTAATGTTTTGTTTCTTTCGATTGTTTCTATTTCTTTTAAGACACTAGAAAGCATTACACTAGAATAACCAATTGCAGTTCCTAATTCTAACATTGTTTGATAGTTATTATCGATTATAACTTTTTTTATAATGTTTAAAGCTTCATCAGAAATTATTGGAATGTGTTTAGATAAGGCGAAATATTTAAACTTATTCATCTTCCTCTAAACTATCATAATAATCTTCTAATATTTCATCAAGCATATCCCACTCTTCATCTGTTTCGATATCTAAGAAGTTTCCTTCATACTCATTTTCTTCAACATAAATTGCTGCACTAACTTCTTTAGTATCAACAAACTCAAAAACTACATATTTTTTGTTAGTTTCTTCATGGAAATAAGTAAGTATTATTTCTGCAACTCTTTCTCCATCTTCTTGAATAATTGTAATGTATTTGTCTTCCATTTTATTTTCCTCTACTATCTAAATAATTTTGTAATATTAATACAGCTGCTAAAGTATCTTTATGTTTTTGCCTTTTTGCTGTTGAAAGTCCGGCTTCTTTTAGTGCTCCAGTCGCTTGTTTTGTTGTAAGCCTTTCATCCCATAAAATAATTTTAGCAGTTGTTTTTTCTTCTAATCTTTCTTTAAATCTAATTGATACTTTACCTTTTTCACCAATTTCATTATGCATATGTTTTGGTAATCCTAACACGACAACATCAACATTGTTTTCTTTAATATACTCACTAATATAATTGATTGCATTAATATAATGGTTTTTAGGAAATCTAAATGTTTCTACAGCATGAGCGATTACTCCACTATCACTTCTAGCAATCCCTAATGTTACTTCTCCTAAGTCTAGCCCTAAATAAATCATATTTTTATCATCTCCTCGATTAATACATCTAATTTATCGAGACTACTAGTGCCTCCTTGGGCAAAGCTTGGATTTCCTCCTCCACTTCCTAAAGAAACTTGATTTAAGTTTGCGATAATATTTCTAGCTTCATTATCACTCATAATTAAGTATGTAGCTTTTGTGGCTTCTATATTTAGTAAAAGTACTGTTTTAGTATTTAGCTTTTGATATAAGTTAACAAGCAGTGGTCTTAATGTTTTTGGATCTAAATTATTAGTGATAATTAAATTGTTTTGTTTATTTTTAATAAGTTCGTCTAAATTATTTAATACTAAATTATCTTTTTTATTTTGAATACTTCTTTCAATATTTTTATTAAGGTTTTTTAGTTCACTTATATTATTTAAAATATTTAAACGGTCATTATAACTTCCTTTTAAAACTACTTTGTTATCTTCACCACTTAAAACAATGTTTAGTTCTTTAGCTTCTTTTTCAAGGTTTAAATATTTTTGGTGTAATAACGCCTCTTCTTCAAACAAATTACTATTTCTTAATTTAAACTCATTTAACATATTTTCACCAGTAAAGGCTTCAACACGGTATATTCCAGATCCAATAGAACTAATACTTGAGATCATAAACTGGTTAATCTCTTTAGTGTTAGTAACGTGAGTTCCTCCACATAATTCAACAGAATAACTACTAATAAAAACCACTCTAACCATTTCTGTATATTTTTCATTAAATAAAGCTTTAGCACCCAAACTGATTGCTTCTTTATAAGGCATTTCAACTGTATTTACTACAATTTCTTCATTAATTTTACTATTAACAATATCTTCAATTTTTAATATTTCTTGGTCAGTAATTTGTTTAAAATGATTAAAGTCAAATCTTAATAAATCACTACCAACATAAGAACCTTGCTGAGTCACATGGCTACCAAAAGTATCAATTAAAGCTTGATGTAAAATATGAGTTGCTGTGTGGTTTTTAATAATTGCATTACGGTTTTTTTCATTAACCGTTGCTACTACTATTTCACCTTTTTTAAAACTTCCTTTAACGATGTGAAGGTGCTGTCCGTGAGGCAATTTTATCACATCTGTTACTTCATAATCATTAATAGTACCAATATCATGATTTTGACCACCCATCGTCGCATAAAATGGTGTTTCTTTCAACACAATTCCTTCTTCAAACACTTTAATTACTTCAGTTTTTATTGTTAAATCTTGATAACCAACAAATAATGAAGGCTCTAAAAATTCTAAATACTCTTTTTCTTGAGTTTTCATTGAAGCTTCTTCTTGACGGCTTTGTCTACTTCTTTCTTTTTGTTTTTCTAGTAGTTGGTAAAAGCCTTCTTTATCAATTTCCATTTGATGCTCATAAGCATATTCTTCTTGTAGTTCAATTGGAAAACCATAAGTATCATAAAGCATAAATGCATCTTCTTTTGATAAACTTTCTTTATCTTTAGATATCTTTTTAATCATCTCTTCGCCTAATAAAAGAGTTTCTAAAAACTTAATTTCTTCAGAATATATTATTTCTTCAATAAACTTTTTATTTTCAATAATGTTAGGATAATATTCTCCCATTATTTCAATTACAGGATCAATTAACTGTGTTAAAAAGTCTCCTTTAACTCCTAAAGCTTTTCCATGTTTTAAAGCTCTTCTTAATAACCTTCTTAAAACATATCCCCTTCCTTCGTTAGATAATACTGCACCATCTCCTATGGACATTACTAATGTTTTAATATGGTCAGCAATAATTTTAAAACTTGCTTGCCCACTATATTCTACATTTGTAACTTTTGTGATTTTATCCATAATAGGTTTAAAAAGGTCAGTTTCAAAGTTAGTTTCTGTTTCTTGTAAAACGCATGCAAATCTTTCTAAACCTGCACCTGTATCAATGTTTTTATTAGGAAGTTCTTCGTATTTATCTCTATCTACACCTTCTTTTGCGTTATATTGTGAAAAAACAATATTCCAAATTTCAACATAGCGGTCATTTTCTAAGTCATCTTTAATAACTTCAGGACCTCTTTTATCATAACTTTCTCCACGGTCAAAAAATATTTCTGTATCTGGCCCAGCAGGACCTTCACCAATTTCCCAGTAATTACCTTCTTGAGCAATTAAATGTTCTTCTTTTATACCTAAGTCTAGCCATGCTTTTTTAGCAACATCATCACTTGGATAATAAGTAATATAAATTTTTTCTAGAGGAAAATTAAAGTATTTACTAGAAAAAAGTAATTCATAACCTAACTTAATAGCTTCTACTTTAAAATAATCACCAATACTAAAATTACCCATCATTTCAAAAAATGTATGGTGTCTAGCTGTTTGACCTACTTGTTCAATATCGTTTGTTCTAATACATTTTTGAATATTAGTTAAACGAGGACTGCTTGGAGTTTCTGAACCATCAAAATATTTTTTTAATGGCGCTACACCTGCATTTATCCATAAAAGAGTTTTATCATCTTTTGGAACTAACGGTGCACTTTCAATTATTTGATGTCCATGTTCTTTAAAGAAATTTAACCACGTTTTTCTAATTTCATGATGTGTCATTTTTTTCATATATTTTCTCCTAAAAAAAAGCCCAAAGAATAAATATTCTAAGGGCGAATTACCGCGTTACCACCTTAGTTCTAGTAAAAACTAGCACTTAATTAATTACTTAAAGGTAAGTATACCATACTCCTAAGCAGCTTCATTAAATTAACTATATACCCTTTTCACCAACTAGATACTCTCTAAAATAGCGCCTTTAACTACTCATCTTATTCAACGTATATTATATTTTATCACATCTAGCTTTCTTTTAAAACTAAATCTTCTTCTTTTTTAAAGATGACTTTAAATAGAGCCATTACTCCAAAAGAAGCCCACATTGTCACAAAGAAATAAGTAATAATATAAACAATGCTATCTGAAAGCGATAATGCTCTTAAAACTGCTTTAAAACCAAACTCTAAACCAAAGACAGTTGGGACACCAATTAATAGTTTTAATGCATTTACTTTTAAAGTGTCTTTAATGTTATAACCAACATATTTCTTTTCTAAAAAATAACCTAATGTTAATCCAGTATAAGCACCCGCAGCACGGAAAATATCTTTATCATCAAAAACAATTGCTAAGATAAAAACAATAGGAATTAAATAAAGAGCTCTTATATCTTCTTTATTTTCACTTCCATATTCAAGCAAAAATAAACCTAACAAGCTAAAAAGAATACCAATAACAGCTCCTACTAAAACATCAGATAAATAATGTTGTGCTAAATAAACTCTAGAAATAGGGACAAAGATCATTAAAAAGATTAAACTATATTTTAACCATTTAATAGAACCTCTTTCTTTAATTAAAAGTGTTCCCATCGAAAAAATTCCTTGTGAGTGTCCTGAAGGAAATGAAAATCCATCTGTAGCATCAAAATTACTCATCAATAAACTAGGATCTTCATGAAAAGGTCTTGGCCTTTTAACTATACTTTTTATTAAACCGTTAATAGTCATACTAAATAAAAAAGCAACCAATAACTTAAAACCGAATTTTTTATCAATAATCCAATAAAAAACAATACCTATTGCTAAATAAAAATAAATATCGCCAAACTGCGTAATAATGCGCATAAATAAGTCTAATACCGGATTTGAAAGTTGTTGTAAAAATTTAACTATTTCCATCTTCTTTTTCCTTTCTTTTAATGTCGTGAATATATATCATATTTGAAACTGTCGCTTCAACATAAGCAGGGACTTTAATAACGTTTAAGCCCTTCTTTAATTTATTAATTTTAAAGTTGTCACCTTCTAATGTTAATACACCTTCATTAACACATTCTTTTAACATTTCAGCGGCAACATAATTACCATATTCAATTTTGTTTGCCATTTCTTCTAAATCAAAACCAACAATTGATTTTAATTGATCTAGCAATTTGTGAGGGAAAATAGCATCTGGTGTTAGCTCTACAATTGTAACATCAGCATCAGCAATTTCTTCATAATTTATTGGTTTTTCTAAAGGTGCTACAAAAATAAGTTTTGCACCTTTTTCAATTAAAACATCAATAGGGTTGTTATTGACTAAACCACCATCTATAAAATATTTATCATCAAGTTCATTAGCACCAAACACAACAGGTATTGAGGCACTAGAAATTACATAATCAATTGGTGATTGTAATTTGTTTAAATGAAATACTCTTTCAACCCAACTACTTTTTTGGACAATACTTAATAAACTAGGTGATTTTACTTCAGTTGTAATTAAGTATAAATCTTTTTCACAATTATAAATCTTGTCTTTATTTGTAAACTGATTGTCTATTTCTTTTAAAATATCCATTTTAAATAGACCGTGATCTTTTAAATTAACTTTTTTGCTAATTGGATTATTTTCAATACCATATTCCCAAACCTTTTTTAAAGTTTTGGCGTCACTTCCTAAATAAAAGTAACCATTAATAGCTCCAATAGATGCACCAGAGATAATGTCAATTTTATCAATTAATTTACTTTTTTCTAATACTTCTAAAAGACCAACTTGGTAAGAGCCTTTAGCTCCACCTCCGCCAAGCATTAAACCAACTTTCATATTAATAATTCTCCTTAATTCTTTTTTGTTCATCTTTTTCTTTTAGGGCTTGTCTTTTATCATGAAGTTTTTTACCCTTAGCTACTGCTATTTCAACTTTTACTAAAGCTTTATTAAAATATACTTTTAAAGGAATTAAAGTATAGCCTTCTTTTTCTTTTCTTGTTTTTAATCTTAAAATTTCATTTTTATGCATTAAAAGTTTTCTATCTCTTTTTTCATCATGATTAAAAATTGATGATTCAAGATATTTTGAAACATGCATTCCAATAATATAAAGCTCGTCATTTTTAAGATCAATGTATGCTTCATTTATATTTACTTTTCCATTTCTAATTGATTTGATTTCAGTTCCTTTTAAAACAATTCCTGCTTCAAAAGTATCTTCTATTTGATATTCAAATCTTGCTTTTTTGTTTTGCGTTATAACTTTCATAAAAACCTCAATTAATTATATCATCAATTATCTTTGCCTGTTAAAGTAATGTAAATGTAATTTGTCTTAAACCTACATTTACATCCACTAATTTAACTTTAATTTTATCTCCAAATTTATAAACAGTTCCTTTAGACACGTTAGTAACTGTTAAGTTTTTTTCATCAAAATTAAAATAATCATTTAATAATCTAAATGGAATCATCCCTTCTATACCTTTGTCGATTCGAACAAACATTCCTGCTTGAATCATTCCACTAATTATTCCTTCAAATTCATAATTAAGATATTTTTCCATGTATTTGGTAATCATAAATTTGTCAACTTCGCGAGATAAACTTTCTGCTTTTCTTTCCATTACACTTGATTGTTTAGCAATTTCATCATTTATTTTTTCATAGTGACTTATTTTTTTCGTTAAATTACTTGGATGAATTATTAGATCTTTTATCAAACGGTGAATCATTAAATCAGGATATCTTCTTATTGGTGCCGTAAAGTGGGTATAATTTTTTAAAGATAAACCATAATGACCACGGTTAAACGTCTCATACTTAGCTTTTGCCATGCTCTTTAAAATTAAATCGTTAATATATTCTTCTAAAGGATTGTCTTTTACATCATCCATGAACTTCTGTAAAGCAAGTGGTGTTAAATGATTAATTCTTGGCGTTTTAACTCCTAAGTTATTTAATTCTTGAAATAAATTTTTAATTTTTTCTTGGTCAGGCTTATCATGAGTTCTATAAAGTGAAGGTAAACTTAAAGAGGAAAAGTGTGTGCTAACTATTTCATTAGCTAAAATCATAAACGCTTCAATTATTCGTTCAGATTTACCTTGTTTTTTAAGTTTTATATCAATAATTTCATGTTTATCATTTAAAATGTATTGATACTCTTTACTAACAAAATCAAGAGATCCGGCTTTTTTCCTAATTTGAAAAAGTTTTAAACTTAATTCATACATTAAATTTAACATTGTTGTTAATTCATCATTAAAACTATATTTGTTTTCTAAAAATAAATTTACAGTATCATAGTCTAGTCTTTTTTTAACTACAATAACTGTTTCTTTAATTTGGTAGTCAACTACATTAGCGTCATTATCAAGTTTAATTAATAAACTTAAAGCATATCTTTCTTCATTTTCATTTAAACTACACAAATCATTTGATAATCTTCTTGGGAGCATCGGAATAACTCTATCAGCTAAATAAGCTGAAGTACCTTTTTTAAAGGCATCTTTATCTAAGTTACTATTTTCTACTACATAATTACTAACATCGGCAATATGAATATCTAAATAGTAATAATCATCTTCTTTTCTTAAACTTATTGCATCATCTAAATCTTTTGCGTCAATCCCATCAATAGTTACAATATTATTATTTAAAAAAAGACGCTCTTCTTTAGATATTTCTCTACTTAGGTTTTCCGCTTCAATAAGTGTTTCTTCACTATGTTTATAAGGAAATCCGTTTGCATTAATAATAGTTAAAATATCAATATCAGGATCTGTTATATGACCAATTTTATTAATTAATTTTCCGATTAAATGATTATGTTTATACTCCGTAATAAGTACTTCTATAACATCACCATTAAGTAAGTTATGATAATTATTTAAATAAACTAAAAAACGCATATTTCCTTTTACGGACAAACTATACTTATTTCCTTTTTTAACGACTTCACAAACAATTTTATGTTCTTTTCTTTTAACAATTTCAATTACTTTTCCGTAATCATTTTTAACAGTTACAAGCACTATATCACTATCTAAAGCATTACTAAGTTTATTGTTTTCAATATAAATGTCTTTACCAGTAGCTATTAAAAAGGCTCCTTTTTCTTTTAAGTCGATAGTTCCTACTTTTAGCCCTGGTCTTAAATGGTAATTATCTTTTTTTAATCTTAGATAATTTTTGTTCACTAAAAAAGCTAAATTGTTAAGCAATTTTTCTTTATTTATATTTGACTCTAAAACTAATTCTTCAATTGTGTATTTACTCTTTTCTATAAAAAGAGCTAAAAGTTCTAATTTATTTTGCATATGAAAATTATACCATAAAAAAAGCGACTTAATAAGCCGCTTAATTTTTAACTTACTTTAAGTTGTAAAAACTTTTTTTGCCCAAATACTTTGCAGTATCTCCTAATTCATCTTCGATTCTAATTAATTGATTGTATTTAGCAATACGATCAGTTCTTGAAGCTGAACCTGTTTTAATTTGACCTGCATTTGTAGCAACAGAGATATCACTAATAGTTGAGTCTTCAGTTTCACCACTTCTATGAGAAATAACTGCAGTATAACCAGCTCTTTTAGCCATTTCGATAGCTTCAAAAGTTTCTGTTAATGTACCAATTTGGTTTACTTTAATTAAAATAGAGTTAGCAATTTTTTCATTAATTCCTTTTTCTAATCTTAAAGTGTTTGTTACAAATAAATCATCACCAACTAATTGGATTTTATCTCCTAGTAATTTTGTTAAATAGCTCCAACCTTCCCAGTCATTTTCATCTAAACCGTCTTCAATTGAAATAATCGGATATTTTTTAACTAATTCACCATAAAAATCTGATAATTCTTTACTTGTTAATTCGCGGTTATTTTCACCAGCTAAAACATACTTTTTAGTTTCTTTATTGTAAAATTCACTTGAAGCAACGTCTAGTGCTAAGAAAATATCTTTTCCTGCTTCATAACCTGCATTTTTAATAGCTTCTAAAATTACTTTTAAAGCTTCTTCATTTGATGATAAGTTAGGCGCAAAACCACCTTCATCACCAACTGCAGTGTTTAATCCTCTCGCTTTTAAAACTGCTTTTAAATTATGGAAAACTTCTGTTCCCCATCTTACTGCTTCTGTAAAGCTTTTAGCTCCAACTGGCATTATCATGAATTCTTGGAAATCAACGTTGTTATCAGCGTGTGAGCCACCATTTAAGATATTCATCATAGGTACTGGTAATTGTCTTGCGTTAAATCCACCTAAATAATTATAAATACTTACATCTAAATAATCTGCAGCTGCTCTTGCAACAGCCATAGATACACCTAAAATAGCATTTGCACCTAATTTTGCCTTGTTTGGCGTTCCATCTAATTCAATTAATAATTGATCAATTTCTACTTGAAATAAAACATTAATTCCAATAACGTGTTCAGCAATAATTTCATTAACATTGTTAACTGCTTTTAAAACACCTTTTCCTAAATAACGTTTTTTATCTCCGTCTCTTAATTCAACAGCTTCATGTTCACCAGTAGATGCACCACTTGGTACTAAAGCTCTTCCAAATGCACCAGATTCAGTATAAACTTCAACTTCAATTGTTGGATTTCCTCTTGAATCTAATACTTCTCTTGCATAAACATCTGTAATGTATGGCATATAATCACTCCTTTATAATAGTTTTACCAAATTAATTATACTACTTAACTAATTATATTCAATAATTATGTTAGATAAAACACTTACATTTTATCTTTTCATTCTCATAAAAATAGAATAGCTTATTAAAACATAAATTAAAATATGAAAAGCATCTAAAAATATTGCTAATCCATTAGCTTGTAAATAAAACATTGATAACAAATAATACTTCGGATTAAAAGCTCCTATCCAAAAATAATTATTAAAGGCAAGATTTTGCATAATTAGTCTTGCTGTCACAACAAAATAGTCTCCTAAAAATAGGAAAACTATAGCTAAAATAGAATATGTTATATGATAAAAATGAAAGCTTTGATAAAGTCTTTTCACTAAAAAGTAATATAAAATAATAAATGTAAAAATATTAAAAAAATCTAAACTTGAATTTGATAAATAAAAATTAATGGCACCTAATAATGAGCCAAAAACAATGGCACCTAGCAAACCTTCTAAAACGAATTTAGTAAGTTCTTTTCGATATATCTTTTCTTTAAAAAACATTTATACCTCCAAGTATTTTAATCTTAAATTAATAATTTCAAACGCTGTTAAAACTAATATACCTTTAAGTATATTAAAAGGCATTATTAACACAAAAACCAACGTTGCATATGAATTAACTCCAACAAACCCTAAACTACTATTTAACGTATCAACATCACTCAATAACTTTGTAACAAAAAAGTAATTTCCGCCAGTTAACTGAATTGGTAAAGTAACAAAATAATTTAAAGTTGTCATTACAAAAGTAAAACCTAATGTCACTATTACTCCATGAATAAGTGGCTTAGTAATTTTAAACTTTTCAATATCACAAACATTTTTACCTACTAATGGTTCTATATTTGTTTTAGTTACTTTAGTAGCTAAATAATAAAAAGTTATAATTGAAAAAGAACTAATTATTGCCATATATTCTCCTAAAAAAGGAAAAACATCAACATCACCTTTAATCATAATTCTAATTAAAGTTCTTAAAAGTATTACAATACTAGTTTTAGAATAACCTAACACTATTAAACTTGCTAAAATTGCAACTTCACTAAAGTCAAATTTTAAAAATGGTGCTGGTGGAAAAGGAATTTCAATATATCCTAAAATAATTGCCATAGCTGAAAATGTTGCTGTTAAAACAATTTGTTTAATTTTGTTATTCATACTTGTCCTCTTTTCATAAAAAAATCGCCACTTCAGGATGACGAAAAAGCATGAAAAACACGACTTCTTCCATCCAGACTGTACTGTCGGTATAGGACTTTCACCTATTCCTGCACTAAGGCTCGCGGACTTTACCGCCGATCGAGGAATTACACCTCACCCTGAAGTTCATCTATATTATATTTGTTAAGTCCGTTAAAGTCAATTTATATTATATTTGAAAACATTTTCGTGTAGTAGTATATTACTAGATGTATTATAATATACTTGTAAAGGATAGTGACGTATATGAAAAATTTTGTAGGATTAATTATTTTAGATGGACAAGGCATTGCTAAACCTAGCGATAGTAACGCAGTTACTTTAGCAAACACTCCAGTTTTTGACAGTTTAATAAAAGAATATCCCCATAGTACATTGTTTGCTTCTGGTGAATATGTTGGACTTCCAGAAGGCCAAATGGGAAATAGTGAAGTTGGACACTTAAATTTAGGTGCCGGAAGAGTTGTTTGGCAAAGTTTAAGCAGAGTTAATGCTTCGATAAAAGATCAGTCATTTTTTAAAAATAAAGCTTTTTTAGACGCCATTGAATGGGTCAAAAAACACAATAGCAAATTACATATTTTTGGACTTGCTGGTCACGGTGGTGTTCATTCTAGCAGTAACCATATTGTTGCTTTAAATGATCTTGCTAACCAAAAAGGCTTAGGAAAACAAACTTTTTACCATGCTTTTTTAGATGGGAGAGATACTCCTCCAACTAGCGGCTTAGAGTTTTTAGAAGAGATAGCAAACAAAGGTGTTACAATCGCAACTGTAAGTGGACGCTATTATGCTATGGATAGAGATAACAACTGGGATCGCCTTCAAAAAGCTATTGATAATATTACTAGTGGTACTGGAAAACAATTTAATAGTTTTGTTGATGGAGTTAAAGAAAGTTATACAAATGGAGTTACAGATGAGTTTATGCTTCCATTTGTAGTAGATAAAAATGGTCTTGTAGAAGAAAATGATGCAATAATTTTTGCAAACTTTAGACCTGATAGAGCGATTAGAATTAGTACTGCTTTTTCAAATCCAGATAAAGTTAGTAACTATTACACTGAAGGAAAAGCTACATTTGATAGTACTCACATTCCTAAAAACATTTTCTTTGTCTCTATGATGCATTATCAAGAAACAGTAAAAGGAGAAATTGCTTTTGAACTGCAAAGTTTAGCAGATCTTTATGGAGATGTCATTGAAAATCATCATTTAAAACAATTAAGAATTGCTGAAACTGAAAAATATGCTCATGTTACTTTTTTCTTTGATGGTGGTTATGAAAAAGAACTCGCTGGTGCAAAAAGAATTTTAATTCCATCACCAAAAGTTCCAACATACGATTTAAAACCTGAAATGAGCGCTTATGAAGTTGCTGATGCAGCTGTTAATGAAATTTTAACAAAACAATATGACACAATGATTTTAAATTTTGCTAATCCTGATATGGTTGGTCATACTGGTTCTATTCCTGCGGCGACTAAGGCTGTTGAAGCTGTAGATTATAACTTAGGTAGAGTTTTAGAA
Organism: uncultured Acholeplasmataceae bacterium; assembly: GCA_964649865.1. Classification (GTDB taxonomy): domain Bacteria; phylum Bacillota_I; class Bacilli_A; order Acholeplasmatales; family UBA5453; genus DUQU01. The sequence goes on from CAZYSQ010000010.1 coordinate 17,324, forward strand.
GCTATAAAAAAAGTTAACGGTGTAGCAATTATATTAGCTGATCATGGTAATGCTGAGGTAATGCGAGACGAAAACGGAGAGCCACACACTGCTCATACAACTAATTTAGTTCCTATTATAGTTACTAAAGCTGGATTAACACTTAAAGAAGGCGGAGCGTTATGCGATGTTGCTCCAACAATGTTAGATTTACTAAATATTCCTAAACCTGTCGCAATGACTGGTAATTCATTAATAAAAAGCCATAACTAATATGGTTTCTTTAACATTTAGAGGTGTAAAATGTCATTAATTTTAAAACTAAGAGAATCTCTTTTAAATAATAAACCAAATTACCCCATCAATTATGCAATTCCTAACTTATTTAATTTATTTGGACACAATAGTCTTTTTAAGCTTTCAAATGGCGAAGAACTAATTAACCCTTATGATTTCTTAATTGATTTAATAGACTCTTTTTTATTAAATAACTATCAAGTAACTGAGGTTATGAGTCTATCTAAGAAAAAAGGAATTAAACATAAAGGTTGGCTTAAAAAAGCCGTTGTCTACTCAATGATGATTAGAACTTCTTCTGCTTGGGACCATGATCGCAATGGTTATTTAGATGATTTAAATATTTACCATTTAAAAGAAACTGGTACTTTTATAAAAACATTAATGATACTACCCCTTTTAAAAGAAATGGGCGTTAATACAATTTACTTACTTCCAATTTCTAAATATTCACTTAAAAATAAAAAAGGTGACTTAGGGAGCCCTTATGGAGTTACTAACTTCTTTTCATTAGATGAAAACTTAAAAGACCCAATAGTTGGAGATGATTTATCTTTAGAAGAACAATTTCAAGTTTTAATTGAAGCTTGTCACAGTATTGATATTAGAGTAATGATTGACATAATACCACGAACAAACTCTTTAGAAAGTGATTTAATACTAACTCATCCAGACTGGTTTTATTGGATTAAATCTAGTAGTTTAAAAAACTATAGCCCTCCACTAGTTCCAGAAATTAAAGATAAAACAGTTCCACCGTTACCAAAATATTTACCTCAAATATATGCGGCTACTGAAGTAAAAGAGCATCTATCTTTATTTGAACATGATCCTAAAACACAAAATCCCAAACTTTGGTTAAGGTTAGTTAATGAAGCTAAAAAATCTAATAAAAGCTTTTTAGATTTAATAGATAAATATTATGGCTTAACTGTAGCGCCCGCTTTTAGTGATCATATTAATGATAATCAGCCACCTTGGACAGACGTTACTTTTTTTAGGTTATATTTAGATCATCCAGCAAATAGTGTTAAATACTTAGAAAATAAAAACATACCTCCATATATACTATTTGATACGATAAAATCAAACCTTCATCCAGGAAAAATACCAAACTTAGAACTATGGGAAATGATTTCTAACATAATCCCATATTTTCAAAAAAATTTTGGAATCGATGGGGCTAGAATTGATATGGGGCATGCTCTTCCTGATAAACTAGTTAAATTAATTATTAACAAAGCGCTTGAGATAGATAGTAGTTTTGTTTTTATAGCTGAGGAGTTAAATCCAGATAATGCTTTAAAGGCTAAAAAGTTAGGTTATGACATGATTATTGGCAATGCTTTTACAAACATCTATAAAGTTTATGAAAAGGGAACTCATGACTTCATGTTAAACAGTTATAAGCTTCCTATATTACAGTTTTCTTTAGGAGAAACACACGATACACCAAGACTAGCATCTAGAGCAGGTGAGCAAATCTTAAGTAGGTATATTACAATAATGAACATGTTTATCCCAAATGCAGTTCCTTTTATCAACTCTGGACAAGAAGTATTTGAAAGACAAGCGATGAACACCGGAATTGAACCAAGAGAAAATGAGTTAATGATGTTAGATGAAAATGATCCCTTTTACATGAAATTGGCTTTATTTGACAAATATTCATTCCACTACTTAAATGAAAATAGCCATGACATTAAAAACCATTTAAAATTAATTAATCCTATTAGAAGAAAATATTTAAATGCTTTAACTAATAAAAAGAACTATATTCCAATTAAATTTTTAGAAGGCAGAGATCCAATAGGCTTTATTTATAACACTAAAACTGAGTTATTATTTGTTGTAAGCAATCCTTTTTATGATTTTACTCAAACAATCAAAGTTGATTTACAAGAGTTAAAAGGCATTTATAATTTAACAAATGATGCAACCTTACTTTACGCAACTTACGAAAAAGAAAAACGAGTAATTAAAGAGTTTGATGAAAATAATAATCCCTACTTTTTAATGGGACCCGGAGAAATAAAAATATTCACAATCAAAAAAGGCAAATAATTTGCCTTTTTTAATGTCATATTAAATATGTTTTAATTAATTTTATATCATAATAAAATATGATTAAAATTATTAATAATTAGTATATGAAGTCTTCATACTCGTTATGCATTTTTTCTATATTAATATCTAAAATATCATCAATATTTACTAATTTTTCAGCAATTTTCAGCATTCTTTTTTCATAATAAATTTTCAAAATTATACCAGTCGCATATTTAATATAGCCGTTTTTATAATAATAAATATCACAACTTAATTTATCTTCCAAAATTAACTTTAATTTAAAATTTAATTCATCATATTGGTCGGCTGACAAAATTGGTTTTTCTTTTTTCAGCCTTTTATTTTTTAATTCTAAAATCGCTCCTTTAAATCCAGTTAAAGCATCGAAAGGAAGCCACTTAATTAATCCTCTGTCAAAATTATGCATTATGGCCTCCAATTGTTTGGTTTCTTCTTATTTGTGTTGAGTGTTCTAACAATGCAGTCGCCTTTAAAACACTATTTTTACCATAATTGTCTTTCACTAAATCTAATGCTTTTTCTAACTGATATTCTAGTTCTTCTTGCTGGTAGTCTTCAAATAAATTAAGTTGTTTATTTTTTATACTAGATAAATTCGTCACACCTACTGTTATTCTTCTTATTGGAAGGTTTTCATAATGTCTTTCTAATAAAATAAGAATATTTTTATAAAGTACACTAGTTAAATTTGTTTTATTTTCTAGCCTCATTTGTCTACTAAAGCCTCCACCAAAGGATTTAGAGTATCCTACTGATAATGTTACTACGTAGGCAGTCTTACCATTTAGCCTTAGTCTTCTTGAAATGTCTTCAATCATTTCCTTTATAATTAGTTTAGCTTCTTCTTTATTGTAATCTTTAAATAAAACTTGTCCCACACTATATCTCGCGTTAAGCGGTTTTAGCTTTGCTTGATCTTGAATTAAACTTAAGTCTCTCCCATTAGCGTGATTATAAAGTTCTAGTCCCATTACTCCAAATTGTTTTCTAAGTTTTTCTGGGTCATAATGAGCCAAATCGTAAATAGTGTTAATTCCTAATCTATTTAAATTACTTTCCATTCTATGACCAATCCCCCACATTTTAGATAGCGGACTTACTTTCCAGAGCTTTTCTTTAATGTCTTTATCTTCCCACTTCGCAATATAGTCTTTTTTAGTCTTAGAATCTAAGTCTAATGCTAATTTTGCGATTAGCATGTTTTTTCCTATTCCACATGTTGCATACAGCTTTAGCCTTTTGTAAATTTCTCTTAGTATTTTTGAAGCCAGTTCTGTACTAGTCATTTTATAGTAACTTAAATATGAAGTGACATCAATAAATGTTTCATCAATTGAATAGACAAAAATATCTTCTTCACTAACAAAATCTAAATAAATATCAATTACTTTAATTGCAAAATCTAGATACTTTTTCATTTGTGGCATTGCAACTATCAAATCAGGTGTTTTAGGAACTTCATAAAGTCTACACCTAGAAGGAACGCCTTTAGATTTTAAATAAGGACTTACAGCTAAAACAATTCCCCCGTCTCTATTGGGATCTGCCACAACTAAAGGAGTTAAATATGGATTTAGATTTCTTAAACTGCACTCAACACTAGCATAAAAACTCTTTAAATCAATGCATAATATTTCTCGTTTTTCCATCTTTTTATCCTCCTTTGTTTAAGTATTCTATCAAATATTTTTATGAAAATATATGAAAAAAAAGGCTTTTTAGAATGAAACTAAAATGCCTTTTTTCACAATTAATTTTATTTGTTTTAGTTAACTAACAAAGTAGCTAAAATTAGGTTTTAAAATCCCCATTTGAAACTTTTAATACTACTTAAAAAAATGAAACTCCTATTGATGATAAAATTGCTAATACTGCAACAATTATAAAAACAACCTTACCAAACTTCTTTAAATCTTTAGCATATTGCCACGCTGCCCAAACAACTACGACGATTAGCAAAAGGTTAGCTAAAAATTGAAAATTGCTAAAGTTTGCGTCCTTGTCAAACAAGCCAAGAACTAGCAAAGTAAGGGATATTAGTGCGCTTATCACTAAAGATGCGTATGCTAGTAAACCAAAAATCTTTTTTTCTTTTTTCATTGTAATCTCACTCCTATTGTTTTATCTATTTCTAACGAAAACACTATTCCGTTCGCTTCAGTTCCTTTTCCAAAATTGTTATATATTTCCCTCATAATCTCATGTTTTTGCTCTTCTAAACAAGCAATTAAAAGTAAATCTCTTTTAGGATGAATTGTAATTTTAAAAAACTTTTCATCTTGGTCAGTTAAAGGACTTTTACCATGAATAACCGTTCCCCCTTTAACACCTAAAGGTCTGAGATGATCCATTACTTTTTCAGTGTGTCCATCTTCGCTTATGAAAATAATTAAAGTTTTTTTACTCACTGCTAATTCCTCCCATAATTTCTTCTAATGCCATTCTATTAATTGATGACAATGGTAGAGTTAACGCCATGCCGAGATTCTTTTCTGATAACTTAAATTTATCTTCTAATAATTCTAATATTTTTTCTTCATCATCTTGGTGAATTATTGAAAAAACAACGTCTTTATCTTTGCTATCTAAAGAAAAATATTCCATCATTTGGTTAGATGCTGTCCCTTCTCCTAAAAATACAACAGAAAAATCAGCTTGATAATTTTTAAGTTCCTTGCAAACAGTCTCGCCTTTTCCTCTTAAAACAACCGTTATTAATAACTTCATTATATAAACCTCTCTATATTACAATATCGCCCAAATCGCGAATATTTGTATCGATTCCAAAAGCATCTGAAATAGTTAGTGAAAACGTAATTCCCTCCGCTTCACTACTAATTCCGTAGTTTTTATTTAAACCTTCCATAATAATTTTTTTCAAACTACTAATAGTTACTATTAATAATACTTCCTTTTCTTGGTGAATTGTAACCCCAAATAACTTTTTATCAGATTTCCTTGAACTTCTACCATGAAGAATTGTTCCACTAGTTGCGCCTAATTTTTTGGCAGCCTCCATAACTTCATAAGCATATCCATTATTTCCAACAAATACAATTAGTTCCATGTGCCCTCCTTAAAATGATAAGATGTCATCATTTTCTTGATGATTCGCTTTAAACTTTGCTTTTTTATTATAAGCAATACCTAATATTTGTAAACTAATAACTGGTGCCATTGAAACAATTACCACAAGTCCGTAAGCATCCATTAAAGGATTTGAACTTGCGATCATATTAGACGCACCAATCGCAAATGGCATTAAAAATGCAGTTGTCATTGCACCACTCACTGCACTTCCAGAGTCATACGCAATTGCAGTAAATAAGTTTGGTGTAAAAAATGTTAGAATAAAAGTAATTAAATACCCTGGTACTACGACCCATAAAATATTAATACTATAAATAATTCTTAACATCGATAATACTAAAGCAATACCTACTCCAAGCGAAATTGCTCCTAAAAGTAATACTTTAGAAACGGCACCAGCAGTAACTTCTTCAACTTGCTTGTTAACAGCAACAATAGAGGGTTCTGGCGCAGCAACTAATAAACCAAAGACTAACCCCACAACAACTAATAACCAAGGCTTGCTATTTGCAATAAAACCACCTATTTCGTTACCTATCATTGTAAATGCTTGGTTTGCTCCAGATAAAAACAAAACTAAACCTACGTAAGTATATAAAAAAGCTATAAAAACTTTAATGACTTCTCTTCTCGTTAATTTAAAATCTAAAAACTGAAATAAAATAAAAAACATCACAAATGGAGTTATCGCAACTGCCATATCTTTTGAATAAGCTTTTAAGTAATGGACTAAACTTAAATTATCATTAACCATTGAAATTGAGTTTGGATCAATTTTAAAGAAAAGCCCTAAAATTAAAACAGCAATAATAGGACCAATAATTGTTACTCCGACAAGACCAAAAGAATCTTGTTCACTTTTTGAACTTTTTCTGGCTTTACTTATTCCATAAGCTAAGCTCATAATAAAAGGAACAGATAGTGGGCCACTAGCAAAACCACCAGAATCAAAAGCAATCGCAACAAATGCTGGGTTATTAGCGTTAACAATAAAAGCTAGTAAAAAAGCAAGTCCGTATAATCCCATTAATAACCATTTCAAAGGTACTTTTAATACAATTCTAAGCAAACCAACAGTTAATAACAGCCCTACTCCAATCGCAACAGTTATAATTGTAATCATTTCTGGACTAATTACGTCTTTAAGCTGATTAGATAATACTCTTACTGAAGGCTCAGCCACTATTATAAAAAACCCTAAAGCAATACTTACTAATAAAAATAACGCTAATTTTCGTTTTTTAACAATATAACTTCCTATTCCTTCAGCAATAAAACTTGTCGAAGCAAACGCTCCTAATTGAAATAAAGTAAGTCCAACTACTAAAAAGCTTGCTCCAAGCAAGAAACTTAAAATTATTTGCATTTGTAAGCCAATTAAAAAACTAATTACCAAAATAACTACTGTTACAGGTAATACAGATATAAATGATTCTAATAGTTTTTTAAAGAACATCTTAATCATTAATAATTTCAACTCCTAGTATAGTTTATTTCTTTTCTTGTTTATTATCAAGTAATCTAACTAATTGTTTCCTTAGCAATAAAGTTCATATGGTCTGCAGCTCTTTCTAAATTGGAAACTAAATTAATTAAAATTGGGCTTGACTCAGGTTTACAATTACCTTCGTTTAATCTTTGAATATGATTATTAACTATTTCTCTTCTTTTATCATCTACACTTTGCTCTAGTTTTTCAACTATTTTATAAGTTTCTAAACTTCCAGAAAAGAAGGTAACCATTGCACTTTCAAAAAGTTTTTCGATCGTTTTAAACATCTCTTTTAAATCATTGTTAGCTGTTTCGCTAAAGGTAATATCATCTCTAACAACAGCTTCTGTATACTTTATTAAATTGCTTGCTAAATCATTAATTCTTTCAACATCATTAATTGTATGATAAAGCTTTGAAGTTGCATTTTTATTAGTTGAATTTAGCTTTTCGCCAGATAACTTAACTAAATATTCAATAGCTTGTTTATTTAATTTAGTACCTTGTTTAATTAAAGTTTCCACTTTTTCACTATTAGATAAATCTCTTTCAACAAAACAATCAAAAGCAGTTTTTAAGCTATTCATTGCATTGTTTGCAATAATTGAAATTTCTTTTTTAAGCTGAATAATCGCAATTGGCGGAGTTGATAGTAGTCTTTCTTCTAAAGTAATTGTTACTAATTTATTTTTCTCATCTTCTTTAACTATTTTTTCACTAGCTTTTACAAATAAATTTGCAAAAGGTAGAAACATTATAGAACATGATAAGTTAAAAAAGGTATGGAACATTGCAATTTGTGTTGCTGTTTTAGGAAAAATAGTTACTAACACCGCTTCATTAAAATTTGGCCAAAGTAATAAAAAAATCATAAAAATAAACGAGCCTACCAAATTAAATAAAATATGAATTGCTGAAGCTCTTTTAGCATTAACATTTGCCCCAATTGAGGCATAAAGCGCTACTATAGTTGTACCAATATTAGAACCTAAAATAATATATAAAGGAGCATTCCCTCCATCACCAATTACAATACCAGCAATTGCACTTGAAATTACTAGAGATGTAACAACAGAACTACTTTGAAAAATAGCGGTTAAAATTATTCCTATTAATAAAAGAAAAATCGGGTTTTTAATATCTGAAAGCAAATTTATTATTGTTTCTGATTCTTTAAAAATTGACATTGCTCCACTTAATAAATGTAAACTCACAAAAATTAACCCTAACCCTTGGAGTACCTTCCCAATTGTTTTAGTTCTTTCTTTACTAGAAACTATATTAACAAATGAGCCAACAAGTGCGAAAGACATCGCAAAAATAATAAAATTAAAAGTTTGGAGTGCGGCAATTTGCGCTGTTATAGTTGTGCCAACGTTTGCTCCCATAATAATAGTTGTTGCTTGAAGTAAAGAAATAACACCCGCATTAACAAGACCCACAACCATTACAGTAGTGACACCACTTGATTGAACTACAGCCGTTGTTGCAACACCTACACCAAATCCTTTAATTCTACTGTTTGAAATTTTATTTAAAGATGACTCTAACTTTGCGTTTGCGAGTCTTTTCATATTATCAGATAGAATATTCATGCCAATTAGCAAAGATCCAATTCCACCAACCAAAATCATTATTACTTCAAAATATATCATATGTTATCACCATACCTATTTTACTAAATTATCATAAATTAATATAGTTATTTTTAAAAAATAAACTATAGTTTAAATTTGTTTAATCATTAAATGTGCTTATAGTCGTATAAACTTAACTTATAGCAAAAAATTAAAACGTTTTCATTTTTGATTACTATAATTTATAATATTTATGGTGATATCATGAAAACAAACATTTACTTATTAATTAAAATTACATTAGGATTTATAATTGCATTTTTAATTGCTTACTTTTTAAATCTTCCTTACTTTTATACTACTGGAGTAATTACTTTACTATCTTTAGAAAAAACTAAACTAAAATCATACAATATCGCCTTAATTAGACTGCTTAGTATGATAGTAGCTTTTAGCTTAGGATCGCTATTATTTTACTTATCAAACTTCCAAGCTTATGGTGTTATTGTTTTTATTTTAATTTTCATCCCCTTAAGTTATTTAATTAAACTAGAAAAAGGCTTATCTGTGTCGCTTGTGTTAGTTTCTCAAATATATTTAGAAAAAGATTTGTATTTTGTTTTTAACGCTTTTTACATCTTCTTTATTGGTGTAGGTGTTGCTTTACTTTTAAACTTTGTTATTCCTAACTATCAAAAAGAAATTACTAAAAACATAACTTTAATTGATGAAGATATTAATGAAATAATCATTAACATAAGTAATCAAATAAATCCAAACATTAATAATATAAAACCACTTATTACAAAAACATTCGATTTAATTCAATTAGAATTAGAAAACATTTCTAGCGATCAAGTTAAAGAAAACTTCAATTACTTAGAAATGCGCAACCAACAACTGTACTTATTAGAGAAAATTAATAAAGATTTAAATGAAATAGCATTAATTGACGAAAAAGAAATAATTTTAAATTACTTAAAACTATTTAAAGATCAAATAGGCAAAGAAAACTATGCTTTAGATTTAAATAATAAATTAAATGAATTATTTGAATTATTTAAAAAAAGACCTCTCCCAAAGGAAAGATCTTTATTTGAACAAAGAGCAGTTTTATATACTACTTTGCTTGATTTAAAACAATTTCTAAACTTAAAACTTTTATATCACTTTAAATATCAAAGTGAGTAAGCAAATTAGCCGGTTTCTTTTTAAGTAAAAATACTACTGGAATTAAAGCGATAACTATATTTGTAATAATAATTCCAAATACAGAAATTAAGAAACTAAACAATGTCACTCTAATTGTAAATAACGTTCCTAAAAAAGAGCCACTAGCAGTTTTAATAATAATAGTACCAATTAAAACTCCAACAACAGAAGTTAACAATGAAGTAATCAAGTATTCGATCGTGAATGTTGTTATTATTTCATGTTTATGTATGCCCAAAGCACGATAAATACTTAATTCTTTAATTCTTCTTGTCAATGATGATCTTACTAAAAAGAAAAAGATTAAACCACTTAAAGAAAGTGCAACTATCATTTGAGAAACAGAACTCATTCTTGCTTGATTAGAATTGTTTTTCATTTCTTCAACAATAGTGCTTCGGTAGTTTTCAAAGTTGCTACCTGGCGAAGTACCATCAAGTGAATAAACATAAGCTCCATTAGTTTTATCAAATAAAATTATTTCATCAACGTTTTCTTTTGTTGTATAAAAGTAGATTTTTTCACCACTATTTTGATAAGTTCCAACAATAACTAGCCCATGATATTCTTCAATAAAGGAAATAGCTTCACTATCTAAACTATTATAAAAATCATCAGGAATTACAATTTCTCTTTTAAAATCATTTCTATTGGTTGGCAATACACCTGATGTTAAATTAACTTCTTCTTGTGGCGCAAAAGTAAAGTTGTAATCATAATATTTTCCATCTTGTTTGTAATAGATAGAACTACTTAAAGGAATTTCATACAAAATCTTAGTGCTTCCATACCATGCTTTAGTGTTTGTATTAACTACACCTACAATAGTAAAAATTATTGGAATTTGTCCATTGTAATAGTCATAATATGCTATTTTTTCATTTAACAAGTGCTCAATTTTGAAGATACCATTAACATTATAGCTAATATAATATTCATAATCTTCGTCTAAAACGCCACCATCAATTACTATTTCATACTCATTATCTGGCATTCTTCCAATAACAATATCGTTAGATTTAATAGCTTCAATCGGCAAATAAGAATAAAGATCTAAATAACTACCTTTTTTACCAGTTTCAAATGAATAATAACCTCTAAGTTGACCTGGGAAATAAACGTATTTACTGCTGTCTAACTCTCCAATATCTGACTCGGTTAAAGACGATTTATAAACATTTTTATCAATAAAAATTTTAGAATCATCATAAATTAAATTAGAAAACAAAACATAAACAGAAATTGAAAACATAATTCCAAGTAACATTAAAGAAATGATTTGGACTTTTGTTTTTCTTCCTACATTAACTATTTTCTTTAAAGCTTCAATTAAAGAATCTTTAAATCTAAAATTACCTTTTTTAACCCTTGGTTTAGCATTTTTTTCAAGATCACTTAAAGAAAAATCAGTTTCGTATTCGGTTGATTCTACTTTTTCTTTTTTTCCTTGGTTAATTTTTAAATTAGACTTTGTATCAATTACATTTATTTTTAAGTTGTTGTTGCTTGTTTTTAAATATAGCTGATTATTAATTTTTATAATTGTTAAGTCAATCTCATCCGTTTCATTTTTTAAATATGTTTTTATATTACCTGAGTGCTTATTTTCAAATAAATCTCCTAAGTATATTGTATTATCATCATAATCAACTTCATTAGCTTGTGTAAAATCGTTTATCTCGTCACTGCTTACTTTCCCATCTTCAATGGTAATAATTCTATCTGCATAATTATAAGCTAAGCTCATATTGTGTGTTACTAAAATAACTAATTTTTCTTTACTTATTTTTTTAATGATTTTCATTATTTCAACACTATTTTTGAGGTCTAAATTACCAGTAGGTTCATCAGCAATAATAACTTCAGGATTTTTAGCAATCGCTCTAGCAATTGCAACTCTTTGTTTTTGTCCAAACGATAAATCACTAGCTTGTCTTTTTCTAAATCTAAATAAACCAACAGCATTTAAACAGTACGCAATTCTATAATCTACTTCTTCTTTATCTACTATCCCAATTAAGTTTAGTGTAAGTTTAATATTATCATATACCGTTCTATCTTCTAATAAATAATAATTTTGGAAAATAAAACCAATGTTATTAGCTCTTAACTTATCCCATTTATGACTTTTATAAGTAGTCATATTTATATTTCCAAAATTAATCTCTCCACTGGCATCATCAAGACCACTTAAAACATTAAGAAGTGTTGTTTTCCCACATCCCGAAGGACCAGTAATTGCTACAAAACCTTTTTCAGGAAAACTTAAAGTTGTCTTATTAATTACATGAATTTCATTAGACTTATTTTTATTAAAATACTTATTTAAGTTACTTACCTTTATCATTTTAATGGTCCTCCTTTAAAGAGTCAATTACAGTTAAGTTAAATAGTTTTCTATTAAACTTTAAACCTTGTGCAAAAGAAAACAATAAAAAGATAATTGAAATTAGTATATAATCACTTAATTTTAACATTCTATTTACTTTATAAATATCAAATGAAATTAACGATAACACTTTTAAAGAAACAAAAACAATTACAAAAGAAGATATAGAAATAAATAGTTGTTCCATTAAAATCATCACACCAACTTCACTTTCACTAACGCCAATTGATCTATATACGGCAAAATCTTTATTTCTTGCCTGCATCATATTTTTTAAAATATTATAAGTAACTAAAAATAACACAGACATTATTCCTATTAATAGTACCCAAAAAACAATAGTTATTATTCCTGTTCCAAGCATCTCCATTCCTTCATAACGTAAATAAGAATCTATAATTCTAATATCGTTAGGAAGTTCTTTTTTAAATAACAGGATTTCAGAGCGATCTACTCCAATAATAAGTAGTTCTTTAATATCAGTTTCAGTGAAAAACTCATTATTTAAGACAAAATTTTCTTTATCAAATAACAAATCAGGATGAACATAAAAAGCAACTTTTTCTGAAAACCCTTTAATTACAAATGTTTTTTCAATATCATTTATTGTAAGTTTAATACTATCTCCAACTTCAAAATCACTAAAAACATAATAATCTGATGGAATTACTATTTCATTAGTATTTTCTAATATGATTTTCCCATCCATTGTCTCAACATTAATTAATGGTATTTTAACTTGGCGAATTTCATGTTCATAATAACCATCAATATTTGGGAAACTAACAAAAACTTTGATATATTTACTCTCGTGTTTTTCTTTTAATATATTAAATTCTTCTTTAGTAAACTTTGAACCATCCCTATTTATCAAATATATCTCATTTCCTATTTGAAAATTTAACTCACTTCTTGATGATAAAATTAGTGTTGAATAAAAAAACAAAAAAACAATAATAGCTAAAAGTGAGAGACTTAAAGAAAAAATAGTTCTTTTAGGTGTTGAAAATATATTTTTAAGTGCTAATTTAAAAGAATTTAAAATAGTATTTTTAGGTAATTCTTCTACTATGTTGATATTTTCTTCATTAGTAGATAATTGTTCGTATGTTTGATCATCTTTAATATTTCCATCTTCCATAACTACATTTCTAGTAACGTAAGGTTTAGCTTCTAAAAAATTATGAGTAACTAATAAAACTAGTTTATTTTCACTTATTTTTTTAAGTAATTTCATAATTTCTTCACCAGATGCTTTATCTAAGTTACCTGTGGGCTCATCGGCTAATATAATTGGCGCATCTTTAGCTAAGGCTCTAGCAATAACAACTCTTTGTTTTTGACCACCCGATAACTTAGCTGTCTTATGATGAACGTGTGTTTCTAAGCCCACTTCTTTTATTAATTCTAAAGCCCTTTCTTTTCTTTTAGATTTGTCATAACCTTGAGCATCTAAAGCAATTATGATATTTTGATAAACTGTATAAGATTCAATAATATTATAATTTTGAAAAACAAATCCAACATTGGCAGCTCTAAACATTTCCCAGTCTTTAACTGTGAAGTGTGACGTTTCGTTTCCATTAATTAATATTTCTCCATCTTCATAAGAATCAAAACCACTTAAAACATTTAAAAGAGTTGTCTTACCACTACCAGACTCGCCAGTAATCGCTACAAACTCATTTAAACTAAACTTAACATTAATATTTCTTATTCCTTCAGTAACACCTGTTTTAGTTTTATAATATTTAGCTACATCTTTAAACTCAATCATTTAACCACCTCTTAAAGTTAAGTTAACTTAACTAATTATATTATAACACTTTATTAATTTAGCAACTCCAAATAAAAAAGGGAAAGAATTTCTCTCCCTTTCCTTAATGCTTTTAAGCTAATTAATATAACATAAAATAGCTTATTTGCCACCTACTTTTTGTATAAATTCTGGATTTACAATAAGATCTTCAGTTATATTATTATAGCTTTCAACCCATCTCAAAAAATTCCATCCTCCATCTTTTGTTGGGTTTGTTTCTGGTTTAACAGCGTCTTCTCCATGTTTAACTATTTGCTCATCATGCACTCCACCATAACCATCTAAAAATGTTACAGTATATTCATTAATTTCATATAGTGCTTTAACTTCTAAATCTTCAGTTATATCATCAAACTCTATATCCCAACCGACAAAAGTATATCCTACCACTTCTGGCACTTCTGGGGCAACTGCATCTTCACCATGAACAACAATTTGTTCAAGATCAAGTACTTCATCATCATGGCCAATAAAAGTAACCAAACTAAATTTCACTAAAGTAAAGTCTTTTAATATATCTTCAAAATCATCATAAATTTCACTATCAATATAAACTGTAGGATTACTTGCTTTTCTAAAAATAGGATTACCTGCAGTTAATATTGTTTTAAAACTTTTATGTAAATAAAACTCTTGATTTGAAACTTTAGATGTATAAAACGCCTCAGGTCCAATAAACTCTAATGACTTTAAGGAATCAATATTAACAAAGGTTTCTATTTTGGTATTATAAAAAGCTCTATGATTTATTTTTGTAACTCCTGTAGGTAAAACAACTGATTTTAAAGTGTCGTTTTCAGAAAAAGCTGAGATACCAATTATTTTCACTGATGAAAGAATCTCATATTCGTCCCCAACAAAAGTTAAATTATTAGGGAAAAGTATAATCATATGTTTTTCTTTAGAATATAAAACTCCAGCAACTACTGAATATTCGTCACTATCTTCATGAACTATGATATTTTCTAAAGCCTTTGATCTTGATAATTCAGCTATAACATTATAATCTAAAGATATTTCTTTTCCTTTTAATTCAATTGTTATTAAAATATCATTAGTTGTTACCTCAAATAAATCATCAACATTCTTAACAATTTTATCGTCTATTTTTTCAGGAATTCTAATTACAGGAATTATTTGAGTTGCTTTTTTAATTCTTACTTTTTCACCATCATCTTCCCAATCGAAAAATTCTTCATTTGAAATAAAACTTCCTTTAATTACAATATCTATTACTATTGGTTCTTCAAAATCATATATATTATTTCCAAATTCATCTGTCCACTCAATAAACTGATAACCTGCTAAATCCGGATAAAACATCTTTGCTTTATCTCCGTAAAAAACTTCTTCTTCATGTATTATATTGTTTTCATGATCTTTATATGTAACTTCAAATTTCCATTCTTCTACATTTGCACCTTTATCCCAATCTTCGTGCCATTCTGATGTGTCTGCTACTGCTAAATAGACTGTTCCTGCCATATCTTTAAAAGCGCTATTGCCAACAAATTCTACCGTTGGATATAAATAATATTCAGAAAGTTCACTATTATCAAAAACACTTGCTCCATATTTTAAGACAGTCATTGGGAAATTATTTATTTCAAAATTGTTAGTGTATGCAAAAGCATAAGATTCTATTTCAAGAATATTACCTAAAGCGGAAAGTTCAAATAGTTTTTTATTGTTGTAAAAAGCATGCTTACCTATTACTTCAACTTCTAAAGGTATCTCATAAGCTGTTCCTTTGTTTTGAGGATAAGATATCAAAGTTTTTAAATCTTTTGAAAATAAAACACCATCAACCACTGCAAAATTTTCATCATTTTCGTCAACAACAAAATATTTTAAGGAAGTTAAGAAAATTCCAAATGAAGGTGTCGCTGTTGGGCTTAATTGAATATTTTTTGGTAGTTCTATTGATTCAATAATAGTATAATCAACAGTTGTTCCAGCAAATAAATTTCCCATTAATACTACATCATATCCATCAATAGTACTAGGAATGACTAAGTGTTTTACTGCTTCACCTAAATATCTATCTAATCTAATTGTATTGTTTCCTAGAGAGCTATAATCATAAAGTAAAAAGACGTTTGCTTTTAAAGTGATATCTTCTGTAATAATAGTATTAAAATCAAATTCTACACCCTCTAGTTGCCATTCTATAAATTTATATCCACTTGGACTATATTCATGTTCATCAACTTTACTATTGGAAACCATAATTATATCTACATGAAGCACATTATCGTCTTCATCTGTAAATGTTACTTTGTACATATAATAATTAGCCGTTACTTTTAAGTAATTATCAACATTTTCAAATTCTTTATCCCAACCATCAAAATGTAATCCATCTCTAATTGGTATTTCTGGTTCAACTGCGTCTTCACCCTTAAGAACTATTTGTCTTTCAATTAAAACTTCATCGTCGTTTTCATCTATATAGACAAAATCAACAAAATTAAAGTACTTAATTTGATTTGCTACAATACCGAAGTTTGAGTTCCAACCTTCCTTTATTTCAGTTTCAATATATATAATTGTATTTGTATTATTAGTAATCAAAGCTCCCGCACTAATCGTCTCTATCGATTTTAATAAATAAATCTTTTCAATATTAGGAGAATGATAAAATGCATTACCACCTAAAGTTTTTAAAGTAAACAATTTTTCAGTTCCAACTAAATGAGAAATATTAGTATTGTAAAAAGCACGATATTGAATTTCTTCTATACTTTCATTGAAAATAACTGTTACTAAACTTTGATTATGCATAAATGCTTCTCTAACTATTGTTTTAACTTCAGGAATTATTGTAAACGTGTCATCTTCTGCAATTCTTCCGTTTGGATAAATTATTAGAGTAGATAAGTCTTTATTGTATAAAACACCATCAACATCTTTAAAATAATTATTGTTTTCATCAACAATAATTTTAGTTAAATTTTCTGATCTACCAAAAATTCGGTTAGCGTTGTTATTAATTTCTATTAGATTCTCACCTATATGAAATTCTTTTAAAATGTTATTAAAGTCAGAAATCTTATCGTTTTGACTAGAAAAATCTAAATATTTTATATCATTGTCACCAATCTTATTTGGTATACGAATTACTTCAATAATTTCTAAGAAATCAACAACTCTATTGTATTGGTCTAAAGTAAAGAAATCTTCATCATTTATATAGTTTCCTTGTAAAATAGTTAGTTCAGTTATTTCACTATCGAAATCAAACACTTCATCATCTAGTTTCCATTCTTTTAACTGATAACCTTCAATGTAAAAGTAAGGTTTTTCAACTTTGTCTCCGTGCTCTACTACTAATGTTAATTCCTCAATTGGATCTTCATTTTGGTCTAAAAATAAAACAGTATACTTATTTGCTTTATAAAGGGCAGTTATAATTAAATCACTAATAACCTCATCAAACTCTTTATCCCATTTATCAAAGTTATGTCCTACTTTATTATTAGGATTTGCTGGTGCGATTGCACTACTTCCATGTTCTACGTTTTGAGTTTCACCAATTTGTGTACCATCATGGTCTAAGAACTTAACTTCATATACGTTTATTTCATATACTGCTGTTACTTCTAAATTACCTTTAACTTCGTCAAACGACTTATCCCATCCTACAAAATGATAGTTTTCTTTACTATCTGGATCTGCTGGGGCTGTTGCTGCACTTCCATATTCTACTGGTTCAGTTTTTAAAATTGTTCCATCATGATCATAAAATATAACTACATATTTAAGTATTTTATAAGTTGCCATAATTTCTAAATCTGATTTAACATTAGTAAACGTACCATTCCAACCCATAAAATCATGCCCTTCTCTTACTGGGTCTTCTGGAGCAACTGCATCATTATCATAGTCAATAATTTGAGTCTCGCCAATTTGAGTACCATCATAGTCTACAAATATTACTTCAAATTTGTTAATTTCATATACTGCTGTAACTATTAA
This sequence comes from uncultured Acholeplasmataceae bacterium, assembly GCA_964649865.1. GTDB lineage: Bacteria > Bacillota_I > Bacilli_A > Acholeplasmatales > UBA5453 > DUQU01. The sequence continues at coordinate 35,248 of CAZYSQ010000010.1, forward strand.
ATCGCCGGTAATATAATCAAAATCTTTATTCCATTTTTCAAAATGATAATTTTCTATACTGTTAGGCTCTTCTGGAGCTATAGCTGCTTTACCATATTCTACAATTTGGATTTCACCTAATTGAGTGCCATCATGATCTTTAAACATTACCTCGTATTTGTTAGGCTCATATAAAGCTGTTACTTCTAAATCACTTGTTACTTCATCAAATGGTTTATCCCAATTAGTAAATTCATGACCTACTCTTGTTGGATTTGCTGGTGCTGTTGCAGCCTTTCCATGTTCAACATTTTGAGTTTCGCCAATTTGTGTACCATCATGGTCTAAGAACTTAACTTCATATACGTTTATTTCATATACTGCTATTACTTCTAAGTTACCTGTTACTTCATCAAATGCTTTATCCCACTCTTTAAAGTGATATCCAACTTTATTATCTGGATTAGTTGGCGCTGTTGCAGCTTTACCATGTTCAACATTTTGAGCATCACCAATTTGTGTACCATCATGATCAATAAATATAACTTTAAACTCTTTGATAACATATTTAGCTGTTACAGTTATATTTTTCTTAACATTAGTAAAATCGCTATCCCATCCATCAAAATCATATCATTCTCTAACTGGATCTTTTGGAGCTGTGGCGTCATCGCCTTTTTTTACATTCACTACTTCTATTACTTTATTATCATAATCTGTAAATGTTACTTCATAAGTTTTCTTTTTACATGAAGACATAACAAGCATTACGACAAGTATTAAAAGTATGCTTAAACCTTGTTTAATTCTCATAATTTCTCCTCCCTTATTTTATGTTTATTAAACTATAAAAAGCAAATTTAATAAAATTATAAATAAGAGTCTAAAATTATATATTTAGAAACCATTTTATTCATTTATTAAAATGCTTTTAATTTATTCATTTTTATTTGTTAACATACATTAATTTTATTATAATGATTTATTAAAAGAAATACTAATTTTATCTATCTATATTATATGTTTTATTTGTTATTACTAATTTTAATAAATAATAGCTATAATAGGCTATAAAGAGGTGATAAAATGTTAACACATGATGATAAAAAGTTTTTGCTTAAAGCGATTGATTTAGCTGAAATATCTTTAAAAAAAGGCGATGAACCATTCGGTTCAATTTTAGTTTTAGATAATGAAATTTTATAAAAAGGCCATAATGAAGTTTCAAGTGGCGATCATACAAGACATCCTGAATTTGAAATTGCTAGATGGTCTGGAACAAACTTAACTCTTGAAGAAAGAAAAAGAGCTATAGTATATACCTCAAATGAACACTGTCCAATGTGTGCTGCTGCTCATGGATGGGCTGGTCTTGGTAAAATTATTTATGCTGCATCAGGAGAACAATTAAATAAATGGATGGAAGAGTGGCATCAAAAGCCAAGCCCAATTTATTATTATCCAATTAAAGATGTTATTAAAAACATTAAGGTAGTTGGTCCAGTCATAGAATTTGAAGATAAAATTAAAGAACTGCATTATCAGTCTTTAAAACAAAAAAAACTATTATAAAAAAGTCAATAAAAGCCTTTTTTCTTAAAACAAACATAAAAAACACCTTTTTGGTGTTTTTTTATATACCAAATAACTTATTAC
>CAZYSQ010000011.1:0-36336 GCA_964649865.1 uncultured Acholeplasmataceae bacterium
ATGCATGCGTGAAAGGCATGTGAGTTAACCGTTTCTCCAACGGGCCACAAACGCTTCTTTTATTATATCATAATCTATAACCTTGTCAACACGTTTTTTTAACTAGAAATATATTTTATTTAAAAAGTCATTTTTTGCTTCTTCACCTTTTAAAAAATTTATAATTTCACTAACAAATTCAAACAACGCTCCAACGCTTCTTCCAGTAATAATATTACCGTCTTTTACTACCTTTTTATCACTCTTTAAATTTGCTAAATAATTATCATTTTCAAGTGATGGAAAAACTATGTAATCTTTGTTTTTTAAAAGACCTAATTCACCTAAAAACATTGGTGCTGCACATATTGCAAACAAAGGTTTATCAAGTTTATGAAAAGCGCTTATTAACGCTTTAATCTTTGTGTCATCTTTAATTACTTTTGTGACATAATTACCACCAGGAATAATTAAAAAACTATACTCAGAAATAGTTATTTCACTAAGTAAATAATCGCTTTTTACTTCTGTTCCGTAAAAGAATTTCACTAATTTTTCATTAGTAATACTTACTGAATCTATCTCAATATTAGCTCTCTTTAAAAGTGCTTTTGTAGCTAGCGCTTCAACATCTTCCATATTATTATGGAATAACATTAACCCTTTCATTTTGTCCTCCTTTAAATTACTTTATAAATAATTTCTTTAATAATATTACTACTATTTTTTTCAAACTCTAAATAATTTTCTAACTGGCTTTCTTTACCGATTAAATCAGAAACTACTTTTATTGCAATAATTGGCTTATTAAATAAATGAGACACATGATAAAAACTAGCCCCTTCCATATCAAATATTAAGTTATCTTCACTAGTTTTTAAGACAAATTTATCTTGTGTTTTAAGTGCTGCAGTTTTATTTATTGTTTTGTTAAACTCTTTAAAAGTTATTTCATCACTTTTAAAGTATTTAGGCATTTTAGGAATTTGCCCTAATTCATAGTTTGTAAATGGAGTTACATCAACATCACCATAAATAGTTTTTTCAACTAATACTACTTCACCTATTTCAAAATTTCCTTTAGCACCAACAAAACCAACATTAATAATGCTAACTACATTTTCAACCATAAGCAAACTAGCCAAACAAGCACTAGCATTAGTTTTGCCTACACCTGTAATTAATACTAATACATTTTTATTATTAATAGTGCCATAATAATATTTTTTATCATTAAAAAGTGATTTTTCTTTAAAGTTTATTATTAAATCTCTAACTTCGCTATCCATTGCTGCTACAATTAAAATCATTGTTTATCACCTAAAATATCATTTATTTTCGCAACAATTATATCAACTGCGACATTATGTTTAGTGTTATTGGGAATAATTACATCAGCGTATCTTTTAGTAGGTTCTACAAATTGATGATACATTGGTTTTACTGTTAGTAAGTATTGTTTTATTACACTTTCTAAAGTTCTTCCTCTTTCTAATATATCTCTTTCTACTCTTCTAATAAATCTTAAGTCATCATCAAGTTCTACAAAAAGCTTAATATCTGATAGTTCTCTAATTCTTTCATCTGTTAATATTAAAATACCTTCTAAAATAATTACTTTTTTAGGTTTAACTAATTCTTTTTGATCACTTCTAGTATAAAGTACAAAATCATATAAAGGTTTAGAAATTGTTTTACCATTTATAAGTTCATTTAAATCTTTTATTAACAAATCATTATCTAAAGAATCAGGATGATCATAGTTTGTTAAATATCTTTCTTCTAAAGTTAAATCATTTTGATCTTTATAATAATCATCATGTTTAATAATTAATACTTCATCTTCTTTTAACTTATTTAAAATCTCTTCAACAACTGTTGATTTTCCACTAGCTGAACCGCCACTTACCGCAATAATTACTGGTTTCATAAACTATAAGCCTCCAATACTTTAAGCCAACGCTTTTTATTAAATCTTACCATATTTAGTATACCTCTTAAGCACTCATCTAGCAAGAGCCCTAAATAAACACCAAACATTCCCATTTCTAAAGGAATGCTAAAAATATATGCGAATGTAATACCTACACCAAACATACTTAGTATTGCCGTAAATAAAGGTACTTTAGTGTCATTAGCACTTCTTAGTGCTTGAATGTGAACCATATTTAAAACACGTCCCACTTCAATAAAAATAGCTAAAAACAACACTTTATAAACTTCTTTAGCAATAAACTCATCTTTAGTTAAAAGCCCAACAATTGGAACTCTTAAAAAATTAATTAACATCGTTACAGAAAAACTAATTATTAAAGCTATTATTGTTACTTTGCGAGTATTCTTTATCGCACTTAAATATTCTTTTTCACCAACGAAATAACCTACTATTATTGAATTTGCACTAGCGAATGAACCTGAAAATAAAAATATATATGAAGTAATTGTATTAGCGTATGTTCTTGCGGTAATTACTCCTTCACCAAATTTATTAATAAACCCTAAAATAGTAAACTGTAATACATTATAACTCATATTTTCAAGAGCACTTGGTAGACCTATTTTTAAAATTTTGTTTAAATGAACTTTATTAATCTTTGATTTAAAGACATTATGACCTACATATTTATATAAATAGATACTTGCCACAATAAGCATCATAAAACGCATTAAAGTGGTTGCTATTGCTGCACCAGCTACTCCTAGTTCTGGAATAAACCAAAATCCATAAATAAATATAATATTAAATAAAATATTACCAACGTTTGCGATAACCGCTCCACTTACTATTTGTCTGCCTTTGCCATTACTTCTTAATCCAGCATTAATAGCTCCAGTAATGCTTACAAAAATAATTCCTATAGAACCATAAAACAAGTAATCATAAGCTAAGCCTTTAATTGCATTTGGAGTATCAATTAAAGAAAACAAGGCATTTCCTGTAGTCATTAATAAAACCATAATAAAAATTCCTACTGCAATTTGAATTATTACTCCCGTTCCTACTGTTTGATTAGCCTCATCGTATTTTTTAGCACCTAAATACTGTGATACTACAACTCCAACACCAGTAGAAATAACATTTATTAATACTCCAAACAAATTAAGTACTGTAGAAGCATTTCCAACTGCCGCAACACTACCAAACAACCCTTTACTATTTTCATAAATAGAAATCATTACAGTGTCGATTGTGCCCATCAATATGAAAAGAGCCAATTCTATAAAAATTGGTATCATTAATTTAAAAATATTCTTCTCTAATTTGTGCTCCACTTATAAAATGTCTCTTTTTTCAGGATAACGCTCAAAATAAACAACAGCATATGAGCATGTTGGCAGAGCCTTTAAATTGTTTTGTTTTAAATGATCATATAAAGCGTCCATTAACTTTTTTGCTAAACCTTCTCCTCTTCTACTTTGATGAGTAAAAGTGTGGTTAATATTAACAGTATTTTCATCTGTTTTAGGAAAGCTAATATATGCAATCATTTTGTCTTCTTCTTTTATAAAAATCATTTGGTTTTCAATTTCAATCATGGTAACCACCTCTAAAACTATTATAGCAAACTTCTTAGTCTATCTACCTTAAAAATGTTTAAGGATGTTTAAATATTTCTATTCCTTCAATTATTAATCCTGTTTGTCTAAACTCTACTGAAAAACTATGTGTTCCTTTTTCAAATAATTTAAAAACACTAGCATTTAACGTATTATTAAAATGACCATAAGTATATGTTCTTTCATAATTACCATCAAAATAAATATTTAATGAAAGTTGTGATAAAAGTGGTCCTTCATTTCTAAGTTTTAATAAAAAGACATATTTACCATCTTCTAACATTTCAAAGTTAAAATGCTTCATTAAGCCTTTTTCACCAACAATAGTGTCATTTAAAATAACTCTATCTTCGATTTTAACTGGTTTAATTTTTGGAATATCTAATCTTTCATCTTTAATAATTTTTTTAATAAAATGAACATAGTTATTATTTTCTTTAAGATAAGATGAAGATAATTTGTTAAATTCATTTTCTTCTAATTCATTAACAAGCTTTAAGTATTTTAATTTAGGTAGATCAACTTTTGTTAAGTTTAAGTAATCGGTATTTTTAATAAATGTTAAAATGTTTTTTACTAAAACAACTAAATCATCTCTTGTTATAACACCATTTTTTAGTGCCTCTTTTAAATCGTTTTGATGTGTTACTGTATTTTCAGTAACCATATAAAGTTCATGACTAGCAAGTACCATTTTACTTAATTCAGTTTTATTTAGTGGTTTATTTAAATCATTGACATGTGCCCACCAATCACTTATAAAAATACCATCAAAACCAAACTCTTCTTTAACTATTTTAAATAAAGTTGGATGACTTAAAGAGTGATAACCATTAATATAGTTATAACTACTCATAATCACTTTAACATCCGCTAGTTTGATGGCAATTTCAAATGGTCTTAAATAAATTTCTCTAATTGCTCTATTAGAAACCCAAACTTCATTTTCAAACCTAAATGTTTCTTGGTTATTTAACATTAGATGTTTTAAAGAACCATATTTATTAGCCTGATGCAAACCTTTTATAACACTACTTGCTATAAGTCCAGTAAGGAGTGGATCTTCACTAAAATACTCAAAGTTTCTTCCACATAAATGATTTCTATAAATATTCATGCCTGGTCCTAATAAAACTTGAATGTTATAATTATTCATTTCATAACCAACATATTTATATAATTTTTCAATTAAACTTAAATTAAAAGTTGAAGCCATTAAAGCACCATTAGGCAAACTAGACGCATAAAATCCTGAGTCCATTCTAATACCAGAAGGGCCATCCGCAAAACCAATTATAGGTATTTCTTTTTTAGCTGTACGTTCTGTTAAACCGCCTACTACTGCCGCAATACCAGGTGTGCCTTTAGGACTACTCATTCCTTCGCCTTTAATTAAATGTGTTAAATCTTCATCAGTTAAACCTTCAATAAATTTATCTATTCCTACATTATCAATATCATTAAAGGTGTAATCATTTTCTATATATTTAGTTTTAATAGAATTTTTATCGTTATTTTTAAGTGCTGTTTTAATAACGTCTTTACCGTCTAACTTTTTAAAATATTTTTCTAAAGGTAATAATTCTCCTTTACTAAAAATTAGATCATCATTTAAGATAAAACTTTTTTTACAGTTTTGGTCGTTTAAATCTTTTGCCAAAAACAAATTATAACTTCCTTTTTCTAATAAGTAATGGTCTTTTAAGATAGCTCCTTCTTCATCAAAATTACTTACAAAACTTAAATCAATTGTCCCTTTAATTATTTCTTCTTCATTTGGATTTAATAGTTTTGTCTTAAAGAAACTACTTAATGTGTATTTAGCAGTTTTTATTTTATTATTTGGCTTTTCTAAATAAAAGAGATAAGCTTTCTTACCAGCAACAGTTCCAGTATTTTTAACTTTAAATACTACATCAATTAAATGGTTTTTAATATTTAAGCTAATAAACTCATAAGAAAATGTTGTGTAGCTTAAACCAAAACCTAAAGGAAATAAAACATTGTCTAAATTAAAGGTGTGATAATAACGGTATCCTAAATAAATATCTTCTTGATAAAGAGATTCTTTATTACCAAAGTTTTTAAATGTAGGGTCTTTATTAAAGTCTTTAATAATTGTAAAAGGTAATGATCCGCTAGGATTATTTAATCCTATTAATGTTTCATATATTGATAAAGCACCATAATAACCACCATGATAAGCTAATAAGACACTACTAACATCATCAATAATTTCTGTTAAATCAATAATTGTGCCAATATTTAATACTAAAATTATTTTAGAAAATTCTTCTTTAATTGTTTTAATCATTTCTAGTTCAGTTAAAGATAACTTATATGAACCTCGCTCATTTTTAAAGTCTTTATCTTCTCCTGCCGTTCTTCCTATTACAACTAATGCAGTATCACTATAACTTTTAGCATTTTTAACTATTTCTTTAGTAACTGGCATTTCAACTTGGCTCCAAGGTTCACTAGCCCAAGTTCCATTACCATGATTAAAAGGATTTTCTTTAATAAAATCTTGATATATTTTTACTAAGTTTTCATTAATAGTAATTTCTTTACTAGAAGAGATAATATCATACAAACTATAAACATAACCTGTATTAACTAATCCCCCTGAACCTGTCCCACTTTTATAATAATTAAACTGACTTCTACCAAAAATATTTACTTTGCCATTTAAGGGAAGATCACTATTTTTAAGAAGAACTATTCCTTCATTAGCTACTTCTTTACTTAAAATTTGGGTATAATCGATATTTTTTTTCATTTTATCTTCCTTTAATTATCATATTGAAACTTAACGCTCATAGGTGATTTTTTACCTGTAAAATCAACCGCAACAATTTGAACAATATGAGAACCTTTTTCTAAGTTTTTAAAAGTGTATTGGTTCATTTTAACATCATCATAATGTTCACCATTAAGATATACTTCATAATATTTAATGCCATAATCATCTTCTGGTTTATCCCAAAATATTGTGTTCGCTAATTTAGCTGGTGCGATAAAATCTATTTTTTCTGGTGCTTTTTTATCATAACGGTAATAGTCCATTTGATAATATCTTACATAATCTATTTCAAATGATACCGGAAAGATTTCACTATCAACACCTTGAACTCCTCCCCAATCACCACCAACTGCTAAATTAAGTATTAAAAAGAATGGTTGATCAAAAGGAAATGCTTCATAATATGGTACATCTTGATTCATTTCTGGTTTATAAATTGTTTTAAATGTTTCTACACCATCAACATACCAAATAAGTTCTCCTGGATTCCAAATTAACTCATATAAAACAAACTCACTGTTAGAGTTAGGAAGATTAACTGATTTACCTACTTGTGTACCTTGTTTATGGTTATATTTTTTTGTATGAATAGTATGGTGAACTTTATTAGGATCATAACCTACATATTCCATAATATCGATTTCACCACTACCTGGCCAACCGCCATATTGTCCTAAAGAAGGCATCATCCAAATTGCCGGCCAAGTTCCTCTTCCTACTGGGTTTTTAGCTCTTATTTGTAGTCTTCCATATAAAAAGTCCCCTTTAAATCTTGTAGTAATTCTACTAGATGTATAGTTTTTACCTTTATATACTTCTTTTTTTGCGGTAATTGATAAAATTGAATTACTTAAAGTAGCGTTAGTATCAACGTAGTATTGTAGTTCGTTATTACCGCCACCATCACCATTTATTTCATAATTCCATTTAGTTAAATCAAGCTCATCTCCATCAAATTCATCAGCCCAAGTTAAAACCCAGCCACCTTCTAATCTTGGCACTACTGCACTTTCGATTGGTTCTAAGTATAAAGCACTATTATCTTCACACGATGCAAGTAAAAGCATTAACGCAAAAGTTATTATTATCATTATTTTTTTCATATTATTCTCCTGCTATTCCTGTTCTATCAATTGATTCTGTAAAATGTTTTTGAAGGACAAAATATAATATTAAAAGTGGTAAGATACCTAACATTTGTCCAGCCAATTTAATTGCTTCATTTAATTCATTACCCGCAGTTCCTGGTGGGAAAAGTGTTTCATAACTTGCCACAAACCTGGAGATCTTTAAAGGTATTGTTGGTAGAGTTTGTGTATAAAGACCGGTCATAAAGGTTTCATTCCAATACCATACAAAAGAAAATAAAAAGACTATAATAATTGAAGGTGTCGCTGATGGTAAAGCAATTGTTGTAAAAACTTTAAATGGGCTAGCACCATCTATTTCTGCTTGTTCTAAAAGCACTTTTGGTGTTTGCTTAAAAAATTGATAAAAAAGTAAAATGAAAATAGATTGATTTAAACCTTGTCCAAATATTGCTGGTAGTAACATTGTATATTCAGTTCCTACTATTCCTAATCTTAAATAAATACCATTTAAAGCAACCATAAGTACTTGTGGAGGTAGGATAAAGGCAATTAACATTAGTGCAAATAAAATCTTTTTAAAAGGGAAATTAAAAGTCGCAAAACCATAACCAACTAACGCACTTGTTGTAGTCGCAAAAATACTAACCTTTAAAACATACCAAACACTTTCAAAAACGCTATTTGGCATTCCAATTACTTTCCAAGCTTTTAAATAGTTGTCAATATAAAACTTGTTTGGTACCCACTTAACTCCTGAATCTAATAAATCATCAAGTGACTTAATTGAGTTAACAAACATAAATAAAATTGGATATAAATATATGTAGCTAAAACTAACTAATAAAACAATAATTATTATTTTAAAAATTAATCCATCAGAAAAGTTATTCCCTAATAAAAGCTTTTTATATTTTATCTTTCTTTGTTTTACTTGCCCCATCTTTTCACCTCTTTTCTTTTAATTGTCATTATTACAATATAAAGACCCATAATAACTAACATTAATAAAAAGTAAATCCAGCTAATTGCGGCCGCATATCCATAACCATAACTCCAAGTATCATCACCTAGCATATGTGCTCTAGCATCTAGTAATACTGAGCCTGGTTCAATATATAAACTCATTGCTACTACGACATAAATTATCGCAACTGTAATAAGCGGTTTAATTGATGGTAGCGTAATTTTCCAAAATCTTTCCCAAGGGCTTGCACCATCAATACTACTTGCTTCATATATTGCTGGATCATTTTTTTGTAGTCCCGCCAGGAAAATTAAAATAGGAACTCCTGCATACCATAATACTAAAAGTAAACTATTCATCAACATTACAAGCGGATCACTAATCCATCTTCCTAAGTTCTCAACAATAAAAGATATTGCTTGAGAGTTTTCTAGTGATGGGAGTGTTGTGGCACTTTGAGTTGATAGTTCTTCTAAAATTGGTCCTGAGGAAATAATAACAGGTAAAAAGAAAATTGTTCTCCATATTCCTTTTCCTTTTAAAGGTTGATTAATTAACATCGCAATAATTAAAGCGAAAATAATTATTAAAGGAACCGCTAAAATCATTTTTAAAAAATAATTAGAAAACTTAGGCATTAAAGTTTGATTTCTAATAATATTTAAATAGTTTTCTAATCCTACAAAGCTACTTACAACACCTTTAGAAGCTCTATAGTAACTACTAGTAAATGATAAATAAAAAGAATAAACAATTGGATATAACATAAAAATTAATAATCCAATTAACCATAATGAAATAAAGAAATAACCTATAATATTTTCTCTTCTTTTTCTTGTTATTTTAATTTTAAATTTATTAAAGAAAACCCAGTGTGTTTCAGTTGCTCTAACAATGAAATTATTAAATAGTTTTTGCTTTACTTTATCTAAGGTTAAACTTGTTTTAGATAAATACCACCAATCTTTATTTTCGCTAGAAACACTAAATAAAATTATTACTGGTAATATTAATAAAATAAAAGCTAAATATTCTTTACTATTTAATTTACTCCAACCAATAAAAGAAAAGACTACTAAAAAAAGATAATAAACAAAATATAACGAAGATAACTTCTTCTTTTTAAAGAGTTCTATAAACAAATAAAGTAAGGCAAAAATAATTATTAAAATAAAGCCGCCAATATGACCAACATAATAATCAAAATAAGAAATACCGGCATCATAATCGATTGCTAAATAACCTTTTATTGCGATTATAAATGCTGTTACTATTAAAGTTACATTAAAAATTATGTTTTTATATTTATTTAAGTATTTCATAAAATCACCTGATAATCCATAGCCTTAATTAAAATGCTTCCATCAGTATAATCATTAGAAGTGTAATTAATATAAATTGTAACTCCATTACTATAAGTGTTTTTAATAACACCTAAACTAATTACTTCTCTATTAACTAAATTAGCATTAATAATATTTTTAAGAGGTTCATTTAAATATTCATAAACTTTAATAATCTCTTCTTTATAATCTAAATAACTGGTTGAATAATATTTTGAGCTTTCAGTATACTTAAGCTTACTTGTATCTTCTTTTGTAATAATATAGTTTGGATAAATATTAAAATCAACCATAGTTAAAAGTTTATTTTGACCTATTGCATTAAAGTTTAAATATGTAGAATAAACTGGCATAACACCTTGAAGTAAAATAGGAATAAAAGGTACTAAGTCAGTATAATATAAATAAGAACCGTTACCTATGCTTAAGTTTAAATAGCCATTTAAGTAGTTCCATAAATAACTATTTGGAGCACTTAAAATAGTGTTTTCATTTAATAAAGCAATTTCTTCATAGTATGATTTTGTAACTGTTTTGTCATAGATTTTTTTATCATAATAAGTAAATAAAGTATTACCAATACTTTCATCATATAATCCTAAGTTATGTTTATTTAAGAAATTAGAATCATTAACAGCTTTGTTTAAACTTTCATTAGGCTTAATAACTTTATAAGAACTTCTATAAGCTAGGTTTTGTTCTCTTATTTGAAGTAATAACTTTGAAGCATTTTTAGCTATATCACGGTTATTTGCTCTTTTAGAAAGATCTGTTGCAAAAATATAATTTTGCCCAAAGTAAACATTGTTATTATCATTAGATAATTCTTTTACTAAGTTATCTAAACTTTTCTTACTATCAAATAACTTCATTGTACTTAAACTAGCGCTTGCTCCTTCTTTTGCATATCCTAATAAAATTGCGTTTTGATTTACAATTCCTCTATCATAAAGTTCATTATATATATTTAAAACATCATTAAATGAAGTCATTTTTATTTTTTTATTACCAAGTAAAGCTGGTTCAACGTCACTCATTAAATATGTAATATTAGTTGAAATATTGTTTTTAGTTTCTTGAGTTTTTAAACCATTTTCTTTTAAAACATTTTGATAATCATTAGCAATCCCCACATAACTAGCATCATTACCTAAAAAGACATAATTAATTTTATAATTAGTTTCTACAACGTTATTTACTACACTATCTCTTCCATTACCTGCCTGATCAATAATTCTTCTATTCATTTCTCTTAAATTAAATTTTAACGAGATTCTATTATAGTTATTATTATCATTATAAAAGTTAGCGTTTAAAATTAAATGTTCATCTCCACTGTCAACATAAGCATAAAAGCCAGTTTTATTAACTTCATGAATAAAACCAAATAAAGGGACACTAACATTATTATAATAAGTTCTACTGTAGCCCATATCATCACCATAAACTCTACCACTAAATGATTGGTCTCTACCTTCATCTAAACGCACTAAAGCTCCAATTCCTTCTGGAATTAACATATATCCTGGAACTTTATCTTCTCTTGTTGCGCCAAAGTAAGGAAGTAATCTAATTGATAAAACTGTAAAAGCTTGATTATCTTCTACAAATGAATCATTAATAACTTCAAAACTTAATTTACCGTTTAAAAGAGTTACTTTAACATCAAACTTAAACTTTATTTCTTTGTTTATATCAATATTAAAAAGAAGTCCACTAGATTCATTAACTTTCACTTTTACATTATTTGTTTTATAAGATCCACTAACTATTTTAAATGGATGAGTAGGTGAGGTCGGATAGTTTTCTTCTGATTCAAAGCTAACTTCTGCAAAAGTATATAAACTAGCTGTTTTAATAGCGCTTTGCTCTGGTTTTGTAGTTGAAACATATTCGATCCATAATCCTGAGTTCATTAATCTTCTATTACTAGCATTACCTTCTAATTTACCATCTAAGCCTTGGTATTCTGGTCTTGATGAGTAATAATAATCGTTAATTTTATCATAAATAATAAAACTAAAAGAATCTTTTTCCACGTACACTTTTAAAAATTCATCTTCTAAAGAGGAATATTCTTGATAGCCATAATATTCTAAAAATTCTTCAGTTGGTCTAAATAACATATTATCGTGATAATAATTTAATCTATCACTATCTACTTCTTCAGTTTTTGTAAATCTAGAGCTATTAAGCATCTCATTTTCAATATAGTTAAAGTTTTTGTAAATTGGATAAACTTTATTATCAAATGCTTTAACAACTATTACTAAAGAAGTAACAATTAAACTAATTAAAGTAAAAATACTTAACTTACGCACGGCTAGTCACCTCCTTAATAATATCAATAAAGATTGTTAAAACTTCATTTAATAAAATATAAATAATTACAATCATAACTAACATCATTAATCCTGTAAAAATAGATATTAAAATATTTTTTATTGTTGGTCTTAAATCATAAAAATGAATCTCTTTAACCATATATACTAAGTAAAAAATAGTTAAGCCAATTCCAATATAGAAAATACTATCAAATAAAAATGCTTCATTTAATGTTAAAAAGTGTGATAGCACAACTAAAATTGGAAAAGTAATTGTCATAGGTAATAAAGCATAAACAGTTCCTTGATAAACATTACTTAAACTTCCTTCACCTTCTTTAATTGAACTAACTAAATAATTACTAAAGACCCAAAGTAAAAGAGGCACAAAAACCATTAATACTTGATTAAAAAAAGCTATTTCTTGAACAATTCTTTTATTAAATGTAAATTTAGTAAAATAAATATAACTTAAATAACTGAAGAAAAATAAAAACATCATAATAGTAGCAGCTAAATTTGAACTGCTATTTTCTCTTTTAATACTATAAAAACCATCAGTAGGTTTTTTAATTAATTTAAAGTTAAACTTTATTTTTTTATACATATCAAATTTATTTAAAAATTCATTTGTTTTTATAAAAGGATATTTTACATAACGATAAAAGTTGAAAAACTTATTTAAAATAGATAATAAAATTAAACCAATTAATAAATAAACAATTACAGGTGCACTTTTTAAAAGTGAATCGTTTCTTACTTCCCAGTAAGCATCCGAATATCCTGTAACATCTCTACTTAACTCATAATAATGCATCGCTTCTTCATAATTACCTAAAGCATAATAAGCATCTCCTAAACCTTTAGTTGCTAAGTCAAAATGTTTATTCATCTTTAAAACTTCTTCCCAAGGTTCTTTAGATTCTTGATATAATCCTTTTTGATAAAAATCAATTGCCTGATGAATTAAATTAGCAAAAACTGTTGGTGAAAATATTTCAAGTCTACTATTTTTTTGATCAAGTGCATATAAGTTATTTTTTGAGTCAACTGCAATCCCACTAGCACTAGAAAACCTTCCTACTTGGCCAATATCATCTGGTCCAGAAAAAATAAACAATAGTTGTCCTTCTTCTGTATATTCATAAATATAACCATCTTTACTAATCGCAAATATATTATTATATGGTCCAATTGCAATATCTTCAAAATTATCTCTTCCCCAATCAGATTTAGAAAAAATTAAGTTAGCAATATTTAATTTTAAATAGCCCGGTTCTTCTTTTGTAATAGTCGCAATTAAGCCGTTATGATCAATTGTCATATTATAAACAGGTTTAGGAATCATTTTAAACCATTTTCTTCTTTGAGCTTCATCAAATAAAACTGATTTAATAATATTTTCAAAAGTATTTGGCAAACGGTTACCACCAAAAAAGCCAAAAAACTCTCCATTATTTTTAAACTCTGCTAAACCATTAGTATTAGCAGCCAATAATAAATAAACATTACCACCTTTATCAACTACTATTTTAGTAGGCTCAAAAGGATCACTTTCTTTAAAGTATGGTGAGTTAACTGGTTTTTCATATGTACTAGTAACTTGATAACTTAAAGTATCTTCATTAAAGGAAAACTTATAACCCTTTTTATTACCATAATCAGCAACATAAACATTACCTAAATTATCAACATGAACTCCTTTTGGTTCTTTTAAAACACCTAAACCAATTGGAGTAATTTCATCATTTTTTAAATCGTATTTTAAAATTCTTTTATTTCCAGTATCAGCAATATAAATATTATCTTTACTATCAATAAAAATATCTTCTGGATTTAAAAGAGTTTCGTAGTCAAGTTTATTAATAGATGCTAGTGGTAAGTAAGCATCTTGGGTTGGAATAATTCTTCTTCTACTTGTTGATACAGTAAATGTTTGATATGTAATTCCGTGTTCTGCGCTTTTAATTAATGATTTAGGGAGCACTATTAAACTAAGTAATAGTATACTAATAACTATCTTTTTCATTATTTTATCCCCGCATGAGCCATTGTATCCATTACTTTACTTTGAGAAAAAATAAAGAAGATCAAGTTTGGCAAAAACATAATTAAACTGGAAGCTGCAGCCATTCCCTGTCCAGCAACAACGTTTGCTTGGCTAGTTATTGAACTTAAATAAAAGGCAAAAGTTCGTTTTGATTCATTATTTAAATAAGTTATAGAACTTGAAGCGTCATTCCAAAATACTTGAAAAGCCATAATTGCAACAGTTGCGATCGCTGGTAAAATAATTGGTCTTACAATATGAAATAAAACTTGCATTTCTGAGGCGCCATCAATTTTTGCAGCCTCAATTAATTCATTAGGAACTTGATCAATAAACTGCTTTAGTAAAAACATACTCACAGGCATTGCAATACTAGGTAAAACAAGTGCCCAAAAAGAATCTACTAATCCTAGTTTAGCAATTACTAAATATCTTGTAATACCAACAGCACTAGATACAAACATTAAAGCTATTGTATTAATTTCAAACAATAACTGTTTCCCAGCAAATTTCAACTTAGCTAGTGCATAAGCAGAAAGTGCAGTTACTAAAACAGTTAATAAAACTCCTAGGGTAGTTGCTACAATCGAGTTTATTAAATATCTTGAAAAAGGGATTGAACTCATTTGTGAAATATTACTTAACTCTTTAAAGTTATTTAAGGTTGGATTTCTTACAAAAAACTTAGGTGGAAAGGCAAACAGTTCACTTTGAGGTTTAAAAGCATTATTAAAAATAAATAAAATTGGCAATAACATTAAAATTGCTAGAGGTATTAAAATTAAATAAAAGGGTAACTGACTTTTATCAAATTTTCTTGGATTAATTCTCGTTCCTTGAAATGACATAACTTAATCCTCCTTTGTCGCAAGTACTTTTTGCGTTATTTTTGAAATTGCATAAACCATTAAAAGTAAAACAACTCCTATCGCAGAAGCATAGCCCATTAAATATCTTGAAAAACCAAAGTCATCAATATGGTTAACAATTAACTGTCCAGCATTTTGAGGTGTAGGATTAGAACCACTTAAAGCAACCCCGATTGCCCCACTATTAAAAGTACCTACTACTGCCATAATTGCACCAAACAACATTTGTGGTTTCATTTGCGGTATTGTAATATATAAAATCTCTTGTGTTCTATTTCTAATTCCATCAACATAAGCAGCTTCATATAATGTTTGATCAATATTTAAAATTCCAGATAACATCGCTAAAAAGCCAACTCCCATTGAACCCCATAAAGAAACTATAATCATAATCTTCATTAAATAATCAGGAGACTGGAGCCACTGAATTGGTTCTAAAATAAAACCTCTATTAAGTAAAATACTATTTAAATAACCATTAGCATCCCCAGAAAATATAATTCTCCACATTATTGCCATCGCAACGCCCATCGTTAATGATGGCGAATAAAAAATAATCGCAAGTATTGTTCTTGAAAGTTTAGGAATTTGTGCTAACATCCACGCTAATAAAAATGCTAAAACATAACCAAGAGGTCCAACAATTAAAGAAAACTTTAAAGTATTTGGAATAACATCTTGCATAAACACAGTATCCATCGTTATTAATTCAATATAGTTTTTTACACCTATTATTTCTGGTGTTTGAATTGAATTAAAGTAAGTAAATGATAGTAAAATAGCTAAAACTGTAGGAACAATAATAAAAATTCCAAACAATAACCAATAAGGTACTAAAAACCAAGCTGGATGATTCATTTTTTTAATCATGATTCACCTCCGTTAGCCAGTCGTCAATGTTATAAATTGAAGGAACTATATAATCTTTAACTATTACATTATCAACAACATAACCAAACTCACTCATTTTATATTTTATTTCACGGTTAGAAATTCTTACTGCCTCATCCATCGCTAGTCTAGCGTTTGAGCCACTATAAACTATTTCACTCCATGCATTTGAAATTGATCTTTCAACCATATAAGTTCCTGGTATTCTAGCTGCTTCTATTCCGTAGTTCCACTGTTCTTTTATAACTTCTTTAAATTCACTTGGAATACTAGAACTCATAAACGCTTCAATATTAGCTGAATTCCAAAAATATTGTTTTCCATAAGTAGTTTCTAATCTAAATTGAAACTCAGTTTGAGTAGCTGTTTCCATCCACCATTTTAAAAAGCGCCATGCTTCTTCTTTATATTTAGTATTAGCTAAAATCATACTTGATTGCCCACCAACAGGTGAATATCTTAAAATTTCTCCATTTACTTCATTACCAGGATGTAAATCCATTCCCCAAAGTCCATCAAGTTCTACTGCTGCATTGCTAAGTAGTAAATACATTGATAAATCACTAACACCAATTGGTAAAATTCCATATCTAAACTCATTATAAAAAGAACCTACCCTTTGAGGCATATTATATAAAGTAAATAAATCACTCATCATTTTAATACCTTTAATTGTCTCTTCACTATTAATTGCTGTTTCCATTCCGTTACTACTATATAAATTACCACCAAATTGATAAATAAATGGTAGTGTTGCCACAAACGGTTTTAACCCTTCATATTGTGCTAACGGTAAAAAGTAATTCATTCCATAACTTTGTAAAATTGGTAAAATTTCAATTATTTCTTCCCAAGTGTTTGGAATATTATTAATGCCTATTGATTGTAAAATATCTTTTCTATAATAAGTAACCCAAAAGTTTTGCGTTTCAGGTAATCCATAAACACCATCTTCAAAAACAAAAGGAATAAACGCACCTTTTAACATTTTACTATTAAGTTCTTCAAACCCAGCAAACTGTCTTAAATCAAGCGAAGCTTCTCTAATCGCAAACTCATAAGGAATCCAGTGATTAACGCCAATCGCAATATCAGGCGATTGTCCTGCAGTATTAGCTAAAATAAGTTTATTTTCATCAGGCATTTGAGATAATGTTATTTTTAAATCTGATTCATAATTAGCATCAATTAACATTTGCATTATTTCAATATATTGTCTAGGGTGATTAACCCAAACAACTAACTCTTTATCTTTTCTTTTTTCAACTTCATAAGGATTATTAAAATAAGATAAAATTAATCTTTTAAATCCTTCCCAACTTGTTTTAAAAATATTAGCTTGAGGCTTTTTAAGTTTAACATCATTACTAACAATTATTTTTTCTAAATCTAAGCCACCACGCATCATTCTTTGCATTAAATCACCAAGCATTTGGCTAACTGATGAATCTCCATCAGAAAACTGAACCATTCTACTCGGTAGTTTATTAACATTTTTAGCGATTGTTTTTAATCTTTTTGCGGCAACCTTTAAATTAGCAATTTCAGTAGGTTCTTTATTAGTAGAAACTTCTAACAATAAATTGTATTCAGCAAGTAACTGATCAGCCCACTTTATTAAATTATCTTTAGCATCAGGAAAATACTCTTCGATATCCCAGTCGCGGTATTTATCTGTTCCACCTGAAGTATATTTTTTTACAGCTAACGAAAAGTTTTGAATTTCTAACATGATACTTTTAAGTGTTTCAATTAAGTGACGATAAGGATAATTAACTACTTCTAAAGTAACTTCATTAATACCTTCATCTAAATAAACATATAAAGTTTCATTATTAGTTTTTAAAGATCTATTCACAAACTCAGTTGTATAAGGAAATGCATAACTTTCTAGTTCTTTATAAGGAACTTCTCCATTAACATAGATTTTTCTATAGACATTCATATCTTTAATATTATTTTGTTTATATTTAAATGCTAAATTATATAAACCAGCTTCTTTAATATCAAGATGGTAAGTTATACTTTCGCCACCATTTAACCAAGAAGAGCTACTAATATTATTTAATCTTAAATATTGAGTATTGTAATAAAGTGCACTTGGATCTCTTTGAGCACTCAAATGAATGCTAGCTTCAGAGCGTTTAACTAAATTTCTAGCAGAAACTTCATAGTATCCTTTAACTTTAGTACTAGGCACACTATTTAAATAATTTTCATATGTACTAACTTCTTCTTTTAAAATATAACTAACACTAGCAATTAAAAAAGAACCTGCATTATAAGCTAGCTTTAATGATTCACCAGCTTTTAAATTAAAACCATAATAACCTGGATTCATTCCATCGTAATCTTTAATTATAACTTCTTTCCAACTATTTTCTTTTAATGAGGAAGGTTGAATTTCATTATAATAACGGTCTAGTTTAAACTCATCACTTTCAAATATAAAAGACGATGGAAGTTTAAGTGTTCTAGCTTCTGAGAAAGGATAATCATCATTAATTAAAATACTTAATTGATTATCGTTAATTTGCTTGTTAGTGTCATAATAAACTACTTTTAAATAATACATTCCTGCTTTATCAACTTCGGGAAGTATTATATAATCATCTTTACTTTCAAATTTTGCAACTGCAGTAATCTTTTCTTCGTTAGCTAAATTATATTCATTAATATATGTTAAGTATTGGCCGTCTTCTACTATTGAACCCGTCATATTATTAGCTGTGATAATATCTATTATATTGGCATCTTTTTTACCAATTAAATAACTAGAGTAATTGTTTTCTAATAATCTATCTACTTTATAAGAAAGTTTATTTGTCTCATAGTATGTATTAATAGTTTGTTTTTTAAAAAAAGAACTAATAATTATTACTACAAATAAAAAACTTAGTACCGATATTACTATTTTTTTAGTGCCTACTAATTTAAGAAAACTTATTACTTTATTTATAATATCTTTTATTTTGTTTAAAACATTTTTCATTATCTCACCTAATAATATGGCATCCAAGAGAGATGCCTCTCTTGGATGCAACAATATATTTTTAATCTTTACCTAAATTTTCAATCGCATCATGAACTAGTTCATTTGCTTTTTCATTCCACTCTTTAGCGTAAGTAGGAACTGCATCTGGACCAGCAGTTAATAAACTTGACCAGTTATATGGGTTTTCTTCTTCACTTACCCAGCCCCAAAAATCTTTATATCCTGCTAACCATTTGTCAAGGTCAGGTCTTGAATTATCGATGTTTGCTAAAATAGCGTCCATTCCAGCAATTAACTCATTGCCTTCTTCATCATGTAAAAAATCATTAACACGATCCCAAACCTCAGGATAATTTGCAATTGGGAATCTGTCTAAATATGTAATGCTTTCCTCATTAGCAATTTGTTCAGCTCTTAATGCTTCTAGTAAATCAAGTCTTGTCATCCAACCTGCTTTTCCATAAGTCATCCATTTAGCTAACTTGTAAGCTTCTTCAGGATAACGAGTTTGTGATGAAACAACTTGATAATCTAAAATTGTTGGTGGAAATTGACCTGCATCCCCACCTGGATAAGGCCAGAAACCTAACTCTTGGCCATTACTATGAGCTGTAGTAACTGCGCCAAAATTCCAAGATCCATCAATAGCCATTACTGAATAACCCTCTGCGATCATCCATCCTAATTCGCCTAAAAATGCTTGTGTAACTTCATCAGCAGGGAAATTAGAAGTAACATGAGGATATTTAACGTTATCCATTAAATCAACTTTAGCTTTCATAGCATCAATCCAAAGTTGATTTTCAAAATTGAAGTTTTCTCCATCCCATGTATCATATCTTAAAGATTCATCATGTAGCATTGGCCAAACTTGTTGGAAATCTGCTGAACCAAACCATAAAGCTAATCCACTACGGTAAGTATCTTTGTTACCAACAGTTGGGTTTGTAACTGCTTTAGCTAATTCAACCATTTCTGAAACTTTCCAGTCTTTAACTGGATAACCATCAGCATCCATTCTATATTTACCAGATACTGTTTGAAGGTTTAATTTATCCATAATAGTTAAGTTAATAAAAATTCCTTTTAAAAACTGATAACTAGGTACTGCATATCTTTTACCATTATAAACAGCTGTTTCTGCAATTGCTTCATAAACAAGTTTAGCATCTGCATCTTTTTCCCAGTATTCTTGAACATCAAGTGCAAGTCCTGCACTAACAATAGTAGGAACGTTATCAATCGCAAATACGTCTGGTAAAATGTTTAATTGAGCTGAGTCAATTAAGTTTCCAGTAAATTCTGCACCAGAACCACCAATATCAACGATATTAACTACGATATTTTCGTTTTCTGCCATAAAAGCATCAATCATTTTTTGATTAAACTCTTTATCGCCCCAGTCTGCATAAGTTAATTGAATTTTCTTTGGTTTTTGACCAACATTGTCATTACAACTAACTAATAAAACACTAGCGATCAAAGTAATAATTAAAATTAAATACTTTTTCATTTTATCCTCCTATTATTCAAACACTTGATAAAATAACACTTGTTTAATTGTAAATACTCCAGGAGCATCAGTTGCTTCATTAACTTTACCAAAGTCTAATTCAAATTTTAATTCTTCAATTGGTCCATCAATTACTACACTAAACTCAACTACTAAATCTTCATCAACTTCAATAAATGTAATATCTTTAAAGCCACCTTCAATTACTGAACGGTATCCTTGGCTTGGAACTACAAAGTTTAATCTAAATGATCTTAAAACACTACTTGAAATTACCATTTTAAAGTTATAAGTTCCAGCAGATTTAACATTAACTATTTGATAAACGTGAGGAATATATGCTTCCCAACCAACGGTTTCTAAATTAACTATAGCGTGATTATTTTGTGCATCATAAACCATTTCACCCATTTCATCCCCACCACCTGAATGGTCATAAACAAAATGTTTAACTGATTTAAAATTACCATTGTAAATAAATTCTTTATCAGTGCTATCAACTATAGAAATATTACCAAACTCAATCCATTCGTTACCTTCCGCAAAAGAATCAATTCCTTGACCAAACTCAAGTTTAAACATATAGTTTTTAGTTATTTCTGCAGGTGTAGTAAATTTCACTTCATAATTATCAAGTGTTGTAGTTACTACTACTGTTTCTGAAATTAAGTTATCCCAGTCATTATTTACACCATTAGCTACTAATGGGTTTACTGTCCAATCTTTACTTGCTTTTGCATCAAAAGTTAAAGTGTATTCAGTATTTGGTTCAAAAACCATATAAGGATATTCTTTAGTTGCTGATTTAAAGATTTCACCGTTTTGTTCTAATTGTAAAACCCAGTTACCTTCACCATTAAGAGTGGTAACATCAAATTTAAACATTCCATCATTTACTGAAGTTGTAGCTGCAGTACCATTCCAAGTGTGAATATAAGATGTCCATCCATCTAGCTCATCAAAGTTTCCACCATAAAATACTTCATTTTGTGCTTCTTGAATTTTAACATTATCAATTGTAAATAAAGCTGCATCTCCAGTACCAAACATAAATAATACTTTACTTGCTTCACCTTGAATTGTTACTGTAAATAAAAACTCATATGTTTTCATTTCTAATGTTGCTTCAGCTTTTCTATTAATAAATTGAACTGGATGTTCTGGATCTTCCGCATCACTAACTTCAATCCAGAAATCTCTTTCTACAGAAGCTTTTAAATCAAATGAAAGACGGTATGATTTTCCTTCTTCAAGTTGGAATAGTTTTTCTTGGAATAATTGAACTGACCAGTTTGCTCCACCAGTAACTGTAACATCAGCTTCTAATGCACCATCAACTATATCAACACCAACATTTGCACCTTCCCAATCTGCAACCCAAGTATTCCACTCAGGATCATCAACATCTAAAGGAACACTAAAATCGCCATTAACAACTAAGTTTGTATCATAGAAAGTCATATCAACAAATTTAATAGTAAATACTTTAGTTGCGTAGTTTCCTGCTTCATCTTTTGCAACTACTGTTATTTCATATTCGCCTTCTTCAGTTTCATCAATTGTTGTAACTACAGTTTCACCTTTTTTAATTGTAATATCTAATTTTTCAAATGGAATATTTCCATCTCTTACGTCAAATACTGTAATTAAATCTTTTAAATCAACTTCTGTACCAACTAAAAACTCTTTATTATCAGCTGTAATTACTGGAGGTACATCGTCTTCGCCCATTGTAGTTTCTTCAATATTAATCCACTCAATATATACTTTAGTTAAAACGTCATCACCAATTCCACCTTTACCAAATTCAAAAATAATTCCGCCGCGGTGGTTATCTGCTTGGTTCATCATGAAAGTATATTCATAAACTTCCCACTCTGTAGTAATTGTACGAACTTCTGATTGGCCTGCTTTAAAGTCATTCCAATAAGGTGCACCTGTTAATAATTCGCCTACTTGTAAATGTACCTTTTTTTCTGCATCCGCTTTTGCTTTAAAAGAAACTTTATAAGCTACATCTTTTTCAAAAGGAATATCCATTTGCGAAAATCTAGGCTCCCAAAGATCACCTACACTTATAATATCAACTTCTAAAATCCCATCAACAACTTCTAAATTCATTTTTCCAGCACCATCATAAATTTCCCAGTAACTAGTTCCCTCTGAGAAATCACCATTTGCTAGAAATACTCCTTCTTCTTTTTGTTTAGCAGTAATATTAACGTCTCTTACTTTTCTAATAAAGAAATCTTTTTCTAAAATTTCAATATCATAATAGATTTGTGTTCTACCAACTTTAGAAGTATCTAGTTTTCCATCTGTAATTCCTGATAGTGATGTTATTTTTAATTTACTAGTATAATCAACACCATCATTACCTGTTGCTTTTACTCCCGCTTTTACATCAAATTCTTCATTAACTACAATCTCAACTGGGGTAAGACCAGTAATTTCAATAGTTAATTCTTCACCATTGTTTGTGTCTACGCAACCGAATAAAACTAACACTAACAATAAACTTAAAAATGCAAATGTTTTTTTCATATTTTCCTCCTTTTATTATTTAAAATAAACATTTATTTCTAATTTTTCACCACTTCTTACAAGTGATGCCCATTTTTCATTTAAATAAGTTTCTTTCAAATCATATCTTTCCCCCTTAAACTCGATTTCTATTTTACTTGGAACTTCTTTATAAATATTTTTATTTCCATAATAACTAATTACGCTATTATAAAATTTAACTTTTACTTTACCATCTTTGAATAATTCTTTATTTAAGATTGGCTCCAAATGCAGTTTTAACTTTCCCTCATACCTAAATGGTTTTTCACCATAAAATAAATATGTGTACATTGATAAAGCTTCTGCAGTAGAACCAGAAAGTCTCGCCACAAAGCCTCTTCCATGATTTTTAGGATCTGGATTATTAGTAGTTGCAATAAAACTAGAATTTTCTAAAACATTTCTACCATAAACATCAATATCCATAAAACAAGTGAAATTAGTTTTTATTTCTTCATAAAACTCATCATAAAGCCCTGCCTTAATAAGTCCATATAAATATTTGTAAGTCATGTGAAGGAAGTTTGATTCTCTTTCTAACCAACCTTTAGTAAACATTCTAATTCTTCCTAAATCATGAGAGTACTTAGTTAAATCAACACTTGTTTTATACATCTTTAACGGGTCGTATAACTCTGATGCTTTAACATTTTGATAAAGCTTTAAAGCTTCTTCTTTAGAAATCACTTTAAGTAGTCTTGCAGGTGCTTCTAAAAATGTAAGTTTATCTTTTAAAACATAAGTTAAAGGTAAAACATTGTTTTCAGTTATTTTTTTATACTCATCTACTTCATAAGTTAAATATGTAGGTATTATTAAATCTAAGTTTTTTGCTTTATTTATTCCTTCTTCTAGTTTTTCTTTAATAATAATAAGTTTTTCTATTAAAAATTCATTTTTTAAACTAATTAATTCTTCACTATCTTTAGTTCTATATTCTTCAATTAAGTTCATTCTATTAATATAGTTTTGATTTTGATGAGTCCAGTTTAATAACTTAACTAGTGGAGCAATCACACTTACATCTTTTTTAGTTCTTCTTAAAGCATCTAGAAAGTAATTAACTAAACGGGTAATTTCAATTGTTTCAGAAACACCTGAACCAAATATACCAGGTAAGCCATTTAAAGCATCATTCCAGCCTGGCTTATCAGCTTCATACATTATCCCAATACCTTTGTTATCTAGTAAGTAATATTTATTTAAAATAAGTGTTAGTATTTTACTTGCGACTGTTACTTTAACATTAGTCCATTTTTCACTTTCAAAGTGTTCTAATGCATGGTGCTGCCTAATTTTACCTGACTTATCAATAAATGTTTTTTCTGCTCTTGGTTTTACTCTTGCTGGAGATTTAAAAAAGGCAACTTCATTACTAAACAACATCTCTTCTTCTTTATCAGGATATATTCTTAAGAAGTTTTCAATTAAATCATAAAAGTATGTAAAATGATCTCCCCAAAATCCTTCTCCAAAGTTAGCTTCATAAGATACTTCTGAGTTAGCTATGTCTTCTTTTAACTTTAATAAAGCCTCTTCTTTATTCAAACCTTCATTTAAATATTGTTCTATTTTTTCACCAGGACTATATTTTTCATCATTTAAAATGAATTTAACACCTTCAATTGACAAAGGATTATAACCATCTTTTTGTATGAATGAAGCAAAATGAATAATATTAAATGCTTTTAAATCTTTATAAAAGAAATTATCATTTCTTCTATTTTGTAAAACGTCTCTAAAATTGCCATTACCTTGTGAAAAATAATTAGGCTCTAAATAAAAGAAATTATAATCTCTTTCTGGATCTCCATGTTTCCTTGAAAACAAATGATAATTTACTTCACCTGATTTAGTATTAAATAAATATGGTTTTCCACCTCTTAATAGGTTATCTAACAAATTATGCTTAAAATACTGGTCTAATATAGGAATATTTGTTTCTAAGTCAACTTCACTAATGGTCTCATCAACTAAGTTTTCATTTTCTTTTAGTTTTTTACTTAAAAAATTCCCATCAACTAAACTTGCAAGCTCGCCAATTAAGTTTGAATTATTAACATACCCATATAAAGATTCAACTGTAAGTTTATCTTCAATATCACCTTTATACCAAACGAATGCTGATGGAACTTGATTAACTGTAACTTGATCTAAATCTAGGCCTTCAATAAAGCCATGAGCCGTTCGAAAACTAGTGTCATGTTTAAAAACTTTTTTAATATCTGCAATAATTGATGCAGGTTGTCCATTTACTTTACTTATAAAGAAATTTCCATCCACTACTTCATTTACAACAGTCGAATCACCTGTTGAGCCTCTTAATTTATAAAACGCATAATCTTTTTCTATTAAAACGTCCATCCAACTTTGAAGCAAGTTTCCTACAGCTTTAAAACCACCATAATCAACACCACTTGGAAGCATTTGAGTTAGTCCATCTAAAACTTCAATTTCTCGTTTTTCTTTTGTATTAGTAATTTCTACCAAACGAGATAACGCACCAATTTTATAGTTTGGTAAAGTAAAATAAGTAATTTTTACATTTAAGCCTAATTTTTCATTAAATTCTTCTATCGAAACTTTATCTTTTGAAATAAATAGATTTTGGTTCACATTAGCTTCATTAAAAAAACTATAGTAATTGCCATCTACTTTAACAAAAGTTTTAAAGCCAATTACTCTTTCATACATATAAGAAGCATTTGCTGGAAAAAATTCTAAAATAGCTCTATTTTTATCAGCATATCCAAACGATGTAATAAGTTGTCCTCTATTGGTATAAAAAGTCCACAAAGGCTTCCCAAATAAGCCAGCAATACCTGGCAAGAAGGAAGTAAATGGTTTTTTAATTTGATAATTGTTAATTTTTGTCATAAACCCACCTTTTAAGTTATTTAAGGAAACCGGTTTTCTTTATTTTTATAGTTATACTATAACACAAAATGAAATCGGTTTCAATTATTTTTAGTTGATTCACGGTGTATTAATTCCACACCAACTTTAGTTATATTATTAATTTTCGCTTTGTTTTCAATCATGTCTAATAAGTATTTGGCAGCTAGACTACCTATTTCTACTTTATTTTGAGCAATAGTTGACAAGCTAGGCGTTACATATCTAGAATAAACGTTATCGTCAAAACCGATAACTTCTATTTCTTCAGGAATCTTAATGTTATGATCATTTAAACATTTTAAAACCCCTACTGCAATTTCATCTGAACCAACAATTAAAGCTTTTGGCATTTTTTTAGCTTGTTTCATTAGTTTTAAACAAGCATTATAACCACTTGTGAACCCAAACGATTCGCTTTCTATTATGTAATCTTTATTTATATTAATATTATTTTTATGTAAAAAATCAATGTATGCCTCATATCTGTCTTTAAAAGCTTTTGAATGAAGAGGCCCAGTAATAATCCCTATCTCTGTAGTTGATTTATAAAAATGTTCCATAGCTAAATTAATTCCTTCTTCATTGTTAGACACTATTGTTTTAACTCCATCTAAAATAATATCTGTAGAAACTATTGGAATATTCTTTTTAGCAAGTTCAATCATTCCGTTGTCTTTATGATCGCCTACAACAATATATACTCCATCAACTTTTTTGTTAACACACCATTCATAATAAGAAAGTTTATGCTTTCCTAGCTTACTAACTATAAATGATAATTCATAGCCAAAACTTTCTACGTAAGTTTTAAAGTGTTGTAATATCGATGAGAAAAAAGGGTGCTCTAAGCCTATTGAAAGTTCTTCGCTAAAAATCACACCAATCATATAGCTTCTTCCACTTTTTAGCATTCTAGCGCTATTATTTGGTACATAACCAATCTCATCTATATATTTTAAAACTCTTTTTCTAGTTGTTTCGCTAACTTTACCTTTGCCATTTATTACTTTAGAAATTGTGGATGGAGCTAGTTTTAACTCTTCAGAAAGATCGTAAATAGTTATTTTAGCTTTCATCTTTCTCATAGACCTTAATATAATCTACTAATAATGTTTGAGGGAAAATATCATCGTCAATTGGACCACCAAAAGTTCCTCCAACAGCTAAATTAATTATTAAAAAATATGGTGGTTCATATGGCCAACCTTCTTTATCAGTGTCCCTACCATCTTCTCCTTTTGTAAAAGTAACATAATGTTTATCATCCACATAATATTCAATAGAATTTTCATCCCATACTAGCGTATATTTATGAAAATCATCATGAACATCACTAATTGGTACAACATGTGTTTGATGCGTATTTAAATTATGGTTATATTTTTTAGAATGTATTGAAAAATGAATTTCTTCATGTCTTCTTCCAACGTTTTCCATAATATCTATCTCCCCACAAAGTGGCCATCCAACTTTTCTTATATTTTCTCCTAGCATCCATAAAGCAGGCCACATTCCTCTGCCTTTAGGCAATTTTGCTAAGATTTCTATCTTTCCATACTTAATACTTTTTTTACCAAAAGTTGTAATTTTACCGCTAGTATAGTGTTTTTCTTCGAAATCTTCCTTTTTGGCAACCAAGTGAAGTAGTGAATCTTTACAAAAAACATTATCTAATCTATTAGTATAAAATTGTTTTTCATCATTTCCATTTCCACTACCGCTGTAAGTTATATTCCATATATCTTCATTAACTTTACCATCTATATTAAAATCATCTTCCCAAACAAGTTTATACATTTTCTTCCTCCATATTTTGTAATATATTTTATTTATTTATTTATTTATTAATAAAATTTTAACTTCTTTATAAATGTCATTAAATCCGTTTTCTATTTCTTTTCCATCCGCAATTAATTTAATTTTATATTCTCCAAAATTTAAATTGTTAGGATTTTCAAAAACAAATGTAATTTCATTATTAAATAATTTTGATTCAAAAATTGCTTTACCATTTTTAAAATCAGTAGCCATTAACTTAGGTTCTAAATAACATTTTCCATCTTTCATTTTAATTCCAAAAAGATCTTCTTTAATCACTTTTAAAAGCCAAGTTGCTGAACCAGTCAAATAAAA
Source organism: uncultured Acholeplasmataceae bacterium (assembly GCA_964649865.1). Taxonomy (GTDB): domain Bacteria; phylum Bacillota_I; class Bacilli_A; order Acholeplasmatales; family UBA5453; genus DUQU01. The sequence goes on from CAZYSQ010000011.1 coordinate 27,977, forward strand.
GTATTTACCGATGCCTAAGTCATTAAAATACTCAGGAATTCCTAAAGGCGTCATCGATGAGCCATCAATAGATCGGTTTATTAAAGCATATAATCCTTCATTTGCTTCACTGACTAACCCATAATTATAAAGTCCTGACAAATACATTAAAGTCATATGTGAAAATACTGATCCGTTTTCTTTATGTCCATATGCAAAGCCGTAAGCTCTTCCCATGTTCATTTTAATTTCATGGTAGTTTTCGTTTAAACGATAACCTCCAACTTTTTCATCAAATAAATGCTTTTTAGTTATTTTAGCAATCGTTTCAGCTTCACTTTTACTAACAGTTTCATGAAGCAAGGCCATCGCTTGCCCAGTCAAACTAACAGTATTTTCATCTAGATAATTACCATCGTCATCTATATAAGACTGAAGTGCTCCATTACTCATAAAAGCGTCATTTTTAATTTTATTAGTCAAATAGTCAATATGACTATTGATTGACTTAATTAAAGCATCAGTACTATAAGATACTTTGACTTCATCAAAATTTGCTACACTATTAAAATAACCTTCGATATTGTTAAAATCCATACTTAATATTAATTTACCTAGAGATTCAAAAATAGTAATTTTTTCATATCTTTTTAAGTAGTTAACTAATATTTTTAAATTATTTATATAAAAATTAGTAAATGCAATCGTTTCACCTTTGTGATTGGCCATATCAAGCCCATCATTCCAATCAGCATCAGCTAATTTTATAAACCCTTTTTCTCCAATTTGTAAACTTCCTACAATATTTTGAACAAGCAAGTGTTCTAAAACGGTACCTAAATATGGTTTTCCTTTGTTGTTTAAAATATTATTAAATGCATATTCATTTTTTGTTTTCCTTGTATAATGTGTAAATTTATCCTCAAAGTACGTTATATTATGCATTAAAATGTCGTAGTCGTTAAAATAGTTAATATATTTATCTAGTGTATATAAAGGCCAACAAGCATGATCGCTCCAAACTCTAGTAATATTATTACGGTCTGCTTTAAATTCGCCTAGTTTTTCACCAATTATTGTCGCATTTGTTCCATCTACTCGTACACCTTTAAAGTTATTAATTAAAATGTTTTTAACACTTTCATCATAAATAAATATCAAATATAGTAAATCTTGAAACAAATCTCTCCAGCCTTTACCGCCTTTACCATAGTCATGGTGTGGCAAATAAGAGTTTCCAAATATTCTTCTTAATGTTGGTTGAAGTGGCACAAATCTTAAAAAGTCTGTTGTTTTTTCATCTTTTAACGTTATCTTCATTTCATCCAATAAAGAATTATAATAATTGTTATTATCTATTAATAATTTATTGAATGTTTCTTTATTTAAATACTTAATAAAATCATTTTCTTTTTCTGAAATTGAGTAGCCTAAATAGAAAGTTATTTTTTGATTTGGTTTAATTAATATTTCTTGATAGCTTATTCCACCAACTGCCTCATATCCATTTATATGATCACCAACTTGATATTTTTTATTTAAACCTTTCGGATATAGTAATGATCCACCAGCAATAAAGTCGTCATATAAAGGATAATATCCATCTACCTTTAAATCAGGGCTATTACTATAAAAACCGTATGTCAAATCATTTTTTAAGTGGCCTCTTTCATCAAATGAAAGTGTTGGCTTTAATAAAACCCCTTTTTCAATTACTGTAATTTGATTTAAAAGAGACGTCACATGACGGTGGTCGAAAATGTTATTGGCGCTTCTACCGTAAAAAGGCGTCGCAGTTATTACTTTAAATTTTTGCGCTTTATTAGTTATGTTTGTGTAACTTACTTGATGTAGCTCAATTGGATCATTTAAAGGAATAAAGGAGTCTATTTCAATTACGTATTTTTCGTTTTTTCTTATAATATGTTGACTAGAAGCTTTATAAGAAACTTCTAAAACATCATTTTGTTGGTTAAATCCTTTGCCACTTAAATAGTAAGGAAAATCATCTATATAAAAAATAACGTGTCTCCCATAAGATTCAAAAAGATCACGCTCGCTTACTGGTTTTAGTAAGTAACTGTGATAATCTTTTTTTAAATCACCTAATAAGTTTGGCGTTATTGATGATTTAAGATACTTATTATATAAAGGAAAATAAAACCCTTCGTTTTTATTAATAACTTTTTTTACCAGCAATTCAATCCCTCCAATGAAAACCGGTTTCCTTAAAGCTATTATACATATAAAATTATTGTTTGTAAAGGCTTACATCATTTTTTTTCTAAATAAGAAAATAATTACTCCCATACCAATTGTGAAACTTATCGCAAAGACAATATAAACAGTATTTAAATAGGTTTTATCGCTTTTAATGAGTTCATAATATTCTTCATTAGTAAAACCTTTGTTGAAGCTGCTGAAGTCGCTAAATTGCGTTATTTCAATAAATTCATTAATTATTTCATTATTATCATAATCAAATAGATTAACGTCAAAATTATTAAGATCATTTAAGGTAAACTGATAATAATAAAATGATATTTTGTTTAGTCCATAAGAGATTGCCACATCGCTATAGTTGTTTATATCTTTAGAATCGTAAACTAAAAGCCCATTATTATAAATGAGCGCTTTAGTTTGATCGTTTCTATCATCAATTTTAGAAGCATAGTTAATTTCTTTTAAAGGTTTTACAATAATCATTATCGTTTTAAAATCGTTTACTCCAGTAATTAACAAATGAACATCTATCTCATAATTTTCATTTGTAATACTATCAACTTTTTTATAATATTTTGTTTGGATTTTAAAGAAATTATCATAATTACCACTGCTTGCTTCGTTAAGAAAATTTTCATAAACTTGAATATTTCTTTTTTTAATTTGAAAAGCAAGTGTACCGATAGTGATACTTACAACTACAATTGTAATTAAGATGCTATAAATTATTTTTTTAATCATTAATTATTTTTTATTAAGTTTATTAGTAATATCAACTATTTCATCAATAATATCACTTATTATTTTAATTGTATCTAAAAGTGGTTTTTCAGTACTTAAATCAATATCTACCATTTTAGCTAGCTCAAGTGGTGTTTTAGTACCGCCAGCTTTTAAAACATTTAACCAATCATTATATGTTAATTCGTTTTCTTTTATTTTATTAAATGCTAAAGTTGAAACTGTTAATCCAGCGCTATAAGTATAAGGGTATAATCCCATAAAATAGTGTGGTTGTCTCATCCATGTTAAACCAGCATAATCAGGTATTAAAACTTCACTTCCCCAAAACTCTCTTAAAACTCCTAGTTTCAAGTTTTTAAGAACGTGTGCATTGAGCGGTTTATTACTATCTACATATTTATAAACCTCTCTTTGATAGGCTCCTTCAAGTAAATGAGTTACAAAATTATGGTAATAAGTTCTAGAAATTAAGTTAGCTAAAATCCATCTTCTAAATCTTAAATCATTTCCATCTTTACTTAAGTATTCAGCCATTACAAGTTCATTAAATGTTGATGGTGCTTCAATAAAATACATACTAGTTCTAATATTAAGTAAAGTTTGGTTTTCTGAGGCAAAATAAAAATGTCCTGCATGTCCTAATTCATGAGCTAAAACAAACGCTTCATTCATTCTACTATTCCAATTAATTAAAATATAAGATCCCTTTCTATATGGACTTGAGCAAAAACCACCAGTTGATTTACCTAAATTTTGAGGGAAATCTATCCATCTTTCATCAAAGGCTCTTTTAACCATTTCTTGATATTCTTCACCTAAGACACTTAAAGCATTAACAGAGTAATCTTTAGCTTCTTTAACAGTTATGTTTGGTTCAAAACCTTCATCAACAGGTAAGTTTAAATCAGCATAAGTCATTTCGTCTAAACCATGAATTTCTTGTAGCAGTTTTGCAAATTTACGCATTGGTCCACTTAAATGTTTCATTATTAAATCAATTTGGCGATGATACATATCAGCACTTACTTTTTGATTAACAAGTAAGTAGTCAATTACACTTTCATAACCCTTTAAATTAGCATACGCTTTTTCTTTTAAAACATGTGTTTTATAGTTATTCGCTAACCCATTTTCATATAGTGATAAAGTATTATAAAAGCTTTCAAAAGCAGGTCTTCTTAAATTAGTTCTTACATCAAATTGCCACTCATTTTCAAATAATGTAAATGACTGTGCATGGCCATTACCATCAACAACAAACTCATTAAATTTCATATCTGCAAACTTAAATAAATTATAGTTAGCATAAGGAGCGTTTAAGACTTGATTAAACTCCGCTAAAGCTTTTTCTACAACTGGTTCTATTCTATGTTTTTTCTCTAGTATAACATCTTCTAAATATCCTTTATAATCACCATTTAAAGTAATTGCTTTATTTAAAATATCGTCACTTAAATCTAGCAAACTACTATAATAAAAAGTTAAATCTTTTTGTAGTTCGCTTGAAAGCATAGCATATTTACCTTGTCTTTCGATATTAGCTAAATTAGTTTGATCAACACTTGAATGAAGACTTTGGTATGTACTTGTATAAGTAAATAGTTTCATTAATTCTTGATAATCATCTAAAGAATTAATTAAAACTTTTTCATCATTTATTTTACCTTCATAATTTAGTTTAAACTCTTTAACTAAATTTACTAATTTACTTACATCAGCTAAATATAACTCTTCTGTTTGATAAAGCCTTGATAAATCCCAAGTTTCTTCTAGTTTTACTTCACTTCTTTTTAATACTTTCTTTTCCATAATTATCTCCTTAAATTAATTTATTTCCACTCGCTAAATAAATTTCATACCACTCTTCTTTAGTTAAATTAATATCAATTCCTTGCGCACATTCTTTAATTCTTGATGGCGTCATTGTGCCAACAATAGTTTGAATTTTAGCAGGGTGCCTATTTATCCATGCAACACTAATAGAAGTTTTAGTTACCCCGTATTTTTTAGCAATTTTTTCTAATGTTTCATTTAGTTTAGGAAACTTTTCATTATCTACGAAAACTCCTTCAAAAAAACCATACTGAAAGGGACTCCATGCTTGAATTGTAATATTATGTTCTCTTAAATAATCAATTAAGCCAATTGCATGATAGCCTTCTTTTTTAAGATTTGTATTTACATAAACGCTATTACTAACTAAATCTGCATGCATAATTGAAAATTGTAGTTGATTAGCAATAATAGGGAAATCAAGTTTTGACTGAAGATACGAAATTTGATCTTGATTCATATTAGAAACCCCAAAGTTTCTCACCTTACCTGATGACTTTAAAATCTCAAATGCTTCTTTAATCTCTTCAGGTTCCCAAAGCATATCAGGGCGGTGTAGCAATAAAGAATCAAGATAAGGAGTATCTAATCTTATAAGAATCTCATCAACACTTTTTAAAATATGTTCTTTTGAGAAATCATAACTAAACCAAGGTCTAATTCCTACTTTTGACTGTAGATAATAATCACTTCTATTAATATTTAACTCTTTAATTGCTTTGCCAAAAATAATCTCACATTCACCATCACCATAAATATCTGCATGATCAAAAAAATTGATTCCCGATGCTAGTGCTGTTTTAATAATTTCTTTAGCTTCATTAACTGTTTTTGTGTTTAATCTCATCAAACCTAAAGCTAGTCTAGACGCTTTTAAGTTTGATTTACCAATATATTCATATTTCATAACTGCCTCCATTGTTACTATTAATTATAACATAACTTTAAGCAAGTAAAAAATGGAAAAAGACCACATAAAATGGTCTTTTACACTATTTTTAAAGATTTTTTACTAACTTTAATTTCTAACTCCAATTAATTCAACTTCAATATATTCAAACTCAAAAGTTGCTGGCACACTGTTTTCATTAACTTTTCCTAGGAAAAATCCTAATTTGCCATTAGTAAAACTTGCGCCTGAAGGCATTAATACTACTTCATATTCTACCCAATCATCTGTTAAGTCAACAACACGGAAGTCTCTAACTTCTGTTCCTGCTTCTAAAGAAATTCTAATTGGTGTCGCAGCACTAGCTTTAGCCTTAAATTTAAGTAAGTAAACTGAATTAGCTGCAATTGAACGGTCAAATTGGTTAAACTGAACTCCGTGTGGAACAGTACCTAAAGCAGTAACGTTAATGGTTGCTTTACCATCTGCAATGCTTGCGGTAAACTCACCAGCCGCTGCTGGATCTCCACTTTTTTGCCATCTCCACATTGCTTGATCTGGCTCAGATTGATCAGTTGAAAAATCGCCATTAGCTAGTATAAATGTGTTAGCTGGAAGTTCACTTTCCAAAACAACATTGATTGCTCTTTGATATGTGTTTTCATTGCCTGAAGCATCTTTAATTTTTAAAGTAACTGTTTGTGGGCCTAAAACGCTTGTATCAAAACTACCAACAACTTCAATATCATTAACTGTTAAAGTTTTATCTTGATCATCTCTTACAGTTAAACCGGCTAACGCATCAAAAGTACTTCCTTGTTTAATGTTTAACTCATATAAACCAAATATTTGTGGTTTAACATTATCTTCTAATTCTTCAACACTTACAACACTAATATTATCTAAGTAAACTTTAGTAGGCACTGAATTATCGCCAACAAGTCCCATAAAGAAAGCAAACTTACCATTTGTAAATGAAGCGCCACTATAAACTATATAAAGTTCATATGTTTCCCATGTAGTTGTAATATTAACAATTTCATCATATCTTCTCGTTGTACCTTGTTCTAAAGCAACCATAATTGGTCTTGCATCATCAGCTTTAGCATCAAATGTTAATTTATATATTTGATTTTTAGTAATCACTCTATTTTGTAAATAAAATTGAACGCCATGTGGAACAGTAGATAAAGTTTGAACATCAATTGTAGCTATTCCGTCTTTAATTTCAATAGTAAATGTAGAAGCACCATGCCAACCCCAGCCAGTTTCTGCCGGTTGTGGAGTTGGTGTTAATTGTTCGGTTTCAAAATCACCATTAACAATTTCCCAAGTTGAAGGCATTAATCCTTCTAATACAGTAACTGTTCTTTCTAGTGTTGCTTCATTTCCTGAAGCATCAGTTAATTTATAAGTTAAAGTATATTCACCTGCTACCATTGTATCAACAGTACCAGTAATAACTAAATCTTGTTTAGTTAATGATTTATCAACTAAATCAAAGATAGTAACTCCCTCAAGTGGATCGAATTCTTTACCTAATTCAACTTCTGCTGGTTTAGCAAAAATCATTGGTGCATCTTTATCTTCTTTAATACCAATTAACTCTACACTAATATCATCTAAGTAAAAAGTAGTAGGAACACTGTCATCAGTAACTTTACCCATAAATAAACCAAACTTACCATTAGCAAAACCACCACCACTTGGAGTTATAATAACTTCATAAGTAACCCAATCTGTAGTAATATCTACTACTTCAAAAAATCTAACATCGGTATTAGCTTCTAATGAAACTCTTAAAGGTGTATTATCTAGTGCTTTAGCTTTAAATGTTAACTTATAGGTTGCTCCACCAACGATAACTCTATTTTGTAAATAAAATTGAACGCCATGAGGAACTGTGCCAATTCCAGTAACTGCTACTGTTGCTACACCATCTTTAATTTCAATTGTAAACGTTCCAGCACCATGCCAGCCCCAGCCTGTTGTTGCTGGTTGTGGAGTTGGTGTTAATTGTTCAGTTTCAAAATCACCATTAATTATTTCAAATGTATTTGCTGGCATCTCTGCTAAATCAACAACTGTAATTTTTCTTTCGTAAACTGCTTCATTATTTCCACTATCTTTTAATTTATAAGTTAAATTATATTCACCAACTGTATTAACATCAACTATTCCTATAACTTCAATATCGTCTAATACTAAGTCTACATCAATATCATCTATTATAGAAATTCCAGCAAGAGGATTAAACGCTGATCCTTTTAACACTAAGAAATCAACAACGCCATATAATTGTGGTGCTTTATTGTTTGGTATTTCATCTACTGTAACTACTTTAATATCATCTAAATAAACAGTAGTTGGAACTGAATTATCACCAATATCGCCCATAAAGAAAGCAAATTTACCATTATTATAACCAGTCATAAAATGGTCAATATAAACTTCATAAGTTGCCCATTCTGTTGTAATATGAACAATTTCATCAAATCTTCTACTTGTTCCTTCTTCTAAAGCAACCATAATTGGTCTTGCGATGTCTGCTTTAGCTTTAAAAGTAACTTTGTATTTTTGACCTTGTGTAATTACTCTATTTTGTTGGTAAAATTGAATACCATAACTAATGTTTCCTAAATCAGTAATAACTACTTTAGCAACCCCATCTTTAATTTGAGCATCAAACTTA